>DASRGD010000025.1:0-5831 GCA_035651195.1 Gaiellaceae bacterium | reverse complement strand
CGTGGACCTCGTTCACCGGCTCCGCGACCGGTACGTGCCCGCGGCCGGGTTCGAG
This sequence comes from Gaiellaceae bacterium, assembly GCA_035651195.1. Lineage (GTDB taxonomy): Bacteria > Actinomycetota > Thermoleophilia > Gaiellales > Gaiellaceae > PALSA-600. Next base: position 5,776 of record DASRGD010000025.1, on the reverse strand, counting down.
GGCTCGACCACGGTCTTGGTGACCGGCGCGCCCGCCTTCGGGGTCGACTTCATCGACACCGCCTACGCGGCGTTCCCGTGGCTCGTCCTCGCCGTCTTGGTCCTCTCCTACCTGCTCCTGCTGCGGGCGTTCCGCTCCGTCGTCCTGCCGCTCAAGGCCGTGATCATGAACGTGCTCTCGGTCGCCGCCACCTACGGCGTGCTGGTCCTCGTCTTCCAGCACGGGGTGCACTCCGTGCTCGGGCTCCAGCCCTCGTCGCAGATCGAGGCGTGGATCCCGATCTTCCTGTTCGCGATGCTGTTCGGGCTCTCGATGGACTACGAGGTCTTCCTCGTCACGCGCATGCGCGAGGCATGGGACGAGAACGGCGACAACGTGACCGCGGTCGCACACGGGCTCGAGCGGACCGGGCGGATCATCACGGCCGCCGCCGTCGTCATGTGCGCCGCGTTCTCGGGGTTCATCGCCGGCCGCATCGTCGGCCTGCAAGAGTTCGGCTTCGGCCTCGCGGTCGCCGTCTTCGTCGACGCGACGATCGTCCGCTCGCTGCTCGTGCCGAGCGCGATGGCGATCCTGGGCCGGTGGAACTGGTGGTTGCCGGCCGGCCTCGCCCGCGTCGTGCGCGTGCCGCCGTCCGCGCTCGCACCGGCACGACGGTAACCTCGCCGCGGAATGAAGGGCCTGATCTGTGCGGGCGGAACGGCGACGCGGCTCGAGGAGCTGACGCGCGTCACGAACAAGCACCTGCTGCCGGTCGGCCGCTGGCCGATGGTCTACTACCCGCTCCAGCTCCTGCAGCGGCTCGGCGTGCGCGAGGTGCTGCTCGTGACCGGCAAGCAGCACGCAGGCGACTTCATCGACCTGCTCGGCGACGGCCGCGTCGAGGCGCGCGGGGGCGGCCAGCTGCTGTTCGACCTCGACCTGACCTACAAGGTGCAGGTCGAGCCGGGCGGCATCGCACAGGTCGTCGGAATGGCGCGCGACTTCGCCCACGACGACCGGCTCGTCGTCTGTCTCGGCGACAACCTGTTCGAGTACGCGCAGGCGGACGCGATCGCGAGCTGGGACCACGGTGCGCTCGTGTTCGTCAAGAGTGTGCCCGACCCCGAGAACTTCGGCGTCGTCGCCTACGACGGCGAGGGACGCGTCGTCGACATCGTCGAGAAGGCCGGCGTCGTCGACTCACGGTTCGCGGCGCCGCCGTCGAACGACGCCGTCGTCGGCCTGTACTGCTACCCCGCCGAGGTGTTCCAGATCATCGACTCCCTGCAGCCGTCGAGCCGCGGCGAGCTCGAGATCACCGACGTCAACCGCGAGTTCGCCCGCCGCGGCGAGCTCGTCGTGCAGCGGGTCGAAGGCTGGTGGCGCGACGGCGGCAAGCACTGGGACGATCTCGCCGAGGTCGGCCGCCTGATCGAGGAGACGGGGGTCAACAAATGATCCTGCGTTTCCCGCTCCGGCGGCACGACGACGAGCGCGGCTGGTTCGTCGAGCTCGCGCGCGCGAGCGCGCTGCCGAAGCCGTTCGCGCAGGCGAACCTCGCGCGTTCGCGCGCGGGGGTGATCCGCGGGCTGCACTACCACGAGCGCGGGCAGGACGACCTGTTCGTCTGCCTCCAGGGGATGGTGCGCGTCGTCGCGCTCGACCGCGAGACGGGTGAGACGGCGACCGAGGACATCGGCGACGACAACCCGATGGCGATCTACGTCCCCGGCCGGCTCGCACACGGCTACGAGGCGCTGACGGACTGCCTCCTCTGCTACCTCGTCACCGAGGAGTACGACCCCGACGATCCCGACGAGCACGGGGTGCCGTGGAACGATCCCCGCGTCGTCCATCTCTGGAGCACGCGATCGCCTCTCCTCTCGGAACGGGACACGGCCGCGGCGTCCTGATCACCGGCGCGGGAGGGCAGCTCGGGGCGGCGCTCGCGGCGGAGTTCCCGGACGCGCTCGCGCTGACGCGCGCCGAGTGGGACGTCACCGCGTCCGCGCCCCCGGACCTGGTCGGCGGCTGCTCCCTGGCGCTCCACGCGGCGGCGTGGACCGACGTCGACGGCGCCGAGGACGATCCGCAGGGCGCGGCGGCGGTGAACGTCGGCGGGACGCGCCACGTCGCCGAGCTCGGCGTGCCGCTCGTCTACTACTCGACCGACTACGTCTTCGACGGCCGCAAGCGCGAGCCGTATGTCGAGTCGGACGCAGCGAACCCGCTCGGCGCCTACGCCCGCAGCAAGCTGCACGGCGAAGCGGCTGCCGGCGACCAGGCCTGGGTCGTCCGCTCGTCGTGGCTCTTCGGCCCGACCGGACGGAACTTCGTGCGGGCGATGCTCGCGCTCGGCGCGGAGCGCGAGGAGGTCGCGGTCGTCGACGACCAGCGCGGCTCACCCACGTACGTCGGCCACCTCGCCGCCGCGACGCGCGAGCTCGTCGAGCTGCCGCACGGCCTCTATCACGTCGCCGGCGGCGGCGACTGCACGTGGGCCGACTTCGCGGAGGCGATCTTCGCGGTGGCGGGTCTCGACTGCCGCGTGCGTCGGATCACGAGCGCTGAGTACGGCGCCCGCGCGCCGCGGCCCGCCTACTCGGTGCTGCGCTCCGAGAAGGGCGCACCCCAGTTGCCTCACTGGCAAGAAGGGCTTCGCGAATGCCTCGCAAGGATCGGGCCGGCATCCCCGAGGCCGTAAGGCTCGGCTGGAGGGTTTACTCACAGGTCTCGAAACGTTAGGGTCGCGTCGATGGCGACCACGGAGTTGCGCCTTCGGGGGCGGGCGATCGCCCCCGACGACCGCGAATACGACGAGGCCCGCAAGCTCCACAACGGGATGTTCGACCGGCGCCCGGCGCTGATCGCGCGCTGCGTCGACGTCGACGACGTCGTCGCCGCCGTCGAGTACGGACGCGAGCAGGGGCTCGACACCGCTATCCGCTGCGGCGGGCACAACGCCGCCGGGCTCGGCAGCGTCGACCACGGGCTCGTGATCGACCTGCGCGACATGAACCAGGTGCGCGTCGATCCGGACGAGAACACCGCCTACGTCGACGGCGGCTGCTTGCTCCAGGACGTCGACGCGGCGACGGCCGAGCACGGTCTCGTCACCCCGGCCGGGATCATCTCGACGACGGGCGCGGGCGGCCTCGTCCTCGGCGGCGGGATCGGGCACCTGACCCGGAAGCTCGGCCTCTCGATCGACAACCTCGTCGGCGCGCAGGTCGTGCTCGCGAACGGCAGCGTGGTCGAGGCGAGCCCGGACGAGAACCAGGACCTCTACTGGGCGATCCGCGGCGGCGGCGGCAACTTCGGCGTCGTCACGCAACTGCGCCTGCGACTGCATCCGCTCGGCAGCGTGGTCGCCGGGCCGATGTTCTGGCCGATCGAGCACGCCGCCGATCTGCTCGCGTGGTACCGCGAGTTCCTGCCGGCGGCGCCGCGCGAGCTCGGCTGCTTCTACCTCTTCCACACGGTTCCACCGGCGCCGCCGTTCCCGGAGGAGCTGCAGCTACAGAGGGTGTGCGGCGTCGCGTGCTGTTGGACGGGCCCGGTCGAAGACGCGAACGACGCGCTCGCCGAGGTGCGCGCGCAGCCGGGGCTCGCGCTCGACGGCGTCGCCGAGGTCCCGTTCCCAGCGTTCCAGGCGGCGTTCGATCCGATCTACCCGGCCGGGGACCAGTGGTACTGGCGCACGGCGTTCGTCGGCGAGGTGAGCGACGAGGCGATCGAGGTCAACGTCGAGTTCGGGCGCCGGATGCCGAGGTGGAAGTCGCTGATGCACCTCTACCCGATCGACGGCGCCGTCCACGACGTCGGCTCCGCCGACACGGCGTGGCCGGCACGCGACGCGCAGTACGCGCAGGTGATCGCCGGCGTCGACCCCGACCCGGCGAACGCCGACGCGATCCGCGCGTGGGCGGTCGAGTACTCGGATGCGATCCGCCCGTACGCGAGCGGCGCCGGCTACGTGAACTTCATGATGGACGAGGGCCAGGACCGGGTGCGGGCGACGTACGGCCCGAACTACGAACGGCTCGTCGAGGTCAAGCGGCGCTACGACCCCGACAACGTCTTCCACGTCAACCAGAACATCCGGCCGTAGGCGACGGCGGCCGGGGACGCCGCCGGCCGGATTCACTACGATCATCGCGATGGCCGCCCCAACCGACCTGCTGTCGCGCGTCGACCTCTTCCGCGATCTCGACAGGCGCGAGCTCCACGACGTCGCCGCCGCGATGAAGGAGTACACGTTCGAGCCCGGGCGCGAGGTCGTCACGCAAGGCACCGGCGGCGTCGGCTTCTTCGTCATCGCCGGCGGCACCGCCAAGGTCACGGTCGACGGCGGCGAGGTCCGCACCCTGCACGAGGGCGACTACTTCGGCGAGGTCGCGCTGATCGCGGACGCACCGCGCACGGCGACCGTGACCGCCGACAGCGAGCTCACCTGCTGGGGACTCACCTCGTGGGCGTTCCGGCCGATCGTCGAGGCGAACGGGACGATCGCGTGGAAGCTGCTGCAGGCGATGGCGCGGATGTTGAGCGGGCGCTGACCGGCCGCACATGAAGCTCACGGTCGTCGGCTGCTCCCCGGCGTGGCCGAACGCGGGCGGCGCTCACTCCGGCTACCTCGTCGAGGGCTCACGGTCACTGCTCGTCGACTGTGGGCCGGGGGTCCTCGGCCGCTTGCGGCAGGGATCACCGTGGCCGGAGGTGGACGCGATCGCGATCACGCATTTCCACCTCGACCACTGGGGCGACCTCGTCCCGTGGGTGTGGGGCGCGTCCTACCTCGAAGGACGCGAGCAGCTCCGCTCGCGGCCGGAGCTGCGCGTGCCGCCGGGTGGCCGCGCGCAGCTCACGCACTTCGGCGAGCTGCTCGGCTTCCCGGACATGTTCGAGCGCGTCTTCGAGCTCCGCGAGTACGAGCCGGGGCTGCCGTTCGAGCTCGCCGGGTTCACCGTCACGCCGGTGCGCGTCCCGCACTACGGCCTCGACGCGTACGGCTTTCGCGTCACCGACGGCACGAAGACGCTCGCGTACTCCGGCGACTCGGCGCCGAGCGACGCGCTCGTCGAGCTTGCGCGCGGCGCCGACCTCTTCGTCTGCGAGGCGACGCTCGCGAGCGGCGGGCACGACGCGCCGACGCGCGGCCACCTCGCGCTGGACGAGGCCGTCGACGCGTTCGAGCGCTCCGGCGCCAAGCGGCTGCTCGTCACGCACCGGCCGGGCGAGCTGCCGGTCGACGAGTCGCTCGAGCTCGCTTACGACGGCTTGGTCGTCTCGCTGTAGACGTGCCGTACCGCGGCGCTCGCCGCCTCGACGGCCGCGCGCGCGCGGGCGGTGCGGGCGTCGGTCGGCGTGACGGCGAGGTTGATCTCGACGAGATGCGCGGCCGCGCGAGCGGCCGCTTCGGCGAGCGTCGCCGCGCCGACTGCATCCGGGCGGAGCGGTGGGCTGCAGCGGTCGGCGACCGCCCCGGCGAGCTCGGCCACGTCGGCTGCCGCGTCCGCGATCGAGAGCAGGACGTCGGCCGCCTCCTCGAGCAGGCGGCCGAGCGCGAAGTCGTCGCCCGCCGGGCGCGCGAGCTGCGCGGCTGCGGCGACGTACGCCTCCGCGTCGGCGGCGGCGAGCGGCTGCGCCCGGGCGCGGAGCGACTCGGCCTGGGCCGCCCCGGCCTCGTCGCCGGAGAGCCGCGCGATCGCGGCGACGACAGCGGCCGCCTCCGAGGTGACGACGGCCGCGAGCGGACCGGCGGCCGGGAGCCTCACCCGACCGGCGTCGCCGC
>DASRGD010000024.1:0-29900 GCA_035651195.1 Gaiellaceae bacterium | reverse complement strand
CAACGTCAACCGCGAGTACGCCGAGGTTTTCCAGGTCTACCGGCTGATCGCGTAGCGGCGGCGGCGGGGCCGCGGCCGCGGCCGCGTCTACGAGCTCTGATCCCCCTACCCCTTGCTATCGGGGTGCTGACCGTCGTATCTTCGGCCTTCGGCCACACGAGCGGAGGAGGGGGTGGGCTTGCGGCACTTCGCGTTGGGCAAACGGCTGCGGCTGGCGGCGGTGGCCGCTGCGGCTCTCGGTGTGCTGTTCCTCGGCGCCGGCGGCGCGCCGGCGGCGAGCTCGGTGCCGTCGAAGGGCGGCGTCTACCGGGTCGCCTTCGAGCACTCGTTCGGCTTCACCGACAGCTTCGACCCGACCGGGGAGTACTACCAGTTCTCGTTCAACATCTACTCGAACCTGATGATCCGGACGCTCGTCGGCTACGACCACGTCGTCGGCCCCGCGGGCAACAAGCTCGTTCCCGACATCGCCACGTCCGTGCCGGCGCCGACCGACGGTGGCAAGACCTACACGTTCCACCTCAAGCCGGGTGTCAAGTTCGGCCCGCCGGTCAGTCGTCCGGTCACCTCGAAGGACGTCCTCTACGCCCTGGAGCGCCTCGCGAAGCCGAAGAACGGCGGCGAGTATTCGTTCTACTACGCGCCGATCGTCGGCTTCCAGGCCTACGGCGCGGGCAAGGCCAAGACGATCGCGGGCATCCGGACGCCGAACGCGAGCACGATCGTCTTCCACCTGACGAAGCCGACGGGCGACTTCCTCTACCGGCTCGCGCTGCCGGCGACAGGCCCGATGCCGCAGGAGGTTGCCGGGTGTTTCGACGGCCAGGCCGGCAAGTACGGCCGCGATGTCGTCTCGACCGGGCCGTACATGATCGCCGGCGCGGACAAGGTGAACGCGTCGTCGTGCGCGACGCTGAAGCCGATGAGCGGCTACGACGGCGTCTCGTCGCTCGTGCTCGTGCGCAATCCCGACTACGACCCGAGCACCGACTCGCCCGCGGCGCGGCAGAACTTCCCCGATGAGTTCGACTTCACGGTGAACGCCAACGCGAACGACATCGTCGATCGCGTCGCCGCCGGCGACCTCGACGACGAGAATGCGGCGAGCCTGCCGGCCCAGGCGATCGAGCAGTACACGCGCGATGCTTCGAAGCGTCCGTACCTGCACTCCAATCCCGCCGACGGAACGCTCTACATCTCGATGAACCTGACACAGGCACCGTTCGACGACGTCCATGTGCGGAGGGCGATGAACTGGATCATCGACAAGGCGGCGCTGCAGCAGGCCTTCGGCGGCCCGGTGCTCGGGAAGATCGCAAATCACATCGTTCCGGACTCGATCTTCGACAACCAGCTCGCCGAGTATGCGCCGTACAGGACGCCCGGCGACCACGGCAGCCTCGCGAAGGCGAAGGCGGCGATGCGCGGCTCGAAGTACGACACGAAGCACAACGGCACGTGCGGCGCGCCGCAGTGCCGGAACGTCTCGCTGATCACCGATGCCGGCTACCCGTTCCCGAAGACGCTGCCGATCGTCGAGAGCGACGCGAAGAAGCTCGGCATCACCTTCCACGTGATCCAGATCAACGGCGCGTACCCGACGCTGCAGACGACGGCGAAGAACATCGCGATCGCCTCGTTCCCGGGCTGGTTCAAGGACTTCGCGGACGCGCTCACGTTCTTCTCGCCGCTCTTCGACGGACGCACGATCATCCCGACAGGCAACGTCAACTACTCGCTCGTCGGCCTGAAGCCGTCGCAGGCGAAGAGCCTCGGCGTCAAGGGAACCGTCACCGGGATCCCGACGGTCGACGCGCAGCTCGACCGCTGCGCCGCCCTCGCCGGCGGCCCACGGCTCGCGTGCTACGAGTCGCTCGACCGGACGCTGATGACGAAGGTCGTGCCGTGGGTCCCCTACATGTCCGTGAATACCGTGCACATCACGGGGCCGCACGTCACACAATGGGGGTACGACCAGTTCAGCGGCGCGACGGCACTCGCTCACGTGGCGGTCGACCGATGAAACCGCGCCTGCTCGTCGCGGCCTGCGCTGCCGCAGCATTCCTGCTGCAGGCGCTGCCTGCGAACGCGTCGGTCGAGATCGGCGTCAATGCCGTCAGCGCTGCGCTTCACGTCGATGCGGCGGGCGACGCTCAGGCGACGTGGACGGCGACCGACGGCTCGCATCATTCGGTCGTCATCTCGCGCGACGGGTCGCTCCACATCGGCGCCTCGCTACCGGGCGCGGACGTCTCGCATCCCGCGTCGATCAACGTGCCGTGGGCGCTGGCCGTGCGCGAGGCGGGAGGCACCTACTACGCGCTGCAGTCATGGCGGCGGCTCGACTCGGGACCCGTGGAGCTGCGCTTCGCGCGCTGGACCGGCGCGGCGACTCTGCTGACGCTTCGCGTCGTCTGCTGCAAGTGGGGAAGCGTCAACGTCGAGGGCCAGGCGAGCTTCCACGGCAAGCCGATCTACGGCGAGCACGCGACGCTCCAGGGCGACCCCCTCGACCCCTACGGCCGCAACGTCTACCTCGACAGCCTGCAGGGCGGCCGCTGGACGCGGATGATGGGCATCCTGACGCACAAGCCGACCGGCACCTTCTCGCTCTGGATCCGGTCGAACTGGGTCGGGACGGCCTACCGCGGCACGATTCCCGGCCCGAACCTCGGCTGGACCCTCGGGCCGGATGCGCTCGCGGAGGCTGCCTCCGAGGGGCGCTAGCCGCCGCCGGGCTCGGGTCGCGCGTTCGGCGTCAGGGCGGCTCCGGTGTAGACGACGTCGGGGTTCCAGAGCAGGAACTCGTCGACCCCGTCCCGCCTCGCCGCATCGATCTGCGCCCGCACCTGCGCCGGCCCGTAGTGGATCCCGAGCGAGAAGTCCTGGAGCCACGGCACGAGCCGTGAAGGTGTGCCCGTCACGTCCCGGCCGAAGTCGTAGAGCGAGCGGCGGATGATCGCGTACGGCTCCGCGTTCGGATCGGCGACGTTGTACTCGCCGGGGCCCCAGTGCGACGGATACACGAGCGGCGCGATGTAGTCGACCTGCCGCGCCATCGCCGGCACGTCCTGCGCCACCTCGTCCGGGCGCGTGGACGCGACGCCGAACACCGATGCGCCGAGGAGCGTGTGGTAGGGCCGCAGCGCCAGCCGGGTCTCGCGGAGGAAGCCGACGATCGCGCGTGACGGCGAGCCGTGCAGTCCGGGGAACTGCATCGACGAGCGTGGGCCGTCAGGCCTGCGTACGTAGTCGTACAGGATGTCGTCGACGCCGTCGCGTGCTGCCGTCACTGCGAGCTGCACGTTGTACGCGCGAACGACGGGATTCGCGAAGTTCGTGAACCCGCCGTAGCCCGAGTACTCGCCACCCGAAGGCGTCTGTACGACCTCGTCGCGCCGGCCTGCATGCCAGGCGGCTGCGGCGAGGATCGGATCGCGGAAGCAGACGATCCGGCCGATCACGTGGATGCCGAGCGCGTGCAGCCGGCGAACGACTGCCGGCAGGTCGTACATCGCCTTCGCGGCGCCGATCCTCCGCGCGAGCGCGACGGGCGGGTTCCACCCGGCGATCCCGCCCTCGTCCTTGAGGTCGAGCTCGACGCTGTTGATCCGGTGCTGCGCGATCAGCTCGAGGATGCCGCGGCGGAGCGCCGGATCGGCCCACGCCGCCGCGGTCACGTGCACGCCGCGCACGGGTGCGGCCGGGCGCCGCGGCTCGACCGTCAGCGACTGCTGCTCCCTCGTCGAGTTCCCGGCCGGATCGGTGGCGACGACGGTGACGACGCGCGGCTGCGGCGGAACGAGCGTCGCGTAGAAGCGCCCGTTCGCGCCGACGGCGACGCGGCGGCCGGCGACCTCCACACGCGCGCCCGGATCGGTGCGGCCGCTCACCGTCAGCGGCTGCCACGCGGTCGCCTGCAGCGGCCCCGGCACGTCGAGGAGCGGCGGCGTGAGGTCGACGTCGAAGTCGAGGCTGACGCGCCCGCGCGCGCCGAAGAGACCACCCGCCGCCGTCACCTTCACCTCGTGCTCGCCCTGGTCGAGCGTGCCCGGACGGAAGACGGCGCGCATTCCCTTGCGCTGCACGAGCCGCGTCACGTCGCGCCCGTCGAGCGACCAGCGCTCGCGGCGGAGGAGCGCGGCGCTTCCCGTGGCGGTGAAGGCGATGCGCCCGTTTCGCGTCGGTCCGACGAGCTGCCCGTCGGCGGGCCCAACGACCTTCAGCGTCGGCGTCGACACCTCGCGCGCCGCCATCACGCCGCCGGCGACGGCGAGTGCGACCGCCGCCGCTGCGGCGAGTGCGATGCGCGGGTTGAAGTGGAGCTCGAGCGGCGGGTCGACCGTGTGCAGCACGGCGGGCGAGGCTCCGTCCCGGAGCAGCGTCAGCAGCATCCGCGCCGCGGAGCGCATCTCCGCCGTCGGTGCGCGGTAGGCCGTCCGCTCGGCCCAGCGGATGAACTCCGCGCGCTGCTCCGGATCGTCGGGATCGGCGAGCAGGGCTGCCACGCGCGCCTCGACCGAGTCGCGCTCGTGGACTCCCGGTGCGCTCGCCGTCGTCGCGCCGATCGCGCGCACCTCGGCCAGGACTTCCTCGTTCACCCGGCCTACAGGATAAGCGTTCTGCCTGCAAATCGGGCAACGCGATTGCGGAGCGGACGTGCGGCCGGTATCGTGGGCAGCCTCGTGCGCAGCGGCCTCGCCCTCGGACTCCTCCTTCCCCGCTAAGGGGAGGCGACCGCGCGACATATCCGTTCCTGCTCCTGCACCCGCGGGAGACGTCCGCCCTTTTCCCGAGGAGTCGAAGCCGATGCCGATGCCGTACTGGAAGTACCGACCTTACGAGACCGTCGACCTGCCCGACCGCACGTGGCCTGACCGCGTCGTCGCCCGTGCGCCGATCTGGTGCTCCACCGACCTGCGCGACGGCAACCAGGCGCTCGTCAAGCCGATGGACGGCGAACGCAAGCAACGGATGTTCGAGCTGCTGCTGCAGCTCGGCATCAAGGAGATCGAGGTCGGCTTCCCGTCGGCCTCGAAGACGGACTTCGACTTCGTCCGCCGGCTCGTCGACGACGGGCTCATCCCCGACGACACGACGATCGCCGTCCTGACGCAGGCGCGGCCCGAGCTGATCGAGCGCACGTACGAGGCGATCGAAGGGGCGCGCCGCGCGATCGTGCACCTCTACAACTCGACGTCCGAGACGCAGCGCCGCGTCGTCTTCCGGCTCGACCGCGACGGCATCCGCGACCTCGCGGTTCGCGGCACGGCGCTCTGCAAGGAGCTCGCTGCCAGGACCGACACCGCGATCATGTTCGAGTACTCGCCCGAGAGCTTCCACGGCACGGAGCTCGACTACGCACTCGAGGTCTGCGAGTCGGTGATCGCGGAGTGGGGGCCGACGCGCGACGAGAAGATGATCGTCAACCTGCCGACGACCGTCGAGGCGTTCCCGCCGAACGTCTACGCCGACCGGCTCGAGTGGTTCCAGCGGCACGTCTCGGCGCGCGATCGGATCATCCTCTCGGTGCACCCGCACAACGATCGCGGCACCGCGGTCGCGACCGCCGAGCTCGGGCTGATGGCCGGCGCCGATCGGGTCGAGGGGACGCTGTTCGGCAACGGCGAGCGGACGGGCAACGTCGATCTCGTCACGCTCGCGCTCAACCTGCTGACGCAGGGAGTCGACCCCGCCCTCGACCTGTCGCAGGTCGACGAGGCAAAGCGGATCGTCGAGGAATGCAACGAGCTCCCGGTCCACCCGCGCCATCCCTACGTCGGCGAGCTCGTCTACACGGCGTTCTCGGGCTCGCACCAGGACGCGATCAAGAAGGGGATGTACGCGCAGCAGCGCTCGCAGTCGGAGCTGTGGGACGTGCCGTACCTGCCGCTCGACCCGATGGATCTCGGCCGGACGTACGAGGCGATCATCCGCGTCAACTCACAGTCGGGGAAGGGCGGCGTCTCGTACCTGATGGAGACCGAGCACCACCTCGAGCTGCCGCGCGGGTTGCAGATCGACTTCGCGCAGAAGGTGCAGGCGATCACCGACGCGCGCGGCGACGAGCTGACCGCAGACGAGTTGCTGGCCGTCTTCCACGAGCACTACCTCGCCTGCACGCGCCCGTACGAGCTCGTCTCCTACACGCACTCGAGCGGGGTCGACGAGGACCGGATCAGCGTGCTCCTGACCGTCGAGGGCGAGCAGCAGGAGCTCGAAGGAGTCGGCAACGGCCCGATCGCGGCGCTCGTCGACGCACTCGAGCGCCAGTTCGGGATCGTCGTCCGGATCCGCGACTACCACGAGCACGCGATGGCGGCGAGCGCCGACGCGACCGCGGCCGCGTACGTCGAGGCGGACGTCGACGACGACGCGGTCTGGGGCGTCGGGCTGCACCCGAGCATCGTCACCGCCTCGCTCCGCGCCGTCGTCAACGCGGTCAACCGGGCGATCGCGCTCCGAAGCGAGATCGAGACGGCCGCGGCCGCGTTCGACGGCGGGCCTTAAGCCGCTCCCGCCGTTCACCTCAGTGACACCGGGAACGAGACGAGCAGGCGCGTCGAGACACCGGCGGTGAGGTCCTCGCCGTCCTTGCGCGCGCGCAGGAAGAGGACGAGGAGCTGCTGGCGGCGCGCCGCGGGGAAGCCGCTGAGCTGGGTCATCGTCAGGTTGACGGTGCCGTCCGCGCCGGTCGTGCCCTCCGGCGGGACCGAGTACTGGTTGTAGGGGACGGCGGTCGCGTAGACGAGCGCGCCCTGCACGGGACGGCCGCTGCACGCGGTGACGCGAGCGTGCAGCTGGATCGTCTTCGCGGACGGCGTGACGATCCCCGGCGTGACCGCCTGCTGGTCGATCGCGAGCCGCGCCGGCGGCGTCAGGTCGCCGATCGCGATCGTGCCGGTTCCGGCGGGGCAGCCGGTCGCGGGCGGTGCGGGCGGTGCCGGCGCCGTCGTGATGACCGCGCTCGGGACGGACGTCGAGCTCGCGGACCCGTCGCTGTTCGTCGCCGTGACCGTCACCCGGAGCGTGTTGCCGGCGTCGACCTGCTTCAGCGTGTACGACTGCGCCGTCGCGCCGCTGATCGTCGCGCAGCTGCCGCCGGTCTCGTCGCACCGGCTCCAGGCGTACGAGTACGACGTCGGCGCGCCCGTCCAGGTCCCGTTCGTCGTCGTCAGCGCCGAGCCGACCTGGGGCGTGCCGGAGACGACCGGCGGGGCCGTGTTCGACGGAGCCGCCGCGCTCCGCGCCTCGCCGTTCCGCGCCGTGCCGAGCACGGCGCCGATGGCCAGCGCGGCGACGGCGAGCAGCAGTGCCTTCGGCCAGCGTCGGCCGCCGAGCCTGAGTGTCTTCATGACCTCTCCCTCGTTTCGATGTGCGTGCGGGCGGTATCCGTATCGCGCGCGGAAGGGGAACCGGTAAGGGCGGGGTCAGCGTCTCGTTAAGACACGCCGCGCTACCAGCCCGGTGCGAGCCGCCGCAGCCGGGCGAGCTCGGCCTGCTGGTAGAAGCCGAGCAGCAGCAGCGCGACCGGGTAGACGAGGACGAGCAGCAGCGACGGCGCCAGCGAGAGGTGCCCGGCGCGCGCGGCGACGGTGAGCCCGACGGCCGACGCGACCGCTGTCGCGATCCGCCGCCACTGGTACGGCACCGGGTAGACCGACTGCGAGTAGAGCGTCATCGCGGCGAAGAGAACGACGTACGCGGCGGCGGCCGAGATCGCGGCGCCGACCATCCCGTAGCGCGGGATGAGCCAGAAGTTGAGGCCGACGTTCGCGGCCGCCCCGACTCCCGTCACCGTCCAATTCCACTGCGTGCGCCGCGCGCGGCCGCTCCCGATCGCGAGCACCGTGTAGCCCGCGTAGACGGCGAAAGCGAACGCGAGGATCGGCACGCCTTTCTCGGCGCGCTGATAGGGAGCGGCCGTCAGCAGCGAGACGAGCCACGGCGCCAGCGCGCCGAGCGCGAGCGCGACCCAGGACGCGAACGCGAGCAGGTACGTCAGCACGAATGCGTACGTCCGCTTCGCCTCGCGGTCGTCTTCGATCGAGTACGCGAACGCGGGCCAGGCGGTGCGAAAGGCGAACAGCACGAACGTGATCACCGACGCGACCTTGATCGCTGCCGAGTAGACGCCGACCTCGCCACGGCCGTTGTAGTGCGCGACGAAGAGCCGGTCGACGAAGTTGATCGCCCACAGCGCGAGCGCCGCCGGGACGAGCGGCAGCCCGAACCGCTGCATCGCGCGGTAGAGCGGCCGGTCGAACTGGAGCCCGAGCTGCTCGCGGCGATAGGCGAGCAGCCCGAGGTAGACGGCGAGCGTGCCGGCGAAGTTGCCGACGACGAGCCCGACGGCGCCCCAGTGGAAGACGGCGACGAACACGACCATCGCCGTGACCGTGATCAGGACGTTGACGACGCTTGCGAGCGCGTAGGCCACCGACCGCTCCTCGACGCGGAAGAGCGCCGTCAGCTGCTGGTAGTTCGTCTGCGCCCACAGCCCGACGGCGCCGGCGCGGACCAGCTCCGGGTCGTGGCCCAGCTGCAGGACGTGGCCGACCGGCGCCGCGAACACGAGCCCGAGCACGAGCCCGAGCGTCGACATCGCCATCGTGAACCAGAAGCTCGTGCGCACGACGACGAGCCGCTGCGCCGGCTCCTTCGCGTCGAAGTAGAAGCGGAAGAAGGCGTTCGAGAGCCCGAGTTGGAGCAGAATCGCCAGCACGGCCGTCGCCGCGGTGACGATCTCGACGCGGCCGTAGGCGGTCGGCGGCAGGTAGTGCGTGTACAGCGGCAGCAGCACGACCGCGAGGACGCGCGAGACGATGCCGCCGATCCCGTAGATCGCCGAGTGGCGGGCGAGTCGCTTCAGCTCGTACGCGAGCGGCACTACAGCCGAGCGTAGACGCCCAGCAGGCGGTCGGCGACCTTGTCGATGTCGTGCACCTGCTCGACGTAGGCGCGGCCGCGCGCGCCGAACTCGCGGCGACGCTGCGGGTCGGCGACGAGCGGCCGCAGCGCCTCGACCAGCGTCTCCTTCGTCGCCGGGACGATCGGGAGCCGGACGCCGAACGCCGCGGCGCTGCGTTCGACGACGTCCGGCTTCACGTGGCCGACGACCGGCTTCCCGAGCGCCATCGCCTCGAGCGCGAAGACGCCGTGCCAGCCGACCTCGAGCTGGTCGACGACGATGTCGGCGCGCGCGTAGCGCGCGCGCGCCTCGGCGTGGGGAACGCCTTCGACGACGTCGAGCTCGACCGGCAGCTGCGCACACGCGTCGATCACGTGTTGCGTCCCCTTCTTCTCCCGGCTCGACGGCGCGTGGACGACGAGCGGGCGCGGGTTGTCGCTCGGCGGCTGCGGCGTGTACGGGCGCAGGTCGAGACCGGGTGGGACCACGATCGCCTCGGGGACCCAGCGGGCGGCGTCGTAGGAGCCGACGACCTGCGCGTCGGCCCGGCGGCCGTAGGCGAGCTCGCTGGGCGTCTTACCGCGGATGTCGGAGCCCAGGAAGTGGAAGACGCTCTTCCTCCGCGTCGCGCGCAGGATCGGGAACTGGAGCGACTTCGGGACGAGCGTGAGCCCGAAGTAGAAGTGGAAGACGTCCGTCTGCGGGAGCAGCCGCGCGAGCGCGCGCCACTGCGTCAGCTGCCGGCGCGCGAGGCCGCCGCGGCGGTCGAGCGACCAGTCCGCCTCCGGATGCAGCCGCCCGCGCTCGAAGACGACGAGCCGCGCCTCGACGCCCTTGCGCCGCAGCGCCCGCACGTTCTCCCACGGGATCCCGGCCACGTTGACCGGGCAGTGCGTCACCCGAAGCGTCACCGTCTCGTCACGGGGTCTGACCCCGTCGGGCCGCGGCGGAGGAGGGGCCTTGAGCAGCGATTTCGCCCCCGGGCGTCACTGGTCCGTGACGGCCGCGTCACGCTTCTGTTGCCGCGTCTGACACCGCCGTTAGGACGCGTCCCATTCGAGCTGGTCGAAGTAGCGGAGCGCGGTGCGGCCGGGACGCACGCGGGATCGCAGCGCGCGCAGCTCGTCGTCCGACACCTCGCCGAGCGCGCGCTTGACGCCCAGGTACGGCAGGTTCAGATCCTCCTGGTAGACGATCGTCGAGATCCGCGGGTTGACCTCGATCACCTGCTCGCCGACGAGCTGGATGTTGAAGAAGTGCTCGATGCCGAGCTCGGCGACGACGCGATCGGCGAGCTCCATCAGCGCATCGTCGGCGAGCGTGACGAAGTACATCGCGAGCCCGGCGCGCATCGCCTCGCGCGTCTTCGGGTGACCGAGCACGACCCCGCGCCCGTTCGCGATCCCGTCGACCGTCCGCTCGCCGCCGGTCGCGAGCTCCATCACGAGCAGCTCCGGCCCGCCCTCGGCGGGAAGCAGCTCGAGTGCCTCCTCGAGTCGCATCGCCACCGACCCCGGCCGCTCCTCGAGCAGCTGCCGCGTCCGATCGACCGCCGGATCGAGGACGCGGAAGCCGCGCGACCCGGATGAGAAGACCGGCTTGAAGCACACCGCCCGCTCGGGGTAGCCGAGCTCGAGCGCAGCCGCCTCGACGGCGGCGGAGCCGCGCACGCGCCGGAACGCGGGCGCGGGGATGCCGAGGCGGTGCAGGAGCGCGTACGTCTCCGCCTTGTCGTTCGAGCGCCGGATCGCGTCGAGCGGCGACGCGAGTACCGCGACGCCGTCGAACGAGCGGGCAGCAGCCGCGAGCCCCGCGAGGTCGTGCGACGACTGCGGCAGCACCGCGTCGGCACCTTCCCGCCGGGCGATCTCCGCGACGGCAGCTCCGAAGCCGGGGTCGGAGCCGGGCGGCACCAGGTGGAACGCGTCGCAGAGGTGCCGTCCGACCGACCGCTCGGACATGTCGGTGCCGACGAGCCTGATCTCGCGCTCGCCGTTCTCGCGCAGCGCGCGCAGGAGCGCCGCCGTCCCCGGCGCGCCGGACGCCGTCACCACCACGGTGATCGGGTTCACGCGCCGTCGACCTCGACGTCGACGAGCCGCGCCGCCGCCTCGGCGCGCTCGAGCGCCTCGAGGTTCGTGTCGGCGACCGCGATCACGAAGCCGCGCCGGTCGTCGTCGAGCCGCACCGGCCGGATCACCTCGCCCGGTTCCAAGTACGTCTCCGCCTGCACGACGCCCGGGAACGCGAGCACCTTCTCGAGCGAGCCGACGCGCCGCACGCGCCCGAGCGGCAGCGGCCCCGGCGACGCAGTCAGGAAGCGCACGGCGAGCGGTTGCCGGAACTTCGGCAGCACGAGCTCGTCCGGCAGCTCTTCGCCGAGCGCCATCCGCAGCTGCACCTCGATCAGGTCGACGCCGACCGCGTGCCGCACGAGGTCGGCCATCTGCCCGCCGGGGACGCGCGCCGCGCATTCGACGACGACGACGCGCCCGCCCGCCGCCGCGATCAGCTGCGGGAACGCGATCCCGGTCCGCAGGCCGAGCGCGCGCACAGCGTGCAGGGCGACTCGCTCCGACTCGGCGAGCTGGTCGCCGAAGACGGTGGCGGGGTAGACGTGGATCCAGCCGACGCCGAAGCCGATCCCCGGCGGCCGCAGCCGGTCGGAGAGCGTGAGCGGGATCGTCTCGCCGGCGCGCGCGATCACGATCCCGTTCATCTCCGTCCCGTCGACGAACTCCTCGAGGATCGCCTCGCCGGTCGGCGACGCCGCCAGCGCCTCGTGCAGGTGCGACTCGACCTCGTCGAGCGACTCGACGCGGAAGACGCCGCGCTGCCCGCCGGAGTCGGCGGGCTTCAGCACCGCCGGGAAGCCGACCTCGTCCGCCGCCCGCCGCCGCTCGGAGAGGCGGCGCAGCGCCGCGAAGCGCGGCTGCGGCACGCCCGCGTCGGCGAGCTCGCGCCGCATCGCCACCTTGTGCGTCATCAGGTGCGCGGCCCGGACGCCGATCCCGGGCAGGCCGAGCGCCTCGGCGACCGCCGCGACGACCGGGACGGCACGGTCGGCCGAGATCGTCAGGACACCGTCGATCCGCAGGCGACGCACCGCGCGCAGCACCGCCTGCACGTCGGCGAAGTCGACGACGCGCGCGATGTCCGCCTCGCGCAGGCCGAGCGCGTCCGGGTCGCCGTCGACCGCTGCCACCCGCAGGCCGAGCTCCTTCGCCCGCAGGATCGCCCGCCGCTGGTGGCGTCCGGCGCCGACGAAGAGGACCGTCTTCACGGCCACGGGGCGTCTGCGCGCGGATCCACGAGAGCAGACGATAGGCTCGCCGCGTGCTCGCAGGTAAGCGGATCCTCATCACCGGCGGCGCCGGCTTCATCGCGACGACGCTCGCGCGCGAGCTCGTCGACGCGAACGAGATCGTCGCCGTCGACAACTTCCACCGCGATGCCCTGACCGGAACGGACCTCGCCGACCACCCGAACTTCACGCTCCACCAGGGGGACGTCCTCGACGGCGCGCTCCTGGCCGAGCTCGCGCGCGGCGCGACCCACGTCGTCCACTGCGCCGCGATCGCCGGCGTCGACCGCGTCCGCGAGAGCCCCGTGCGGACGATGCGCGTCAACGTGATCGGAACCTACAACGCGCTCGAGGCCGCGCTCGCGACCGCGGAGACGCTCGAGCGCTTCGTCGACTTCTCGACGAGCGAGGTGTTCGGCACGCACGCGTTCCGCGTCAGCGAGGGGCAGGTGTCGACGATCGGCTCGGTCGGCGAGGCCCGGTGGACGTACGCCGTCTCGAAGCTTGCCGGCGAGCACATGGCGCACGCCTACCACGACGAGCTCGGCCTCCCCGCCGTCACGGTGCACCCGTTCAACGTCTACGGCCCGAATCAGGTCGGCGAGGGTGCGATCTCGGTCTTCATCACCGCCGCGCTCGAGGGCCGCGACCTGAGGATCCACGGCGACGGCTCGCAGATCCGCGCCTGGTGCTACGTCAGCGACATGGTCGCCGGCGTGCTCGCGTGCCTCGAGCGACCGGAGGCGGTCGGGAACACGTTCAACATCGGCAACCCGCGCTCGGCGGTGACGATCTACGACCTCGCGCTGCGCATCAAGCGGCTGACCGGCTGCCCCGGCGAGATCGTCTTCCAGCCGCTCCACTACGCCGACGTCGAGCTGCGGATCCCGAACGTCGAGAAGGCGCGCGAGCTGCTCGGCTGGGAGCCGCAGGTCGAGCTCGACGAGGGCCTCGCCCGGACGATTGCGTGGTACCGGCAGCGAGCGCTTGCAAACGCTTGATGGGCGCGGCGAAGGAGGAGGCGCGCGGGGGAGGCACGGGCTCCACCGCGCGAATCCGGCTCGCGCAGCCCGACGTCGGCGCCGCCGAGCTCGCGGCGGTCGAGCGCGTGCTCGAGAGCGGCACGCTGACGATGGGCGGGGCCGTCGCCGAGCTCGAGGCGGAGCTCGCGCGTGCGTGCGAGGTGCGGCACGCGGTCGCCGTCTCGTCCGGCACCGCGGCGCTCCACCTGTCCGTCCTCGCGCTCGAGCTGCAGCCGGGGGACGAGGTGCTGGTCCCGGCGTACACCTTCCCGGCGACGGCGAACGTGGTCGCGCTCGCCGGTCTGCGGCCGGTGCTCGTCGACGTCGACCCCGTGACGATGAACGTCGATCCGGCACGGGTCGAGGCGGGCCCGCGGACGAAGGCGATCGTGGCCGTGCACCTGTTCGGCCGGCCGGCGCGGATCGAGGAGCTGCCCGACCTGCCGCTGCTCGAGGACGCCGCCGGGGCGCTCGGCGCGCGACGCCGCGGCCGCGCCTGCGGGTCGCTCGGGATCGCCGGCTGCCTGAGCTTCCATCCGCGCAAGATCGTCACGACCGGCGAGGGCGGCGCGGTCACGACCGACGACGACCGGGTCGCCGAGGCCGTCCGGCGCCTGCGGAATCACGGCTGGCGCGACCTCGGCGGCGACATGCCGGCCGCCGGCCTCAACTACCGCCTCGCCGACGTCCTCTGCGCGATCGGCACCCCGCAGGTCCGCCGCCTGCCGGAGCTGCTCGCCGCGCGCGCCCGGATCGCCGCCGCCTACGAGGAGCGGCTGCGCGACCTGCCGGTGATGCTGCCGACGGCAGACGACGGCGACGTGCACGGTTGGCAGGCGTACGTGATCCAGGTCGAGCGCCGGGACGGGGTGCTGGCCGCGCTCCGCGCCGACGGGATCGAGGCCCAGATCGGTACCTACGCGCTCCATCGGCTGCGGCCGTACCGCGAGCAGGGCGTCTTCCCGGGCGCCGAGCACGCGTTCGAGCACGCGCTCGCGCTGCCGTTCCACACGGCGCTCGGGGAGGGCGAGCTCGACCGGGTCGCAGAGGCTCTTGACAAGATTGTGAGTAATCACTAATCCTCCCCGATGGTTGCGGCGGAGCGGAAGACGAGGGAGGAGCGGCGCGAGGAGATCCTCGACGCCGCGCTCGCCGAGTTCGCCGAGCAGGGCTACCGCGGCGCCTCGACCGAGGACGTCGCCCGCCGCGCCGGCATCTCGCAGCCGTACGTCTTCCGGCTCTTCGGCACGAAGAAGGAGCTCTTTCGTGCCGTCGTCGCCCGCTGCTTCCGCGAGACGCTCGAGCTGTTCCAGCGGGCGGCGGAGGGCAAGCGGGGCGAGGAGGCGCTGCACGCGATGGGCACGGCGTACGTCGAGCAGCTCGGGCGCGACCGGATGTACCTCCGGCTGCAGATGCAGGCCTACGCCGCCTGCGACGACGCCGAGATCTGCGACGCGGTCCGCGCCGGCTACGGCGACCTCGTCGCCTACGTCGAGCGGGTGTCCGGGCTGCCGCCGGCCGCCGTCGCGACGTTCTTCGCCCAGGGGATGCTGCTCAACGTCTTCGCCTCGATGGGTCTCGCCGCCGGGGCGCCGGAGCCGTGGGCCGAGCGGCTGCTCGCAGGTTGCCGGGAGATCGGCTGACCGTGCTCTCTTTTTCTCGCGGAGGTAAGTGATGAGTCACAAAATGCGCTGGACGTTCGCGATCTCGTCCGCCGCCGTCTTCATGGTCACGCTCGACAACCTCGTCGTCACGACGGCGCTGCCGGTCATCCGCCGCGACCTGCACGCCGGGCTCGGCAGCCTCGAGTGGACGGTCAACGCCTACACGCTCTCCTTCGCCGTCCTGCTGCTGACCGGCGCCGCGCTCGGCGACCGTTTCGGGCGCCGGCGCGTGTTCTCGTTCGGCCTCGGCGTCTTCACGCTCGCCTCGGCGGCGGCGGCGCTCGCGCCGTCGATCGGCGCGCTCGACGCCGCGCGCGCGCGGTGCAGGGCCTCGGCGGCGCGATCGTGCTGCCGCTGACGCTGACGATCCTCTCGTCTGCCGTCCCTGCTGACAAGCGCGGGCTCGCGCTCGGCGCCTGGGGCGGGATCAGCGGCCTCGCCGTCGCCTTCGGCCCGCTCGTCGGCGGCGCCGTCGTCTCCGGCATGTCGTTCGGGATGTTCGGCTCGGTCTTCCTGCCCGCCCAGTTCTTCCAGACCGTGCAGCACTACACGCCGCTCGGGTCGGGTCTGCGCATCCTGCCGTGGACGGCGATGCCGATGCTCGTCGCCCCGGTTGCCGGTGCGCTCTCGGATCGGATCGGCGGCCACCGCCTGATCGGCGCCGGGCTCGCGCTCCAGGCGGCCGGCCTGGCCTGGATCGCCGCGCTGCAGACGCCGACGGTCGCGTATGCGGACCTGATCGCGCCGTTCACGCTCTCCGGCATCGGCATGGGCCTCTTCTTCGCCCCGGTCGCGAACGTCGTCCTCTCGGCGGTGCGGCCGGACCAGGAGGGCCAGGCGTCGGGCGCGAACAACGCGATCCGCGAGCTCGGCGGCGTCCTCGGCGTCGCCGTCCTCGCCTCCGTGTTCGCGCACTACGGCGGCTACCGCACCGGGCAGACGTCCACGGACGGAATGATCCCGGCCGTCTACCTCGGCGCAGCGATCGTCGCCCTCGGCTCGCTTGCCGCGCTCGCGATCGGCAGGCGCCGCCCCGGCGCCGTGGCGGCCGAGCCTGCGCTGGAGCTGTCGGCCTAGCAGTCGGCGCCGCCTGTCGGCGCCCGCGCTCGGGACGCGCGGGTTTCCCGCGCGTCCGCCTGCGTCGGGGGCTTCCGACGCAGGCGAGCCGCTGCGCTGCTAGGCGCGCAGACGCCTGGCGGCAGCCGCGACCGCGACCGCCACGCAGGCGAGGACGACGAACGAGACGCGGAGGGACGAGGCCTGGGCGACGCCACCGACGAGCGGCGGCCCGGCGAGGAGGCCGACGTAGCCGAGCGTGGTCACGGTCGCGACCGCGCTCGCGGCGTCCCGCCGTCCCCGCCCCGCGAGACCGAAGGCGACGGGCGCCGTCGCCGAGACGCCGAGCCCCGCGAGTACGAGCCCCGCGAGCGCGACCGCCGCCGACGGCGCCGCGGCGGCGACGAGGCAGCCGCCGCCGGCGAGCGCGGCGCCGCCGGCGAGGAGCGCGCGGTCGCCGACCCGGACGGCGGCCTGGCCGGCGAAGCGCCCGACGGCCATGGCGCCGCCGAAGAAGCCGGGGCCGAGCCCGCTCACCTGCGGTTGCGCGTCGAGCTGCCGCTCGAGGAACAGCGCGCTCCAGCCCTCGACGCCGCCCTCGACGACGAAGCCGGCGGCGGCGAGCAGCCCGAGCGCGAGCAGCGCGCGCTCGAGCCGCGGCCGTCGCGCCGCCGGCGTCGGCGGGAGCTCGGGCGCGTCGGCGGCGAGGACGGCGGCGGCTGCGACGACCGCGACGGCAACCGCCGCCAGGATCCACTCGCGCCCGGCGCCGGCGCTGCGCGCGACCCCGGCGCCGACGGCGCCGACGAGGACGCCGACGGAGTAGAGGCCGTGCGCCGCCGGCATCAGCCGGCGCCCGGTCTCGTCCTCGAGACGTGCCGCGCGGGCGTTGATGCCGACGTCGAGGACGCCCGACGCCGCGCCGGTGGCGGCGAGCGCCGCCGCGAGCGCAGGCAGCGACGTCGCGAGCCCGGGCAGCAGGATCGCGCCGGCGAACGCCGCCGCGCCGGCGGCGACCGCCCGCGCCCCGTGGCGGTCGACCAGCGGGCCGGCGACGAGGAGCATCGCGGGGATCGAGCCGACGCTGACGAAGAGGAGCGCGAGCCCGAGCGAGCCGTTCGACGCCGCGGTCGCGCGCTGCACGCTCGGCAGCACCGCCGCCCAGGCGCCCCAGAAGAGCCCGAGCACGAGGAACCCGGCGCCGGTCGCGAGCAGGCTTCGCCGCACCGGCGGATGCTACGAGCCGGGTTAGTGTCCCGGCATGATGGCCGAGCCCGAGCTCTCCGTCGTCGTCACCGTGCTGAACGAGGCCGGTTCGCTCGACGAGCTCTACCGGCGATCGATCGCCGCGCTCGACGGGCGCGCGTTCGAGCTCGTCTTCGTCGACGACGGCTCGACCGACGGCACGTTCGCGGTGCTCACGCGCCTCCACGCCGCCGACGGGCGCGTCCGCGCCGTGCGGCTGAAGCGGAACTACGGCCAGCATCCGGCGATGCACGCGGGGCTCGCGCGCGCCCGGGGCCGCGCGATCGTGACCATGGACGGCGACCTGCAGAACGCGCCGGAGGAGATCCCGAAGCTGCTCGCCGCGCTCGAACGCGTCGACGTCGCCTCCGGGCGGCGCGTCGGTCGTCGCGACTCCGTCGCGCGGACGTTCCCGTCGCGTCTGATCAACGCGCTCCTGCGCCGCTTCACCGGCGTGCCGATCTCGGACTTCGGCTGCGCCTTCAACGCCTACCGGCGCGAGGCGATCGTGCCGCTGCTCGGCTCGATCGGGAAGCAGAAGTTCACGAAAGCGCTCGTCCTCCGCAGCGGCGCGTCGGTCGAGGAGGTCGAGGTCTCGCACGCCGCCGCGGCCGGCGGCTCGCGCTACTCGCCGTTCCGGCTCGTCCGGCTCGCGCTGCACGTCGTCGCGGGCTTCTGGCCGCAGCCGGTGCAGTGGATCGGCGTCGCGCTCGGCCTCGTCTGCACGCTCGCCGCGGCGGCGCTCGGAACCTACGGCATCGTCTTCTGGGTGACCCGCGGCAACTTCCCGGGCCCGCTCTTCGCCGGCACCGGGATCGTCTTCGTGCTCGGCATGGAAGGATTCATCCTCGCCCTGATCGGCGAGTATCTCGGCAGGATCCAGCGCGACGTGGAGGGGATGCCGCTGTACACGGTGGCGGAGGAGCTCGAATGACACGCGTACTGGTGACCGGCGGCGCCGGCTTCATCTCGTCGGGCGTCGTTCGCTACCTGCTCGCCGAGACGCCGTACGAGGTCGTCTCGCTCGACGCGCTCACCTATGCCGGCAACCTCGAGAACCTGGCCGACGTCCTCAGCCACCCGCGGCTCTCGTTCGTGCACGGCGACATCCGCGACGCGGAGCTCGTCCGGGAGCTCGTCGAGGGCGTCGACGTGATCGTGAACGCGGCCGCCGAGTCGCACGTCGAGAAGTCGATACGCGACGGCGCCTCGGAGTTCGTGACGACGAACGTCGAAGGCACGCAGATCCTGCTCGACGCAATCCGCGCAACGCCGGTCGAGCGCTTCGTGCTCGTCTCGTCCTCGGAGGTGTACGGGACGGCGCGAGCGGCGCCGATGGACGAGGAGCACCCGCTCGAGCCGCGCTCGCCGTACGCGGCGACGAAGGCCGGCGCCGACCGGCTCGCGTACTCGTACTTCGTCACCTACGGCCTGCCGATCGTGATCGTGCGCCCGTTCAACAACTACGGGCCGCGGCAGCATCCGGAGAAGGTCGTGCCGCGCTTCGTCACGCAGGCGCTCTGCGACGAGCCGCTGACGATCCACGGCGACGGCCACGCCTCGCGCGACTGGCTCTACGTCGACGACGACGCCGAGGCGATCCGGGCGGTGCTCGAGGCGCCGCTCGAGCTCGTCGCCGGCGAGGTGATCAACGTCGCGACCGGCGTCGACATCACCGTCGCCGAGGTTGCGCGGCTCGTGCTCGAGCTGCTCGGCAAGCCGGACGACCTCCGCCGCCACGTCGACGAGCGGCCCGGGCAGGTCGACCGGCACATCGGCTCGACCGAGAAGGCGGAGCGCCTGCTCGGCTGGCGCGCGCGCACCTCGTTCGCAGACGGGCTCGAGCGCACCGTCGCCTGGTACCGCGACAATGAGGCCTGGTGGCGGGGGATCATCGCGCGCGAAGCCCGCGCCTTCTCGTCCTAGGCGCCGGCCCGGCGCAGCTGGGGCTGCTCGAGGCGGCGCGGGCGCACGGCGTCTGGACCGCAGTCGCCGACCGCGATCCCGCCGCGCCCGGGTTCGCGCTCGCCGACCGCCGCTGCATCGTCTCGACCGAGGACGAGCCGGCGATCGAGCGTCTCGCGGCCGCGCTCGAGCTCGACGGCGTGATCGCTCCGGGCACCGACTGGCCCGTCGCGGTCGCGGCGCGCGTCGCCGAGAAGCTCGGCCTGCCGCACCCGATCGCGCCGGCGACGGCCGTGCTCGCGACGAACAAGCTGCGCCAGCGCGAGCGGCTCGCCGAGGCCGGAATCCCGCAGCCGCGCTGGCAGCTCGTCACGGGCGAGGAGACCGACCTCGTGCCGCCGTGCGTCGTCAAGGCGCCCGACCGCCAGGGACAGAAGGGCCTCTCGCTCGTGCTCGACCCCGAGGAGCTGCCGGCGGCGATCGCGGTCGCGCGCTCGTCGTCGCGCGGCGGCACCGCCCTCGTCGAGGAGCTCGTCGACGGGCCCGAGGTGACGGTGAGCGCCTTCTCGGCCGGGGGCGAGTTCGTCCCGCTGACGGTCACCGACCGGCTGACGGCGGCGCCGCCGGCGTTCGGCGTCGCGCTCGCGCACGTCTGGCCGGCGCAGGGCGCCCGTCCACACGTGCAGGGGGCTCGGGGAAACCGGGCGCGTCCCCCGACTGAGCTCGAAGCGAGCAGCGAGATCGTCGCCGTGGCGCGGCGGGCGGTCGAGGCGCTCGGGATCGAGGCCGGGCCGACGTACACGCAGCTCCGTGTCGGCGCACGCGGCCCGGAGGTGATGGAGGTCGCGGCGCGGCTCGGCGGCGGCCACGACGCCGAGCTCGTCGAGGAAGCGGTCGGCGTCGACCTGAACGGGCTCGCGCTCGCGGCGGCCTTCGGGGAGACGCCCGACGCGCCGAGACCCGAGCCGCGGGTCGGCGGCGCCGTGACGCGCTTCCTCGTCGCCCGGCCCGGTGTCCTCGAGTCGGTCGAGGTGCCCGAGCGGCTCGAGGGCGTCGTCCGCGTGCGGATCTACCGGCAGGCGGGCTACGTGATCACGCCGCTTCGGCGCGGGCCCGACCGAGCAGGGGCGCTGCTCGCCGTCGGCGCCACGCGCGAGCAGGCGCTCGCGCGGGCGGAGTCGGCGGCGGACCGCATACGCTTCGTCACCGCCGATGCCGAAGCTCTCGTCTAGTGCGGGCACGCACCGCTCGACCTTCCTCTCGTTCCAGCCTCCGGCCGTCGGCGAGGAAGAGATCGCCGCCGTCGCCGAGACGATCCGCTCCGGCTGGCTGACGAGCGGGCCGCGCGTCGCGGAGCTCGAGCGACGCATGGCGGAGTTCCTCGAGGCGAGGCACGTGCTCGCGCTCTCGTCCGGCACGGCCGCGCTCCACCTGGGGCTGCTCGCGGCCGGGGTCGGTCCGGGCGACGAGGTGATCACGACGTCGCTCAGCTGGCCGGCGACCGCGAACGTGATCCTGCATTGCGGCGCGACGCCCGTCTTCGCCGACATCCGCGACGGCGATCTGAACGTCGACCCCGAGCGCGTGCGGGAGCTCGTCGGTCCGCGCACGCGCGCGATCCTGCCCGTCGACCTCTACGGGCAGCCGGCCGATCTCGAACCGCTGCTCGCGCTCGGGCTACCGGTGGTCGAGGACGCGGCGCACGCCGCCGAGGCGCGCTACCGCGGGCGCAAGGTCGGCTCGATCGCGCACGTCACGTGCTTCTCGCTCTATGCGACGAAGAACATCGCCGCCGGCGAGGGCGGTCTGCTCGCGACGGACGACGACGCGATCGCGCAGGCGGTCGACGACCTGCGCGTGATGCGGCGGAGCCACGCGTCGCTGTACGACCTCGTCGCGCCCGGCTTCAAGGCGAACCTCTCGGACGTGCTCGCGTCGATCGCGCTCGTCCAGCTCGACAAGCTCGAGCGCCACCGCGCGATCCGCGAGCGCCACTTCGCCGCCTACGACGAGGCGGTGGCCGAGCTCGACGGGATCGAGCCGGTCGCGCGCGACCCGCGCGACACGCACGCGCTCCACCTCTACGTCGTCCGTGTCGACCCCGAGGTCGCCGGCGCAACGCGGGACGACTACCGGCGTGCGCTTGCGGAAGAGCAGATCGGCACGTCGGTCCACTTCCTGCCGGTGCACCTCCTCTCGGCCTACCGCGACCGCCCGCACCCACCCCTGCCCGTGACCGAGCGCGCCGGCGCCGAGGTGCTCTCGCTGCCGCTCTCGCCCGCGCACACCGACGACGACATCCGGGACGCGATCGACGCGCTCCGGCGCGTGCACGCCCGCTTCGCATGAAGAGCAAGTCGCTGCGGCTCGTCGCGACGCTGGCGGTCACCGGCGCGGCGATCGCCTACATCGTCTCGAAGATCGACCTCGGGAAGACGGCGCACATCATCGGCAACGCCGACGCCGGCTGGCTCGCGCTGACCGCCGTCCTGACCCTGGTCACGGTCCCGCCGCAGGCGTGGCGGTGGCAGCTCCTGCTGCGGGTGCGCGGCGTCCACGACAGCCTCGGCTGGCTGACGCGCGCCTACTTCGTCTCGTACGCCGTCGGTCAGGTGCTCCCGACCGCAGTCGGCGGCGACGCCTCGCGCATCTACGAGACGACCCGACGCCACCCCGGCTTCGGCTCGCCGATCGCGGGCTCGGTGCTGCTCGAGCGGGCGCTCGGCGGCGCCGTCACGCTCGTGCTCGCGGGGATCGGGTTCCTGCTCGCGATCGGCCGCTACGCGATCGGCGCCTACCTGTGGGTGGAGGCGCTGTTCGTGGTGCTGACGATCGTCGCCGGCGTCGTCCTCTTCTCGCGCCGGATGCGGCGCGTCCTCCGCTTCACGGTGCCGCTGCTCCGGCGCGTGCGCGCCGAACGGATCGTGCGGCTCGTGTACGAGGGCATCCACGGCTACCGCGAGCACCTGCGGACGCTGCTCGTCGTCTCGCTCGTCACCGCCGCCGCGCAGTTCTCGCGCATCGTCGCGATCTGGGCCTCGGCGCACGCGGTCGGGATCGAGCTCTCGATCCGGCCCTACATCGTGCTCGGGCCGCTGCTCTTCCTCGTCATGCTGGTGCCGTTCACGATCAACGGCCTCGCCGTGCGCGAGGCGTTCTTCGTCAACTTCCTCGGCAAGCTGAGCGTCGGCGCCGATCCGGCGTTCGCCTGCGGCTTCCTCTTCTTCGTGATGACCGTGATGCTGGCGGTTCCCGGGCTGGGCGTGATCCTGTGGGAAGGAACGCGGCGCGCCCGCCGCGCTCCCGCCTCGGTCGCGGATGCCTGAGGGCGACGTCTGCGTCATCGTGGTCTCGTTCAACGCGCTGCCGTGGCTCGAGCGGTGCCTGGAGTCGGTCGCCGGCGTCGAGACGATCGTCGTCGACCACGGCTCGACCGACGGCAGCGTCGAGCTCGTCCGCTCGCGCTTCCCCGGCGTCCGGCTCGTCGCGCAGGCGAACCGCGGCATGGGCGCCGGCAACAACCTCGGCATGCGGATCGCCGACAGCCGCTACTTCTTCCTGCTCAACTCCGACGCCTGGGTCGTCGGCGACGCGGTCGCGAGGCTGGTGGCGTTCGCCGACGCGCACCCGGACACCGCCGTGGTCGGGCCGCGACTCCTGAACCCGGACCGGACACTGCAGCGCTCCGTGCGCGGCTTCCCGACCGTCTGGCGGCTCGCGACGGAGTACCTGTTCCTGCGCAAGCTCGCGCCGCGCACGCGGCTCCTCAATCCGCTCTACGTCGGCGGTTTCGCGCACGACGAGGCGCGCGAGGTGGACTGGCTCTCGGGCGCGGCGCTGCTCGTGCGGCGCGAGGCGGCCGACGCCGTCGGGCTCTTCGACGAGGCGTTCTTCATGTTCGGCGAGGAGGCCGACTGGATGTATCGCTTCCACGAGGCGGGGTGGCGCGTGCGGTTCACGCCCGAGGCGGAGGTCGTCCACGTCGGCGGCGCGTCGCACGGCGGGCGGCTGTACGTCGAGAACCTGCGCGGCCACCTGCGCTTCCTCGCGAAGCATCGCGGCGAGCGCGAGGCGGAGCGCGCGCGACGGCTGCTCCTCTTCGCCCTGCGGCTGCGGTCGCTCCTCTTCCGCGGCGAGCGCCGCGCGACGTACCGAGAGGGCGCGCGCTACCTCGCCTCCGCCGACGTGCACTCGCTGCTCCGGTGACCGACTACGTCCGGCTCGCCGGCGCGACGCTGCTCGTGCTCGCGCCCGGCTGGCTCGTCGCGCGCACGCTCGGCCAGCGCTCGAGCTCCGCCACGCTCGCCTGGGCGACGGCGGCCGTGTTCGTCGCCTGGGCGGTCGTGTTCGTCGTGCACGGGACGATCTGGCTCGCGGTCGCGCTGCTCGGCGGCATCGGCGTCCTCGCGGCGGTGACCGCCGTCTGGCGGGGCCGCCCGCTCTGGGCGCGGCCGCGCGGCCATGCGCTCGTGCTGGTCATCGGCGTCGTGCTCGGGATCCTGCTTTGGCACGTCGCCGGCGTCGTCGGCGGCGACGGCCTCTTCCACCTCGCGCGCGTCCGCAAGCTGGTCGAGCTCGGCGACCTGCACCTGCGCACGGTCGACGAGTTCAAGGACGGCGGCCTGCACCCGGGCTACGCGTTCCCGCTCTGGCACGGCTTCGACGCGCTCGTCGCGAAGCTCTCGGGGCTCGACCCGTACGTGGTCGTCGACCACGAGTCGTCGCTCCTCGCCCCGCTTGCCTGCCTCGTCGCCTGGGAGGCCGGCCTGGCGGTGTTCGGGACGGCCGGCGGCGGCTTCGCCGTGCTCGCCGGGCAGCTCGGCCTCTACCTGTTCGCGGCCGGGCACGGGGGCTCGTTCGCGACCCTGACGCTCCCGGCGACGGCCGCGAAGCAGCTCTTCTTCCCCGCCGCGCTCGCGCTCTTCTTCGGCTGGCTCGACGGCAGGCGCCGAGCGACCGTCGCCGCGCTGGCGGCGACGTTCGGCGCGCTCGCGCTCGTGCACGCGACCTACGCCGTCTTCGCGCTGATCCCGCTCGCCGCGTTCGCCGTCGTGCGCTTCCGAGAGTGGCGCGCGTCCGCGGCGGCACTCGTCGCGGCCGCCGTCCCGACCGGCGCCGTCCTGCTGTGGATCCGCCCGCTCGTCGACGAGACGCACTCGCACAATCCCACCGAGCAGAGCCTGATCGCGAGCCTCCAGCACTACAGCCAGGAGCTGCAGATCTGGTCGACGCATCACTTCCGCGTCGCGCCGGCGCTCGTCGGCCGGAGCGGCGCCGTCGCCGTCGCCGGCCTCACGCTCGTTCCGCTCGCGGCGCTCGCCGCCCGCCGCCGCTGGAGCGCATTCGTCCTCGGCGGCTCGGTCGCGATCCTCGCGCTCGAGCTCGTGCCGACGCTGTTCGTCCACTTCTCGGAGCTCGTCTCGCTCTCCCAGTCCCGGCGCGCCGCGGGCTTCGTCCCGTTCGCGTTCGCGCTCGCCGGCGGGCTGGCGCTGCTCGCGCGGACGGTGCTCGTCCTGCCCGCCGCGCTCGCGGCCGGGATCGTGCTCGAGCTCCAGTGGCCCGGCGACTTCGTCTACGGCCTGCGGCACGGCGGGCCGGGCGCCGTCACCTGGTGGGCGTTCGTCGGCGGCGCGGTGGCGCTCGCCACCGGCCTCTTCTTCCGCCGCCGGGACGTGCTCGAGCGGCACACGCGCGCCGCGCTCGCCGCGACCCTGTTCGTGCTTCCGGTCGCGGTGCACGGCTTCAGTCAGTGGACGCCGCTCTACCCCAGCGACGTGTTCGCGCTGCCGCCCGCGATCGCGCGCCAGGTCCGCTCGCTGCCGCCGCGCTCGGTCGTGATCGCGGCGCCGCGACCGAGCTACCGGATCGCGGCCGACGCGCCGGTCTACGTCGTCGACGCGCCGGCGGTGCACGTGGCGAACACGAACGCGAACCGCCCGTACGAGCGGATCAGGGACGTCGAGCGCTGGCTGAAGACGGGAGATCCGGCGATCCCGCGCCGGTACGGCGCCACGTGGGCCTACCGCAACGGTCGCCTGTACAGGCTCCGTACGTAGGGTAGGGTGTATGGCATGAGGAAGACGACCGTCTATCTCCCGGACGAGCTCAAGCGCGCTCTCGAGCTCGCGGCCGAGTCCACGGGGCGCAGCGAGGCGGAGCTGATTCGCGAGGGCGTCCAGGAGGTCGTCGCGAAGCAGTCCCCGCCGAGGCCGCGGATCCCGCTCTTTCGGTCGGGCAACCCGACGCTCGCCCGCCGCGTCGACGGGCTGCTGGAAGGCTTCGGCGAGGAGTGATCCTCCTCGACACGAGCGGCCTGCTCGCGGCCCTCGACCCGGACCAGGATCGGCACGACGCGGCGGCGAAGGCGCTCGCGGCCGCCCCCGCGCCGCTGCTCCTGTCGCCGATCGTCCTCGCCGAGCTGGACTTCCTGGTCAGGCGCGAAGCCGGACGCGCCGCCCAGCTCGACCTGCTCGACGAAGTCGGTCGCGGCGTCTACCAGCTCGAGCGGTTCACGGCCGCCGACGTCCGCGAAGCCGGCGAGGTGGTCGCTCGCCATGCCGACCTGCGCGTGGGCCTCGCCGGCGCCTCGATCGTCGTGCTCGCGCGTCGGCACGGCGCGCAGGACGTGCTCACCCTCGACGAGCGTCGCTTCCGCGTGCTCCAGGGGCCGCAGGGGCCGTTCCGGCTGCTGCCCGCCGACGCATGAAGGTGCTGCTCGTGACGATGTACTTCCCGCCCGCCGGCGGCGGCGGCGTCCAGCGGCCGCTCAAGTTCGCGACGCACCTGCCGGAGCTCGGGATCGAGACGCACGTGCTCGCGCCCGACGACCCGAAGTGGATCCACCGCGACGAGGAGCTCGAGCCGCCGAGCCTCGCTTGGGTGCACCGCGTGCGCTACGTCGGTCCTGTCGGCCGCAAGCCGGCCGAGGAGCTGCACGGGACGGCCGGGCTGCAGCGCATCCGGCGGCAGGCGGCGCTGCTCGGCCGCCGGCTCCTCGTCCCCGACGAGAACGTGAGCTGGAACGTGACCGCGATTCCGGCCGCGATCCGGATCGTGCGCCGCGAGGGAATCGACGTCGTCTTGACGACCTCGCCGCCGTCGTCCGTGCACCTGGTCGGCGCCGCCGTCAAGCGCACGACCGGCGCGCGCTGGCTGGCCGACCTGCGCGACTCGCTCGTCGCGCATCCGCACCGCCGCGCCGAGCGGCTCGCCGTGCGCGCGAAGGAGCAGACCGAGCACGTCGTCGCGCGGCTCGTCGCGCGCCAGGCGGACGCGATCGTCACGGTCTCGGAGGCGATCGCGGAGGAGATGCGGTCGCGCTCGCCGCGCGGCCCGGTCGTGCAGATCGCGAACGGGGCCGACTTCGACGACTTCGCCGGCCTCTCGTACCGGCGCGGCGACCGTTTCCGGATCACGCACGCGGGCTCGTTCTTCGGCAAGCGCGACCCGCGCCCGTTCCTGACCGCGCTCGCGCGGGTCGACGGCGTCGTCGCGCGCTTCGTCGGCGACTTCCGCGCCGCCGACCGCGAGTGGGCCGACGGGCTCGGCCTCGGCGAGCGGCTCGAGCTCGTGCCCTACGTTCCGCGCCGCCGCTCGCTCGCGCTCCAGCGCGACTCGGAGGCGCTCCTGCTCCTGATCCCGGACGCGGACGGCCGCGGCCGCGGCGTGCTCTCCGGGAAGGTGTTCGAGTACCTCGCCGCCGAGCGCCCGATCCTGGCGCTCGTGCCGCCGGAGGGCGCCGCCGCGCGGCTGCTCCGCGACACCGGCGCCGGTGTCGTGGTCGCGCCCGACGACGTCGACGCGATCGCGCGCGAGCTCGCGGCGCTCCGCGACGCGTGGCAGGCGGGCGCGCTCGACGGCGCGTCGCTCTCGCCCGACTGGCGCCGCCGCCTGTCGCGGCGCGCGCGCGTCGAGGAGCTCGCGGAGCTCCTGGAGCAGGTCGCATGAGGCGCCGCTTGGCGGCGCCGTCCTCGGCACGCGCGGGCTTTGCCCGTGCGTCCGTCTGCGTCGGAGACGGGAAGCGCCAAATCGAGGATGCGGCATGAGGCGGCTCACGAGCTTCTTGTTCCTGGCGACGATGTTCTGCTGCACGTTCGAGAAGGTGCACTGGAACGTCGCCGGCTCGGTCGGGATCGCGGACATGCTCGCGATCCTCTTCCTGATCTCGTACGCGGTGCTGACGCGGCCGCGCATGCCGAGGACGAGCGTGACGCTCGTCGGCTTCTTCCTCGCCTTCCTGCTCGTCTACCTGTTCGGCTTCTTCAACCTCGAGACCGCCCAGGCGCTGGCGCAGTTCGCGAAGGGGATGGTGAAGTTCGTCATCCACTTCGTCTTCCTCGCGGCGGCGGTCGCCTGGCTCTGGCGGCGCGGTCGCGACTACTACTGGCGCACGCTCGCCTGGTTCTGCGGCGGCGTCGCGTTCAACGCGGCGTACGGCGTGCTCCAGCTGCTCGACGCGCGCCGCGGCGGCAACCTCGACGCGACCGTGCTCTCGCCGCTCACCGGCGGCGCGAGCCAGATCAACATCTACGGCGCCGTCGCGGGCGCGAAGGTCTACCGGCCGAACGCGCTCACCGGCGACCCGAACCACCTCGGGATCATGCTGATCGTGCCGCTGCTCGTGCTGTCGCCGCTCTACCTGCGGCTCGAGCGCGGCCACCGGCTGCGCGTGCGGCTCGGGATCGCGATCGCGTTCCTGCTCGTCGTCGAGGCGGCGACGCTCTCGCGCAGCGGCCTGCTCGGCCTCGGCGTCGGCGCGCTGCTGCTCGCCGTCCCCTACCGGCGCTACCTGCTCTCCCGCGCCCTGCTCGTGCCGGTCGCCGGCGCCGCCGCGGTCCTCGCCTACATCGTGCTGACGCGTCGACACTTCTTCTCCGTCGTCCTCGGATCGCGGCTCTCGACGAGCGGCTCCTCGGCGCACTTCCAGGTCTACGACTTCGTGCCGAAGGTGCTCCACCTGCACCCGTTGTTCGGGCTCGGGCTGAACAACTTCTCCGTCTACTACGAGTTCGTCACCGGCAAGACGAATTGGGGCCCGCACTCGTACTTCGTCGCGCTCGTCGTCGAGACCGGGCTCGTCGGCACGCTGCTATTCGCGCTCTTCCTCCTCTGGGTCTTCAGGCGCCTGCGCGCCGCGCGCGCCCTCGGCCGCGCCTTCGCGGCGGCGCGCAACCCGCTCGCCGCGCGCGTGCGGCCGCTCTCCTGGGGCTGGACCGCCGCGCTCCTGGGCACGGTCGCCGCGAACTTCTTCTACCTGACGATGCAGTTCTACTACTTCTACGCGTTCCTGGCGCTCGCAGTCTCGGTGCCGATCGTCTTCGCGACCGCCCACAGCGAGAGCCCGAACGGGAGCGGCACGCGGTCGAGCGCGCGGAGCGCGGGCACGAGCCGGTCGTAGAGGTCGAGCCCGCGGTACGACATGCGCGGGCGGCGCCGCACCTTCGCCTGCACGAGCCAGCCGATCGTCGCGATCGGGTTCACGTGCCGCAGCACGACCGGCGCGAGCGCGGCCGCGGCGAGCTTCCCGCGCAGCTCGCGCTTGCCGTAGCGGCGCTCGTGACCGAAGGCGCGGTCGAGCGTGCCGTAGAGCGCCGGGTGCGCGGGCACGAGCAGGAGCAGCGTCCCGTGCGGCGCGAGCAGCTCGCGGAACCGGCGCAGCGTGCCGACGTCGTCGGCGATGTGCTCGAGCACGTTGAAGCAGACGATCGCGTCGAACGGGCCGTCGACGTCGCGCACGTCGCCCTCGACGACGGTCGCGCCGTTCACGTTCGCGCGCAGCAGCTCGGCGAACTCGTGCTCGGGCTCGAGCGCGACCACCTCGGCGGCGAGCCGCTCGAGCTGGACGGTATGGGTACCGATCCCGGCGCCCACGTCGAGCACGCGCCCGTGCAGCCACGGCCGGGCGCGGTCGACGAGCCACTCGTTGTACGCGGTCGCGCCGGCCATCGCGTCGAGGTCGTGGGCGAGCGCGTGCGGCACGCCTGGGAGGATACGGCCGTGCGCGTCTGCGTCCTCTCGACGTCGTACCCGCGCTCGGCGGACGATGTGGCGGGTCGGTTCGTCGCGGACGCGGTCGAGCACCTGCGCGCCGCCGGCGTCGACGTGGACGTCGTCTCGCCGGCCTCGTTCCCGCACTTCGGGATCGCCTACGGGAGCGGCATCGTCCAGAACCTGCGCGCGCGGCCGTGGCTCGCGCTCGCGCTGCCGCTGTTTCTCGCCGCCTACGCGCGGGCGGCGCGGCGGGCGGCGCGTGAGGCGGACGTCGTGCACGCGCACTGGCTGCCGTCCGCTCTCGCGGCGCTCGCGACGGGGAAGCCGTTCGTCCTCCAGGTCTGGGGCACCGACGTCGAGCTCGCGCGGCGCTGCCCGCGGCTCGCGCGGCCGCTGCTCGAGCGGGCGCGGGTGGTGGTGGCGGCGTCGTCGTACCTCGCCGAGGAAGCCCGCCGGCTCGGCGCGCGCGACGTGCGCGTGATCCCGACCGGCGTCGAGATCCCGGCCTCGGTCGGCGAGCCGGCGCAGCCGCCGCACGTCCTCTTCGTCGGGCGGCTCTCGGAGGAGAAGGGCATCCTCGAGTTCCTGGCGGCGACGGAGGGCCTACCGAGGGTGATCGTCGGCGACGGCCCGCTCCGCGCCCGCGTCCCGGAAGCGGTCGGCTTCGTCCCCCACGACCGTCTCGGCGCGTACTACGAGCGCGCGGCCGTCGTGTGCGTCCCGTCGCGCCGGGAAGGCTACGGCGTCGTCGCGCGCGAGGCGATGGCCTACGGGCGGCCGGTGGTCGCGACGCGGGTGGGCGG
>DASRGD010000023.1:0-54902 GCA_035651195.1 Gaiellaceae bacterium | reverse complement strand
CACCTCGTCGAGCGTCATCACCGGGTGGAAGGTCATCAGGCGCTTGACGTCCTCCGGCACGTCGTCGAGGTCGGCGCGGTTCCGCTCGGGGAGGATGACGTCCGTGAGCCCGGCCGCGTGCGCGGCGAGGACCTTCTGCTTCAGGCCGCCGATCGGCAGCACCCGTCCCTGCAGCGTGACCTCGCCGGTCATCCCGACCGTGTGCTTGACGGCGCGTCCCGTCAGGAGCGACGCCAGTGCCGTCGTCATCGTCACGCCGGCCGAGGGCCCGTCCTTCGGGATCGCCCCGGCGGGGACGTGGACGTGGAACGAACGGTCGTCGAACGCGTCCTCGTCCACCCCGAGACGCTCGGCGTGGGAGCGAACGTACGTGAGCGCGATGCGCGCCGACTCCTTCATCACGTCGCCGAGCTGACCGGTCAGCACGAGGTCGTCCTTGCCCTGCATCCGCGTCGCCTCGACGAAGAGGACGTCACCGCCGGTGCCGGTGACGGCGAGGCCCGTCGCGACGCCCGGGACGGCTGTGCGCTCGGCAGCCTCCTGGTAGAAGCGCTGCCGGCCGAGCGCGTCGCGGACGGCGGCTTCGTCGATCGCCACGGGTGCCTCGCGGGTGCCGGAGGCGACGCCCGTCGCGACCTTGCGCAGCAACTTGCCGAGCTCGCGCTCCAGCTCGCGGACGCCCGCCTCGCGCGTGTACTGCGACACGATCAGCTCGAGCGTCTCGTCGTCGATCGCGACCTCGTCCTGGCGCAGGCCGGCGCGGTCGCGCTGGCGCGGCCACAGATAGCCGCGGGCGATCGCGACCTTCTCGTCGACCGTGTAGCCGTCGAAGCGGATCACCTCCATGCGGTCGAGCAGCGGCCCGGGAATCGTCTCCGCGACGTTGGCGGTGGCGATGAACACGACCTCCGACAGATCGAGCTCGACGTCGAGGTAGTGGTCGCGGAACGCGTGGTTCTGCGCCGGGTCGAGCACCTCGAGCAGCGCCGCCGAGGGGTCGCCGCGCCAGTCGGCACCGACCTTGTCGACCTCGTCGAAGAGGATGACCGGGTTCATCGTCCCGGCGTCGCGCAGCGCGCGAACGAGCCGGCCCGGCAGCGCGCCGATGTAGGTGCGGCGGTGGCCGCGGATCTCGGCCTCGTCGCGGATGCCGCCGAGCGACATGCGGACGAACTCGCGATTGAGCGCGCGGGCGATCGACTCGCCGACCGACGTCTTGCCGGTGCCGGGCGGCCCGATCAGGGTCAGGATCGCCCCGCTCTTCTTGTCCTCGGCGATGCCGCGCTCCTGCCGCAGCTTGCGGACGGCCAGGTACTCGACGATGCGGTCCTTGACGTCCTCGAGGCCGGCGTGGTCGGCATCCAGCACCTCGCGTGCGTAAACCGGATCGAGCCGCTCCTCCGAGCGCTTGCCCCACGGCAGCGCGAGCAGCCAGTCGAGGTATGTGCGGATCATCGACGATTCTGCGTTCTGCTCGCCCATCCGCTCGAGCCGCGCCGCCTCGCGCTCGGCCTGCCGGCGCACGGCGTCGGGCATCTCGCTCTCGGCGATCTTCGTGCGGTAGTCGTCGGCCACGGACGCGTCGTCCTCACCGAGCTCCTTC
The DNA here is from genome assembly GCA_035651195.1 of Gaiellaceae bacterium. Taxonomy (GTDB): domain Bacteria; phylum Actinomycetota; class Thermoleophilia; order Gaiellales; family Gaiellaceae; genus PALSA-600. The sequence continues at coordinate 53,299 of DASRGD010000023.1, read as the reverse complement.
CGGATCGACTCGAGCTGGCGGCGGAGGATGTACTCGCGCTGCTGCTTCGCCGCGCCTTCCTCCACGTCCTCGCGGATGCGACGGCGCACCTGCAGCTCGGCCAGCCGCTCGCGCTGCAGGCGCAGGGCGAGCTCGAGCCGCTCGACGACGTCGACCGTCTCGAGCAGCTCGATCTTCTGCTCGAACGTGAGCTCGGGGGCATACGCGACGGTGTCGGCCAGCGTGCCCGTCTCGCGGATCGAGCGGACGAAGGCCGAGATGCGGCCGTCGTCCCCGCGCAGCTCGAGCAGCTCCTCGACGACCGCGCGGTACTCCCGCTCGAGCTCGACCGTGCGCGCGCGCGGCGGCTCCTCGTCGGGTCGCTCGTCGACCTCGACGCGCAGCCGCCCTTGCGGGTCGGTGTGCGCGGCGCCGAGGACGGCGCGGTGGAGGCCCTCGAGGCTGACGGCGCGGCCGCCGCCCGGCAGCCGCATCTGCTCGCCGACCTCGGCGACGGTGCCCACCTTGGCGTACGTGCCTTCGTGGCGGGGCACGAGCAGCACGCGCTCCTCCTCGCCCACGTCGGCGGAGATCGTGACGTTCATGTTCGGGAAGACGACGATGTCGTCCAGGGGTACGAGGAGCAGCGAGCTCACCTTCTCACCTCTTTGTTCGCACTACGCGCTCCATAGTAGCTTCAACTATTGAAGTTAGGGCCCGCGTCCGGTCTCTGAGACGTCTCAGAGACCGCCGGAGCCGGGCGCCGCCGCGAGGCGCCCACCGCCGGTATCAGAGACGAGACCGGAAAACCTCCCGCTTGTGCAGGCGTTTCTTCGGGCCGAGCGCGACCCACGGTCTCAGAGACAGCTCTGAGAAAGCTCAGAGGCTGGCGACGGTCAGATCTCGAGTCTCGCGTCCTCGAGATCGAGGTCGCGGGTGATCCGGTTCATCACCTCGTCGCCGATCGCGCCCTGCCGGCGCAGCGCGACGACCGCCTGCCGCTCGGCGTCCAGGAGCTCGCGCCGCAGCCGCTGGTAGGCGAGCGACTGCCGGTCGAGCGCGCCGTCGCCGTCGGGGTCGAAGCGAGAGGCCATCCGGCTGCGGCGGAACTCGTACGCGCCGCGCAGCCGGCCGGCGGTGTCCTCCCGCACCCAGTCCTCGCCGACGAGCTCGTCGAGCCGCGCGAGCGCCGCCTCGGCCGCCTTGTAGCGCGCCTTCGTCTCCTCCTTCTCGGCCTTCCCGTCGTCCTCGAGCCCGAGCAGCCGCGCGGCGAGCGGGACCGTCCCGCCCTGCAGGACGAGCGTCACCAGGATGACGCAGAACGTCAGGTAGATGACGAGCTCGCGGTCCGGGAACGACCGCCCGCCGTTGACGGTCAGCGGCAGCGCGAGCGCCGCGGCGAGCGAGATCGCGCCGCGCATCCCCGTCCACGAGAGCATCACCGGCCACTGCCACGGCGGGTACGGATCGCGGCGGCGGATCCGCGGGAAGAGGAACCGCGGCACGTAGGTGCCGATCGGAAGCCAGACGAACCGCGTCACGATCACCGCCGCGCTGACGATCGCACCGTCCGCGACGAGCGAAGCCGGCGAGCGGCCGTTCAGCGCGTCGAGGATCGGCCGCAGCTGCAGGCCGACGAGCACGAAGAGGAGCGCGTTGAGGACGAAGGTGACGATTTCCCACACCGCGTCTCCCTGCAGCCGCGTCTGGTACGTCGTCAGCTCCGGCGTGTACCAGCCGACGTAGATGCTGACCGTCACCGCCGCGAGCACCGCCGAGACTCCGGCTGCCTCCGCCGGCAGGTAGGCGAAGTAGCCGGAGAGAAGCGCAATCGCGATCTCGGTCGGCGAATGGTCGAGGCGCCTGCGAATCTGGCGCAGGACGACGCCGACGGCGAGGCCGATCGCGATCCCGCCGGCGACGTCGACGGCGAACCGCCACGTCGCGTGCCAGAGCGAGAACGAGCCGGTCAGCACCGCGGCGACGGCGAAGCGATAGGCGACGAGCGCCGTCGCGTCGTTCATCAGGCTCTCGCCCTCCATGATCGCGACGATCCGCCGCGGCAACCCGATCCCCGCCGCGACGACCGTCGCCGCCAGCGCGTCCGTCGGCGCCACCGTGGCGCCGATCACGAAGCACACAGGCCAGGTGAGACCCGAGATGAACGCGTGGCAGACTGCTGCGACCGCCACCGTCGTCGTCAGCACGAGCCCGACCGAGAGCAGGAAGACGGGCCGTGCGTTCCGCCGCAGGTCGCGCAGCGAGGTGAAGAACGCCGAGCCGTAGAGGAGCGGCGGCAGGATCGCGACGAGGACGATGCTCGGGTTCAACCTCGGGTGCGGGATGCCGGGGACGAAGCCGAGGACGAGTCCGCCGAGCACGAGCAGGATCGGGTACGGGATCCGCAGCGACGGCGCGAGCGCCAGCAGGCCGGCGACCGCGGCCAGCAAGGCGAGCAGCACGAGCGCGTCGTGCGCCGTGAAGGTCATGTCGCCGCGAGCCTAGTTCGCGTCAACCCGCCGCGGTCGCCCGTTTTCCGTTGATTTTGGGAATAGTTATCGTTAGCGTCTACACGATGAGTCGGCTCCTCGCGATCGCCCTTCTCGCGCTGGCCGTGCCCGGCCCGACCGGCGCGCGCGGGCCGCTGCGCGCCGTCGCGGCCGAGAACGTCTGGGGCAGCATCGCCGCGCAGCTCGGCGGCGCGCGTGTGCAGGTGACGAGCGTGATCGCGAACCCAGCCACCGACCCGCACGACTACGAGCCGACGGCGGTCGACGCGCGCACCCTCGCCGGCGCCCAGCTCGTGATCGTGAACGGAATCGGCTACGACCCATGGGCGACGAAGCTGCTCAAGGCGAACCCCGTCGAGGGCCGCGTCGTCCTCACCGTCGGCAACCTGCTCGGGCTCTCGCCGGGCGACAACCCGCACCGCTGGTACTCGCCGTCCGACGTCCGGCGGGTGATCGCCGCGATCGTGCGCGACTACGAGCGGCTCGATCCGGAGGACGCGACGTACTTCGCGCGGCGGGCGCGCACGTTCGAGACGAAGGGTCTCGCCGGCTACCGGCGCCTGATCGCGACGATCGAGCGGCGCTACCACGGCGTCAGGGTCGGCGCCTCCGAGAGCATCTTCGCGCCGCTCGCGAGGTCGCTCGGGCTCGACCTCGTCACCCCGCCGTCGTTCCTGCAGGCGGTCAGCGAGGGCACCGAGCCGACGGCGGCCGACAAGTCGACGGTCGACCGGCAAGTCGCGCGCAAGACGATCGCCGTCTGGATCTACGACAGCCAGAACAGCACGCCCGACGTCGCGCGCGTCACCGCCGCCGCGCGCAAGCGCGGGATCCCGGTGACGACGATCACGGAGACGCTGGCGCCGGCGAGCGCGACGTTCCAGACGTGGCAGGTGGCGCAGCTGCGCGCGCTGCGGGCGGCGCTGCACGCGGCGACCGGGCGGTGAGCGAGGCCGTCCGGCTCGAGGACGCGTCGGTCGAGCTCGGCCGGCGCGTCGTCTGGGAGCACGTCTCGCTCGCGGTCGAGCGCGGCGAGTTCGTGGCCGTGCTCGGCTCGAACGGCGCCGGCAAGTCGACGTTCCTGCACGTCGTCCTCGGCCTGCTGCCGCTCCGCGGCGGCACCGCGCGCGTGCTCGGCCGCCGCCCGGGCGAGGCGAACGCATGGATCGGCTACCTCCCCCAGCGCCGTCACTTCGACGGCTCCGTCCGGATCCGCGGCGTCGACCTCGTCCGGCTCGGCCTCGACGGGGCGCGCTGGGGCGTGCCCCTGCCCGGCCGCGGCAGCGAGGCGCGGGCGCGCGTCCGCGAGGTGATCGACCTCGTCGGCGCGTCGGCGTACGCCGAGCGGCCGATCGGCGCGCTCTCCGGCGGCGAGCAGCAGCGGCTGCTGATCGCGCAGGCGCTCGTCCGCCGGCCGCGGCTCCTGCTCCTCGACGAGCCGCTCGACTCGCTCGACCTGACGAACCAGGCGAGCGTCGCCGCGCTCGTGCAGCGCATCTGCCGCGAGGAGGGCGTCGCCGTCCTGCTCGTCGCCCACGACGCGAACCCGATCCTCGGCTACCTCGACCGCGTGGTCTACTTCGCCGGCGGCACGGCCGTTGCCGGCACCCCCGGCGAGGTGATCACGGGCGAGACCCTCTCGCGTCTCTACTCGGCGCCGATCGAGGTGCTGCGGACCGGCGACGGGCGAGTCGTCGTCGTCGGCGTGCCCGAGGCGCCGTTCGTGCACGGCCGTCGCCATGACGACTGACGCCGCCGTCTTCCAGGGCCTCTCCTGGAACCTCGCGAGCGACGTCCGCCAGCTTTTCGCCTTCCACTTCATGGTCAACGCGCTCGTCGCCGGGACGGCGGTCGCCGTCCTCGCCGGCTCGATCGGGTGGTTCATGGTCCTGCGGCGGCAGACGTTCGCCGGGCACACGCTCGCGGTGATCGCCTTTCCCGGCGCCGCCGGCGCGACCCTCGCCGGGCTGCCGCTCCTCCTCGGCTACTTCGGCGCCTGCGTCGCGGGCGCGATCGCGCTGGCGGGCGTCGCCGCCGAGCAGGGCGGCGGCCACAGTCGCGAATCGGCCGCGACCGGGACGGTGCAGGCGGTCGGCCTCGGGCTCGGCTTCCTCTTCGTCCAGCTCTACCACGGGCTCCTGAACGGGCTGCAGGCGCTCCTCTTCGGCACGTTCCTCGGCATCACCGACGTGCAGGCGCGGACGCTCGTCGCCGTCACGGCCGTGACGCTCGTCGTGCTCGCGCTCGCGGCCCGGCCGCTCTTCTTCGCCTCGGTCGACGCCGACGTCGCGCGCGCCGCCGGCGTGCCGGTGCGGGCGCTCTCGCTCGGCTTCCTGCTCCTGCTCGGGCTCTCGGTCGCGGCGACGAGCCAGATCACCGGCGCGCTGCTCGTCTTCGCGCTGCTCGTGACGCCGGCGGCGACCGCGCACCGACTGACGTCGCGGCCGGTCGCCGGCCTCGTGCTGTCGGTCGTGCTCGGGCTCGCCGTCACCTGGCTCGGGCTGGCGCTCGCGTACTTCTCGATCTACCCCGTCGGCTTCTGGGTCACCTCGCTCGCATTCGGCGCCTACGTCCTCGTCCGCCTTCCTCGCCGCTAGATGCTGGCGCAGGAGTTCATGCGCAACGCCCTCGTCGCCGGGACGTTCGTCGGGGCGGCGTGCGGGTTGATCGGCTACTTCCTCGTGCTGCGGGCGCAGGTGTTCGCAAGCGACGCGCTCAGCCACGTCGCGTTCACCGGCGCGCTCGCCGCCGCGGCGTTCGGCGTCGACGTGCGCGTCGGGCTGCTCGCCGCCACGGTCGCGGTCGGAATCGGGATCGGCGCGATCGGCGAGCGCGCTCACGCCGACGACGTCACGATCGGGACGGTGTTCGCGTGGATCCTCGGGCTCGGCGTCCTCTTTCTCGCCATCTTCACCACCGAGAGCAGCGCCGGCAACGGCACCGCAGCCGTCCGCGTCCTCTTCGGCTCGCTGCTCGGGCTCGGCCGCGGCGACGTCGAGCTCGCGACCGCGGTGTCGGCGGTCGCGATCGCCGGCGTCGTCGCGATCGCGCGCCCGCTCCTGTTCGCATCGCTCGACCCGCTCGTCGCCGCAGCGCGGGCCGTGCCGGTGACGCTGCTCGGCTTCCTCTTCCTCGGGCTCACCGGCCTCGTCGCCGCCGAGGCGACACAGGCGGTCGGCGCCCTCCTGCTGCTCGGGCTCGTCGCCGCGCCGTCCGCTGCGGCCCACGAGCTCGCACGCGGGCCGTACGCAGGGCTCGCGCTCGCCGCCGCGCTCGCGGTCGGCTGCGTCTGGGCGGGGCTCGCGCTCAGCTACGAGATCGCGCGCCTGCCGCCGAGCACCGCGATCGTCGCCGTCGCCGCCGCCGTCTACGTGGCGGCGGCGGCCGCGCGGCGGATCCGGGGCGCCCGAGCGTTCACGTGAGCGACTCGGGCCAGTTCGGCGAGATGTCGGGATCGTTCAGGAAGCCGTGCCCCCTGCACGACGCCGGGTCGCGCAGCGCCTGGGCGTCGGCGTCGATCAGGTCGCTGACGCGCGGATTGTCCGCGACCACCGCGTGCCAGCGCCGGCGCAGCTCGAGCCCGAGCGCGACGAGCGCGCGCGGCGCGAGCGCCCGCGAGCCGACGACGAGCGTGTTCCGCACCGGATTGGCGACCCCGACGCCGGGAATCGACAGCGCGCGCCGTGCCGCGTCGAGGTTGTCCTGCGGCGCAACGTAGAACAGCCACAACCCACGCTGCGGCCGCGCCGTTCTCGCGAGGAACGAGACGACCGGGACGCACGTGTCGTCGTCGACGACGTCGAGCGACCCGATCCGCAGCCCGAGGTAGCGGTCGAGCAGGAACGGCGGCCGCCCGAAGGTCAGGTTGCCGAGGTAGTTCGACGGGTCCTCCGATCCCGTGGCGCCGAAGAGGACGGCGTCGCCGCGATCGCCCCGGACGAACGAGGTCAACGCGTCGAGCTGGATCCGGCCGAGCTGGCGCTGCCGCGCATAGACGACGCGCGCCTCGACGAAGACGAGCCCGGCGGCGGCGAGCACGAGGATCGGCCAGCGCGCCCGTCGCGCCCAGCCGGCGACCGTCGAGCACGCGACCGCGACCAGGAGCAGGAACGCCGGCAGCGTCGGGAGCATGTAGCGGTCGAAGAAGAGTGCCGACAGGCCCTTCGTCGGCACGAGGCCGAAGAACGCGACGGGCGTCAGGATCACGAGCGCCAGCGCGAGCGCCGTCCGCAGGCGCCGCGTCGCGACGAGCACGAGCAGCCCCGCCGCGGCGAGTCCGAGCGCCGGCCACTTCGCGTGCTTCGCCGGCACGAGCGCCACCAGCGCGTCGTGCCACACCGCCTGCCCGGAGAACGTGCGGCCGCTGCTGCCGCCGCCGACGCCGTAGCGCTCGCTGAGCACGTGCAGCGTCGAGGCGTAGTAGGGCAGGAAGGTGACGAGGAGCGCGGCCGCGCCCGGCCAGGCCTCGCGCGCGAGCGCCCGCGGCGCGCGCGGCGCGTAGACGAGCACGGCCGCGAATGCGGGCAGCGAGTAGACGGGCGCGGTCGGGTGGATGAAGACCGACGAGCCGAGCACCGCGCCGGCGAGCACCCAGTCGCGCGGCCGCCGCCTGCGAACGGCGCGCAGGCCGAGCCACGTCCCCCACGCGAGCCAGAGGAGCAGCAGCGCGTGCGGACGGCCGAACGTGGCCGCGGAGACGGCGAGCGGCGCCGCAGCGGTCAGGAGCACCGTCAGCGCAGCCGTCGCCGCGTCGGCGAGCTCGCGCGCGACGAGCGCCACCGCCGGTAGCGCGGCGAGGAAGAAGAGGAGCGACGGCCCCCGCAGGCCGACCAGCCCGCCCGGCCACAGGAGCGTGAAATGCTCGAGCCAGAAGTGGAACGGACCGCCGCCGCGCTCGCTCGAGACGATGTGGAAGATGGCGCCGAACGGCTCCGTGCCGACACGCCGGGTCAGCTCCTCGTCGACGTTGAGCGGCGCCCACCAGATCGCCCGCACCGCGAGCAGGCCGCCGAGGAGGACGGCGAGCGCGGTCGCAGCCACGACGAGGAGCCGGTCGGGACGACCGAGGAGCAGGACTGGGCGACGCAAACTAGAGTGGGAGACCGGCACGCGTCGAGACCGGGTGCCGACGAATTCATGAGAAGCTTACGGTTCTGTGCTTCGCCGTCGAGCGTGAAGGCGGCCGTCCCCGCCCTCGCCGGCGCGCTCGCGCTCACGACGCTGCTCGCCGCCGCCCTCGGGGTGCGCGCGTCGACGTCGGCGCGGACGCTGCACGCGCCGCGCCTCGCGGCCGCCTCGGCCGAGGCGAGCACGAACTGGGCCGGGTACGCCGTGACGAGCCCGGACACGACGACGCCGATGTCGTTCTCGAGCGTCACCGGGACGTGGACGCAGACGACCGCGACGTGCGGCGCCGCCGACGCGAACGCGGCGTCGGCCGCGTGGGTCGGGCTCGGCGGCTACTCGCTGACCTCGCTGGCGGTCGAGCAGATCGGCACCGATGCCGACTGCACGGCGAACGGGAAGGGCTCCTACTACGCCTGGTACGAGCTCGTGCCGGCGCCGCCCGTCAACCTGACGATGAAGATCCGTCCCGGCGACGTGATCACCGGCTCCGTGAACGTCGACGGCAACAGCGTCGTCGTGCAGCTGATCAACCGGACGCGGCACGTCCGGTTCACCAAGCGCGCGACGATGCCCCAGCCGGACACCTCCTCGGCCGAGTGGATCGCCGAGGCGCCCTCCTCGTGCACCGGCGTCACCTGCAACCCGCTGCCGCTGGCGAACTTCGGCTCGGTCACGTTCTCGCGGATCGCGACGATCGGCAACGGCCACCCCGGGACGCTGCTCGACCCGGCATGGACGGCCGTCCCGCTCCAGCTCGTCCCCGACGGCACCGGCTTCGGCTTCTACCCCGGCCCCCACCGCGGTCACGGCTACGGCGTCTACAGCTCGACCGCGGGCACGTCGGCGCCGAACGCCGTCTCGGCCGACGGCCGCTCCTTCACGCTCAGCTGGCTCTCCGATCCGAGCTCGTCAGCGGCGACCGGTCAGTGACTCGACGACCGGGTCCGCGTCGACCGTCGTGATCAGGCGGGTCGGGCGGTCGCGGCGGAGGTAGTCCCAGCCCCAGTTGACGAAGACGGCGACGCGGTTGCGGAAGCCGACGAGGTAGTAGAGATGGACCGCCAGCCAGGCGATCCAGCCGACGAAACCGGTCAGCTGCAAGCCGAACACGTCCGCGACCGCGGCGTTGCGGCCGATCACCGCCATCGTCCCCTTGTCGCGGTAGCGGAAGGGCCGCGGCTCCTCCATCCCCCGCACGGCGGCGACGATCGCGCGCGCCGCGTAGCGGCCGTGCTGCAGCGCCGGCGCCGAGAGCATCGGCAATCCGTCGGCGAGGTCGCCGAGGACGTAGACCTCGTCGCGGCCGACGAGCCGGAGGCGTTCGTCCACCTGGAGGCGCTGGGCGCGGCCGGCCGGGAAGCTCTCCGTGCCGCCGGGCCGCGCGGCGCGGACGCCGGCCGACCAGACGACCGTCCGCGTCGGGATCGTCTCGCCGTTCGAGAGCGAGGCATGCTCGTCGTCGGCATCGGTCGTCACCGCGCCCGTGCAGACCTCGACCCCGCGCCGCTCGAGCACACGGCGCGCGTAGCGGCCGAGCTTCTCCGGGAACGCCGGCAGCAGCCGCTCGGCGCCCTCGACGAGGACGATGCGGAGCTGTGCCGAGCTGAACTCGCGGTACTCGCGCCCGACGAGCCGCTTCAGCTCCGCCAGCGCGCCCGCGAACTCGACCCCCGTCGGCCCGCCGCCGACGACGACGAACGTCAGCCACTCGGCCTGCGCGGCGGCGTCCGGCGACTGCGCCGCCTGCTCGAGGCACGCGAGCACGTGGTTGCGGAGCCGCTGCGCCTGCGGCAGCGTCTTCATCCCCAGCGTCGCCCGCTCGAGGGCCGGATTCCCGAAGTAGTCGCTGACGCTCCCCGTCGCGAGCACGAGGTAGTCGTACGCGAGCTCGTGGCCCGCGGCGGTCGAGAGCGTCCGCCGCTCGAAGTCGACCGAGGCGACCGTCGCTTGCCGGAAGCGGACGTTGCGCGCGCGGCGGAGGACGGCGCGGAACGGGTAGGCGATGTCGGCCGGGTTGAGCAGCGCCGTCGCGACCTGGTAGAGGAGCGGCGTGAACAGGTGGTAGTCGCGCGAGTCGACGAGCGTGACCTCGACCGGCGCGCCGGCGAGGGCGCGCGCGCAGGCGAGGCCGGCGAAGCCGCCGCCGACGATGACGACCCGAGGCGCGATCGCGCGAGCTTCCGCGGGCGGGAATGCATTCCTGCCCTGGCGCGTTCTCCCGCGCGAAGATTGAGGTAGCAAGTGTCGACCCGAAGGAGGTGAGGTAGGTGGCATACGGAATCCTGCTGCTCCGGCTCGTCCTCGGCCTGACGATGGCGGCGCACGGGGCGCAGAAGCTGTTCGGCTGGTTCGGCGGCCCCGGACCGCGCGGGGTCGGCGGCTTCGTCTCGAGCCTGCGGTTCCGGACGCCGTTCGTGACCGGGCTGGCGCTCGGCACGGCGGAGCTCGCCGGCGGCACGCTGCTCGCGGCGGGGCTGGTCGTCCCGTTCGCGGCGCTGCTCGTCGCCGTCGTGATGCTGAACGCGATCGCGCTCGCGCACTGGCGCAACGGCTTCTGGAACGGCAACGGCGGCCTCGAGTTCCCGCTGCTCGTCTGGGCTGGCGCCGTGTCGCTGGCCGCGACCGGCGGCGCACGGTTCTCGCTCGACGCGGCGCTCGGGTGGGCCGACAACCTGAGCGGAGTCTGGTGGGGCGTCGGCGTCGCCGTCGTCGGCGCGCTCGTCTCGCTCCTGACGCTGACGCTCTGGCGGCGGCCGGAGACGCCGGCGGCGCTGCCGGAGGTGAAGACGCAGGCCTCGCGCGCGGCGTAGGGTGAGCCGGCGTGCCGGCGGCCTTCGACGACCTCTCGCTCGACGAGCTGCGGGCCCGGCGGAGCGCGAAATGGGCGACCTACCCGGCGGACGTCCTGCCGGCGTGGGTCGCGGAGATGGACTTCGCGCTCGCCGGGCCCGTTCGTGCCGCGCTCCAGGCGGCGCTCGACCGCGACGACTGCGGCTATCCGTACCCGGACACGCTCGGTCAGGCGTTCGCGGGCTTCGCGGCCCGGCGCTTCGGCTGGCCGGTCGAGCCCGCGAACGCCTGGCTCGCCGCCGACGTCGTCGTCGGGATCGCCGAGGCGCTGCGCCTGCTGACCGCGCCGGGCGAGGGCGTCGTCATCACCCCGCCCGTCTATCCGCCGTTCTTCGCGACGATCCGCGAGATCGGGCGCGCCGTCGCCGAGGCACCGCTGGCGACGGCGGCGGGCGGCTGCGAGCTCGACCTCGACCGGCTCGAGCGCGCGTTCGCCGCGGGCGCGCGGACGCTCCTGCTCTGCAACCCGCACAACCCGACCGGCCGCGTGTTCTCGCGGCTCGAGCTCGAGCGGCTCGCGACGCTCGCCGAGCGCCACGGCGTCGCCGTCGTCGCCGACGAGATCCACGCGCCGCTGACGCTCCCCGGCACGGCGTTCACGCCGTTCGCGACGCTCGGCCTGTCGCGCACGGTAACGATCACGAGCGCGAGCAAGGCCTGGAACCTCGCCGGCCTCAAGTGCGCGGTCGTCGTGCCCGAGGCGGGCCTGCGTGACGAGCTGGCGCCGCTCGCCCAGACGCTGCGCTACCACGCGGGCCATCTCGGCGTGCTCGCTTCGATTGCGGCGTTCGAGGAGGGCGAGCCGTGGCTCGACGAGCTCGTCGCGTACCTGGACGGCAACCGCCGCATCGTCGGCGAGCTGCTCGCGGCGCTGCTACCGCAGGTGCGGTACCTGCCACCCGACGCGGGCTACCTCGCGTGGCTCGACTGCCGTGCGCTCGGGCTCGGAGACGACCCGTCGCAGGCGTTCCTCGAGCGTGGCCGCGTCGCGCTCAGCCCCGGTCCGGCGTTCGGCAGCGAGGGCCGCGGTTTCGCGCGGCTCAACTTCGGCACCTCGCGAGCGATCCTCACCGACGCGATCGCGCGCCTCGCGTCGGCTGTCGAGTCAGATCGTGAGTGATCTCCGCGACCCGAACTGCATCGCCCACCACTCGTCCTCTTCGTCGTATGCACCGCAGTCGAAGTAGTCGCGCGGGACGCGCAGCAGTGGGTCGGTCTGCTCGGCACGCCTGAGCAGCGCTTCGCGCCGTCTGACGTCGGCCTCGCGAACCGCGAGCTCGAGCACGCGCGCGCGAATCGTCTGAATCGGCGGCAATCCCGTCTCCATGCGGCATCAGCTCCAGATCGGTCGTGGCGTGCCGCTGCGCCGAGAGTGCCTGTTGTCCGCGTTATCGCAGGCGGCAAGCGGCGCGGATATCGCTAGGGTCAGGGATCGTGCTCTACGACGCGCTTCGCGACCTCCCCGTCCAGGTCGACTCGTTCGCGACCGAGAAGCTCTCGCGCGCGATCTCGCCGGAGTTCACGCGCCGGACGACCGTCGTCCGCCTGCGCGGCGACGGGGACGAGGGCGTCGGCGAGGACGTCACCTACGCGCCCGCCGAGCACGACACCGACCGCTTCCCGCGGCCGGAGCTCGCCGGCGAGTGGACGCTCGCCTCGCTGTCGGCGCGGCTCGACCAGGTCGAGCTGTTCCCGGCGGGCGAGCCTGGGCAGCACGCGTTTCGCGACTACCGCCGCTGGGCGTTCGAGTCGGCTGCTCTCGACCTCGCGTTGCGGCAGGCGGGCCGGTCGCTCGCGGACGCGCTCGGGCGCGAGCCGCGGCCGGTCACGTTCGTCTCCTCGACGCGGGCGAGCTCGCTCGACCCGTGGCTCGAGCTCTACCCGACGCTCCGCTTCAAGCTCGACCCGACGTCCGACTGGACGGGCGACTTCATCGCCGAGCTCGCCGCGCGCGGGGTCGTCGACGTGGTCGACCTCAAGGGCCAGTACCACGGGACGGTGGTCGACAACCCGCCGGACGCGGAGCTGTACGAGCGCGTCGCGCTGGCGTTTCCGGAGGCGTGGATCGAGGACCCGGCCTTGACGGCCGAGACCGACGCCGTGCTGCAGCCACACCGCGACCGCGTCACGTGGGACGCGCCGATCCATTCGTGGGCGGACGTCGAGGCGCTGTCGTTCCCGCCGCGCTGCCTGAACGTCAAGCCGTCGCGCTTCGGCACCCTCGCGCGCCTGTTCGAGTTCTACGACCGCTGCGAGGAGCGGGGGATCGCGCTCTACGGCGGCGGTCAGTTCGAGCTCGGCCCCGGCCGCGGCCAGATCCAGCTGCTCGCCTCGCTCTTCTCCCCTGACGGCCCGAACGACGTCGCGCCCGGCGGCTACAACGATCCCGAGCCGCGACCGGGCCTCGAGACGAGCCCGCTCGACCCGAGCCCCGAGCCGGTCGGCTTCCGGCGCGCGGCTACTCGTACTGCAGCGCAGCCAGCACGTTGAGCCGCGACGCGCGCCGCGCGGGGAAGATCGCCGCGACGATGCCCGCGATCACGGCGGCGAGAATGAACGAGGTCAGGTAGCCCCAGGGGATCGCAAACGCCGCGAACTTGATCGCCTTCCCGATCAGGAGCGCGAGCAGGATGCCGAGCGGGATCCCGAGCACGGCGCCGATCAGCGACGTCAGCACCGACTCCTGGCGGATCATCCGCCGTACCTGTCGTCGCGTCATGCCGACGGCGCGCAGCATCCCGAGCTCGCGGGTGCGCTCGAAGACCATCAGCACGAGCGTGTTCACGATCCCGAACAGCGAGATCACGATCGAGAACCCGAGCAACACGAACAGGAGGTTCAGGAGCACGTTGATCCCGCGCTCCTGGTTGTGCTCGAACTGCTTCTCGGTCTGCACCTTCGCGTCCGGGAAGGATCTCAGCGTGCGGTCGAGCAGGGTCGTGTTGCCGGGCGTGACGCCGCCGCGCATCTTGATCAGCACGTAGACGTTCTGCGGCGCCGGATAGTAGCGGTCGAACGTCGCCGACGAGGTCGTGACGGTCCCGAGCGGCGAGCCACCCTTCGGCGGCGAGAAGATCCCTTCGATCCGCAGCGCGATCGTGCGGTGGTACGGCGTCAGCAGCGCGAGCTTCGAGCCGAGCGTCAGGTCGTGGTTCTTCGCGTAGGCCGCGTCGACGAGGGCGCCGTCGGCGCCGAGGTGATCGAGCGACGCCTGCGAACCGTGCTGCCACTTCAGGTGCAGCACCTCCGAGGCGCGCGGATCGAGGGCGGTGACGCTGTGCTGCTTCCCGAACGCCTTGCCGAGTCCTGCCCGGACGCCGACGACCGCCGTCGCCTGCGGCAGCTTGCGCACAGCCTCGGCCGACGAGACGTCGGTCGGCGTGAAGCCGTTCTGGGAGGTGAGCGCGTAGTCGCCCGCGAACTCCTGCTTGACGGCGTTCTCGAACGACGACTTCAGGCCGGCCGCGATCACCGCGACGAAGGTGACGAGCGCGAGGCCGATCATCAGCGCCGCGGCCGCCGCCGCCGTCCGGCCGGGGCTCCGCACGGCGTTGCGCTTCGCGAGCTCGTTCACGTTCCGGTCGGGCCGCGGCGAGGGGAACTCGGCATCGCGACGGAAGACGAAGCGACGCACCGCCCAGAGCGCAGCCGTGATCGGGAAGACGATCGCCGACAGCGCCGTCACGATCCACGCCGCGTAGCGGGAGACGGCGACCGCGATCGGTCTCACGATCCGCGGCGCGATCACGGCGACGCCGACGAAGACGAGCAGCACCCCGGCGCCGAGCGCGACGAGTCGCTGCGTGCCGCTGAGACCCGCGCCGCCGAACCCGCCGAGGACGACTCCGGCGAGCCCGACTGCGGCCAGGACGAACGCCGCGAGCGGCGCGAACGGAGCGAGCCGCGACGGCGGCAGCGACGCACCTTCACGCACCGCGGCGATCGGCGGCACGCGTGTCGCTCGGAGCGCCGGCCAGAGCGACGCGAGCAACGTGACGATGATCCCGAGCAGCAGCGCGACGACGACGGTTCGCGCCGCGAAGACGGTGCCGTTCTGGGGCAGGTCGATGCCGAACGACTTGAAGAGGCTGTCGAGCCCCCGCGCGAGTACCAGGCCCAGGAAGAGGCCGGCGACGGACGCGAGCGCGCCGACGAGCAGCGACTCAGCCAGCACCGAGCCGAGCACCTGCCGGCGTGTCGCGCCGATCGTCCGCAGCATCGCGAGCTCACGCGTCCGCTGCGCGATCGTGATCGAGAGCGTGTTGACGATCACGAAGGCGCCGACGAAGAGCGCGATCAGCCCGAACGCGAGCAGGAACTTCTGCAGGACGCCCGCGAACTGGTCGGTGTCGTGCGCCTGGTGCTTCGCCTCGGCGTGGCCGGTTCGTACCTGCACGGTCGCCGGCAGAATCGGGCGGATCGCGGCGACGAGCCGGCTGCTCGAGACGCCGGGCTTCGCCGCCACGTAGATCTCGTCGAACCTCCCCTGCTTCCGGAAGAGCTTCTGCGCCGTCGACAGGTCGAAGATCGAGAGCGTCGCGCCGCCGATCGAGGCGACGCCGCCGAGCTCGGCGATCCCGGAGATGCGGTACTGCCGCGTCGGGCCGCGCGCGGAGACACCGATCTCGTCGCCGACCGTGTAGTGCTTGCTCTTCGCCGTCGCCGCGTCGATCACGACCTGGCGCGGCCCCTTCGGCCAGCTGCCGCGCACGAGCACGAGCGGATTGAGCCCGCGGTCGTGCACCGGATCGACGCTGAAGCCGAGGTTCGGCGCCCCGTGCGTCGAGATCGCCTTCCCGTTGCGACCGACGAGGTGCGCCTGGTCGTCCGAGACTCCGCCGACCGCGTGGTCGACTTCCGGCAGCGCACGCACGCGCGGGAGGAGCGACTCCGAGAACGACGGCGCGATCACCTGGCTGCCGCCGAACCCGGTCTTGCCGGAGACGACTGCGTCCGCGCTCGAGTACGCGGCGGTGAAGATGCTGTCGAAGCCGTGCTTGATCGTGTCGGTGAGAACGTAGGTGCCGCTCACCATCGCGACGCCGAGGACGATCGCGAGCGCGGTCAGCGTCGCGCGCAGCTTGCGCCCGAGCAGGCCCTTCAAGGCGACCTTCGTCACACCGAGATGCGATTCATCGCGGCGAGGATCTCCGCAGGCTCGCTGCGACGCAGCTCGTCGACGATCAAGCCGTCGGCGAGGAAGAGGATCCGATCCGCGATCGCGGCGGCGGTCGCGTCGTGCGTCACCATCACCGTCGTCTGACCGTAGTCCTCGGTGGCAGCGCGCAGGAGAGAGAGGATCTCCTGCCCGGTGGTCGAGTCGAGGTTGCCCGTCGGCTCGTCGGCGAGCACCACCGACGGCCGCGAGACGAGCGCGCGCGCGATCGCGACGCGCTGCTGCTGGCCGCCGGAGAGCTCGGACGGCCGGTGCGTGCGGCGCTCGGCGAGACCGACGCGACGCAGGAGCTCGTCGAGGAACGCCTCGTCGGGCCGGGTGCCTGCGATCGAGAGCGGCAAGACGACGTTCTCCTCGGCAGTCAGCATCGGCAGCAGGTTGTAGAACTGGAAGACGAAGCCGATGTGCCGGCGGCGGAGCAGCGTCACCTCGCTGTCCGGCAGCGACCCGACGTCCTGCCCGGCGATCGAGACGCGTCCGCTCGTCGGCTTGTCGAGCGCGGCGAGGATGTGCATCAGCGTCGACTTGCCGGAGCCGGACGGGCCCATCACGCCGACGAGCTCGCCGGGGACGACGTCGAGCGAGACGCCGCGCAACGCGTCGACCGCGGTCTCGCCCTCGCCGTAGCGCCGGGTGACGTCCGCGGCGCTCACGACCGGCTCGACCGAGCGAGCGTCCGCCGCTGCGCCCGAGGTCGCCATCGAGACGAGCCTAGCCGCAATTCGCGAGACGAGCCACTGCCGTCGCGGGGAATTGGCTCGCAAATGTTGCGGACCGGTGACAGACACGAGCCGCGCGCGCCGGTAGCGTCTCCGCCGTGGGCGGCGGGAGCGTCCCCACCCAGGGTGGGGGTGGGGGCCGGCGGCCTCAGAGCGGAAGGCGCGCGCCGCGAGCAGCACCCGCGCTGGACCGAGCCCGCGCAACGTGGCTTGCCGCCCCCGGCGGCGACTGCGACGAACGTCAGCCCGGCGCGGCCTGCGACCGGGCGCCGCGTGTCTCGGCGTCGACGCGCAGGACGGTGCCGCGCGCGGCGCGCACCTCTTCGGCGCCGACGCGCCAGAACCCGTCGCCGGCGACGACCCACGTACACCGCCAGCACCGACTCGCTCGTCGTGCTCGCCTCGACCGCGTTCGGCGGCAGCTCGAACCAGTCGATGCCGAACGCCGCGACGTCGAGCTCGCGCCGCGCGAACCGGCGCCCGGGACGGCCGGGCTCGAGCTCGCCGCCGCGGACGACGTCCTGGCGCAACGCTAGGCGGCGACGCCGGCGAGCTGCGGGATGATCTCCCGCCCGTAGGCCTCCAGCACCTCTTCCTGCCCGTTCGTCATCAGGTAGATGTTGAACTGGCCGACGCCGGCCGCCTCGAGCTCGCGCAGCTTCTTCGTGCACTGCTCGGCGGTTCCGATCACGCAGAAGCGATCGCAGATCTCGTCGCCGACGAACTCGCCGTGCTTGGCGCCGACGCGCGAGTGGTCCTTGTAGTCGTAGAACTTGCGCACCTTGACGTAGTCGGTCAGCTCCGAGGGGATGTCCGAGCTCCAGCCGTACTTCTCGATCAGGTCGATGACGTGGTTCGAGACCATCGCCGGGAACCAGCGCACCTCGTCGCGACAGTTGGCGATGTCGTCGGAGACCTTCGACGGCGCGCCGACGATGCATTCGAGGGCATCTGGATCACGCCCCGCCTCCTCGGCTGCCTTGCGTGCGGTCGCCATGATCCACTCGACGACGACCGGATCGGCGAGCTGGATGATGACGCCGTCGCCGACGCGCCCGGCGACGCCGAGCGCCTTCGGCCCGTAGCCCGCGACGTAGATGGGGATCTGCGGCTCGGTGCGCGCCCACTCGAGCTTGAGCTCCCTGTCGTTCCACTGCACGGCGCGACCGTTCATGAGGTCCTTGATCATCCGACACGCGCGCTCGAACTCCGCCACCTTCACCGGCTGCAGGCCGATCACGCGCCTGGCGGAGTCGCCGCGGCCGATGCCCATCACCATCCGGCCCTCCGAGAGGACATGCATGGTCGCATACGCGCTTGCGAGCACGGTCGGCTCGCGCGTGCCCGGGTTGGTGACGAAGTGGCCGAGCTTCATTCGGGCCGTTCGCCCGGCGGCGAGCGTCAGCAGCGGGATCGACTCGTGCCAGAGGACGTGCGAGTCGTACGTCCAGCCGTACTCGAATCCCCGGCGCTCGGCCAGCTCGAGCAGCTCGAGGAAGCGGGTGTAGGGCGGATCCGGCAGGACGGTGACGCCGAAGCTGATGGCCATGGCGAGAGCCTACTCCCGCGCGTGCGGAGCCGCGCCGCCGCCGCGGCGAATGCGCTCTAGAATGGACTTCTTGCGCGGTCGTCGCCTTTCCCGCCTCGCGCTCGTGCTCGCGTGCGGCGCCCTGGTCGTCGGGAGGGCGAGCGCGTCGGCGCCGGCCGTCCATGCCGACCGGATCCTGCTCTCGCTCGGCGACCTCGGCTCGGCGTACACCGTCAAGTTCAGCGCCCGCCGCAGCCTCATCGACGTCAGCTCAGGCGACTCCGCGAGCGTCCGGCAGGAGCTGGCGCGCAGCTGGCTCGCCGGGGCCGAGCACTCGTTCCGCGGCAAGAAGGTCGACCGCGGAGTGATCAGCCAGGCCGACGTCTTCCGCAAGGGGGCGCACATGGACTTGATCCTGCGCGCGTGGCAGCGGGACGTGCTCCGGATCAGCCACGGCACGCTGCAGCAGCTTCCGCCCACGGCGCCCGGCACCGGCGGCGCGCTCGTGCGCGGGCACCTGTTCGCCTACGAGCTCCTGATCTACATGTGGCGGCACGGACGCGCGATCTCGTCGGTCGACGTGACCGGCTTGAACGGGACGGTGCCGGTGTCGCTCGTGATGAAGCTGGCGCGAGTGCAGGACGCGCGCATGGCGTCCGCCGGCTGACCTCAGCCGGCGACCGCGATCCCGATCTTGCCGTGCGTGCCGCGGGTGAACGCATCGATCGCCGCGGCCGCACGCTCGAGCGGGAAGATCTCCTCGAACGTCACCCTCAGACCGCCGTTCTCCGCGTGCCGCGCGAGGCGCTCGAGCGTCTCGGGCTCGGCGCTCGCCCACACGTTCGTCGTCTCGATCTCCCGCTGCGCGAGCTCGTCGGCGTCCGCGGCCCCGGTCGTCGTCGCGACTCGTCCGCCGCTGCGGACGAGGTCGGCGAGAGCACCGAGGCGGGCGGCCGGCGTGACGAGGTCGATCAGCGCGTCGACGCCGTCCGGATAACGCTCGCGGACGACGGCGGCGACGTCTTCGTTCGTGAAGTCGATCGTCTCGGCGGCGCCGAGCTGGCGCAGGCGCTCCTCGTCCTCCGGGCCGGCGGTCGCCACGACCCGCGCGCCGTGCGCGACCGCGAGCTGCAGCGCGAAGCCGCCGACGCCGCCGCTCGCGCCGACGATCAACACGCGGTCGCCCTCTGACGGCGCGATCCCCTCGACGGCTTTCATCGCGGCGACGCCGGCCAGGGGGAGGGCGCCGGCCTGGTCGAAGCCGATGCCCTTGGGCTTGCGCCCGACGTGCATGTCCTCCGGCACGACGACGAAATCGGCCCACGTGCCGTCGCGAAGCGTTTCCTTGAGCACGAAGCCGAACACCTCGTCCCCGACCGAGTAACGCGTCACCGCCTCGCCGACCTGGTCGACGACGCCGGCGTAGTCGCGGCCGAGCGTGATCGGAAGCTCGTACGGCATCCACGCCTTGACGCCGCCGTTCAGCACCGAGAGGTCGAAGCCGTTGACCGAGGATGCGTGCACCCGCACCCTCAGCTCGTTCGCGCCCGGTTCCGGCGTGGGCAGGTCGGCGACGATCGGCTCGGTTTCGAAGTCGTTCAGGACGACGGCTCGCACAGGGATCCCTCCGGTCGAGGCTCCGGCGGATTCTAGGGAAACGCGGCGCGCGAATTACGATGAGGCATGGCCTGGATGCGGGACGACGTCGAGGCGCTCCTCCACGCGGTCCGCCGCGGCGAGGCGGCGCCGGACGCGGCCCTCGAGAAGCTGGCGACGCTGCCGTACCGCGAGCTCGGGTTCGCGCGGGTCGACGTGCACCGGGAGCTGCGGCAGGACGCGCCGGAGGTCGTCCTCGCCGAGGGGAAGTCGCCGCAGCAGGTGGCGGAGATCGCGGCGACGATGCTCGCTGCCGGCGCGGGCAGCGTGCTCGTCTCGCGGGCGGACGCCGCCGTCCGTGCGGCGGTGCGCGGGGTCGCCCCCGACGCTGCCGAGCACGAGCTCGCACGGGCGGTCTGGGTTGAGCGCGTCCGACCGCAGCGCCGGGGCGTGGTGACGATGGTGTCGGCGGGTACATCCGACGGACCGGCCCTCCACGAGGCGCGGATCCGGGCGGAGCTCCTCGGGACGACGGTGCTCGTCCACGAGGACGCGGGCGTGGCCGGCATTCATCGCCTCCTGCCCGCGCTCGACGACCTCGCCCGTGCCGACTGCGTCGTCGTCGTCGCCGGCATGGACGGCGCGCTCGCGAGCGTCGTCGGCGGCCTCGTCGGGTGCCCCGTCGTCGGGCTGCCGACGAGCACCGGCTACGGCTCGGCGCACGGTGGGCGGACAGCGCTCAACGCGATGCTCGCCTCCTGCGCCACGGGCCTGGCCGTCGTCGGCATCGACGACGGTATCGGCGCCGGCACCGTCGCGGCACGGATCGCGAGGCAGTCGGCGTGAGCCGCATCGCCTACCTCGACTGCATCGGCGGGATCGCCGGCGACATGCTCCTCGCCGCGCTCCTCGACTGCGGCGCGCCCGCCGAGCGGCTCGCGGAAGTGCCGGCGCTGCTCGGCGTCGACGCGCGCGTCGAGGTGACGCGCGTCTCCCGGCACGGCATCGGCGCGCTGCACGTCGACGTCACCGCGGCTGCGACGCGGACGCACACCGCCTACGGCGAGCTCCGCGAGCGGATCGAGCGCTCGGCGCTCCCGGCCCGTGCGCGCGCGCGCTCGCTCGACGCCTTCGCACGGCTCGCCGCGGTCGAGTCGCGCATCCACGGCGTCCCTCCCGACGAGGTCGTGCTCCACGAGCTCGGCGCCGTCGACACGCTCGTCGACGTCTGCGGCGCGATGACGATGCTCGACGAGCTCGGGGTCGAGCGCGTCGTCTGCTCGCCGCTGCCGTTCTCGCGCGGGCTCGTCGACGCTGCCCACGGGGTGCTGCCGGTGCCAGCACCGGCAGCGCTCGCGCTCCTCGTCGGCGCGCCGCTCGCCGGTGTCGACGCCGAGGACGAGCTCGTCACCCCGACCGGCGCCGCCGTCGCCGCGACCGTTGCCGCGAGCTGGGGCCTGCTGCCGCCGCTGACGCTCGACGCCGTCGGCTACGGCGCCGGCACCCGCGACCTGCGCGACCGCCCGAACGTGCTCCGCGTGCTCGTCGGCGAGGCGTCGGCGACGGCGATCGAGCCGGACGTCGTCCTGCTCGAGACGAATCTCGACGACCTGAACCCGCAGCTCGTGCCGGACGCGGTCGAGCGCTGCCAGGCGGCGGGCGCGCTCGACGTCTGGGTGACGCCGGCCCAGATGAAGAAGGGCCGGCCGGGCGTCGTGCTCGCCGCGCTCGCGCGGCCGGAGCGCGAGGTCTCGGTCGCGCAGGCGATGCTCGCCGAGACGACGACGCTCGGCGTCCGGATCGCGCCGATGCGCCGCATCGAGCTGGAACGCGAAGAGCGGACGGTGACCGTCGCGGGCGTCCCCGTGCGGATCAAGGTCGGCCGGCTCGACGGCAGGATCGTCAACGTCGCCCCCGAGCACGACGATTGCGTCGCCGTCGCACGCGCGACCGGTCGCTCCGTCAAGTCGGTCTGGGTCGGTGCGCTCGCGGCGGCGGAGGGGTTGTGAGCCGCGTCGCCGAGCTCGAAGCGCGGCTCGCCGGGCTCGGCAGCGCCGTCGTCGCCTTCTCCGGCGGCGTCGACTCGTCGCTCGTCGCGTGCCTCGCCGCGCGCGCCCTCGGCGCGCGCGCGCTCGCCGTCACCGCCGTCTCCCCCGCGCTGGCGGCCGGCGAGCTCGACGGTGCACGCGCGGTCGCGCGCGCGGTCGGAATCGCGCACGAGACGATCCGGACCGACGAGCTCGCGCGCGCGGGGTACGTCGCGAACGGGCGCGACCGCTGCTACCACTGCAAGTCGGAGCTCTACGAGCGCCTGTGGCTCCTCGCCCGTAGCCGCGGCTTCCGCGCGCTCGTCTCCGGTGCCAACGCGGACGATCTCCGCGACTGGCGGCCCGGGCTGCGCGCCGCGGCCGAGCACGGCGTCCGGCACGTGCTGCTGGAGGCGGGCGTCGGCAAGGAGGAGGTGCGGGCGCTGGCACGGGAGCTCGACGTCCCCAGCGCCGAGAAGCCGGCGTCGCCGTGCCTCGCCTCGCGGCTCCCGTACGGGACGCCGGTCGAGCCGGCGACGCTCGCGCTCGTCGACCGCGCCGAACAGGGCGTTCGGGCGCTCGGCTACCGCGTGCTGCGCGTGCGGCACCACGGCGAGCTCGGCCTCGTCGAGGTCGGCGCGACGGAGCTCGCGCGCGCACTGTCGGCGGAGGGGCGGGCGGCGATCGTCGCCGCCGTGCGCGCAGCCGGCTACGCGCGCGCCGAGGTCTCGGAGCAGCCGTTCCGCTCCGGCTCGCTCAACCTGCTCGCGCCGAGCTGAGCTCCTCCCGGACCGCGTCGGCGACGCAGCGAGCGGCGTCGGCCCACGCGCGCTCGCGCCCGAACCGCGCGACGAGCGAGACGCTGCGGACGCGCGCCAGCGCCGAGGCCTCCCCGTGGCCGGCGACCACGAGCACCGGCACGGCCCGGCGACGGGCGCGGCGGAGGACGCCGCCGACGACCTTGCCCGCGAACGACGTCGCGTCGAGGAAGCCTTCGCCGCTGACGACGAGGTCGGCGCGGCCGAGCGCCGCGTCGAGCCCGACCGCCTCGGCGACGAGCTCGAAGCCGGGCGCGAGCTCGGCGCCGAGCGCCGCGAGGCCGCCGGCGAGCCCGCCGGCGGCGCCAGCGCCCGGCAGCGCCTCGACGTCGACGCCGAGCTCGGCGCGGTAGCGCGCGGCGAGCTCGCGCAGCCGCGCAGTCAGCTCCCGGACCTGCCGCGGCGTCGCGCCCTTCTGCGGACCGTAGACCGCGGCCGCGTCGACGAACCGGGTCTGGACGTCGCAGCAGACGCGAACGGGCACGGCGAAGGGAGCGTGCTCGCGCAGCACCTCGACCGCCCCGAGCCCGCCGTCGGTCGTCGCCGAGCCGCCGACGCCGACGACGACCCGCTCCGCACCCGCCGCGAGCGCGGCCGCGACGAGCTCGCCCGTCCCTCTCGTCGTCGCCCGCACCGGATCGTTGCCCTCCTTGCCGCCCGCGAGCGCGAGACCGGAGGCGCGGGCGGCTTCGATCACGGCCACGCCGTCCGCCAGTCGCCAGGGCGCCTCGACCGGCGTCCCGAGCGGGCCCGTCACGAGCGTGCTCCGATTGGCGCCGCCGAGCGCGTCGAGCGTTCCCTCGCCGCCGTCTGCGAGCGGCAGCTCGGCTGCGGTCCAGCCGGCAGCGCGAGCGCCGGCAGCGATCGCCTCGGCAGCGGCGGCGGCCGTCAGCGTCCCGCGGAACTTGTCCGGGGCGGCGAGGAGACGCACGGAATCAGTCGACGTACGGGACGGTCAGCGGACCGTACGGCAACACGCAGACGGCGGGCTCCGAGGACCGCGCGAGCGCATCGGCGATCGTCGCCTCGACGTCGTGCGTCTGCTCGAGGTGCGCCGCGCGCAGCTCGTCGTCGGAGAGGAACGACGTGTGCATGACGACGCGCGACCGCGCCTGGATCCCCGCCTGGATCTGGATCTGCCACTGGTCGGGAACCGTGGCGCTGCGCGCTGCGATCGCCTCGAGGAGTGCCCGCGGCGAGTCGGCCGCCGTCAGCTCGGCCCGGAACGAGCCGTGATCGGGAAAGCCGTCCCGGCACTCGGCCGCGCAGACGATCGTCCCGCCCGGCTCCACGACCTGCGCCGCCGCCGACATGCCCTTGACCGACTGGTAGAGGTTCTGGTCGAGCGGGAAGCCGGCGTTGCTCGTCAGGACGACCGGGAAGCGCCGCGGAACCGCGCGCATCGCCGCCGCCTTCGAGACGGCGCAAGCCGCGCGGTGCATGGCGAAGACCTCGCCGGCGAACGAGCGCGCGATCCGTTTGTCGCCCGTCAGCACCACGTCGACGCCGAAGTCGATCCCGCCACAGCCGGCGGCGATCGCGCGCACGTCGTCGTGGATCGGGTTGCCCTCGGTAATGCCCCAGCGCGCGTTCGGATGGCCGATCCGCGCCGCGTCGTGCAGGACGAGCGTCGTCTCGAGCCCGGCGAGGCCCGGCGCCACCAGCTTCGGGCCGCCGGAGAAGCCGGCGAAGAAATGCGGCTCGGTGAAGCCGGTGACGATCCGGACGTCGGCCTCGACCCAGGTGCGGTTGAGCCAGACGGGGACGTCGGCGCCGAACCGGCCCATCCAGACGAGCGAAGCGTCGTCGCGCGCGTCGTGATTGACGACCGCGACCGAGCGCACGACCTCGTCACCGAGCATCGCCCGCAGCTCGTCGGCCGTGTTGCCGCGGTGCGTCCCGGTCGCGACGAGCACGACCACGTCCTCGAGCCGCACGATCCCCTCGAGCTCTGCGAGCACGGCCGGGACGACGACTTCCCGCGGCTGCGGCCGCGTTCCGTCGCAGACCGCGATCGCGACCGTCTGCCCGCGGCGCACGACCTCGCGCAGAGGCGGGCCGGCGATCGGCGCGCGCAGCGCATCGACCACGGACGCGTGCTGGTCGGGCGCCGCGTCGAGGTGCTGCGGCGTGACGACGGTCGTGCCGTCGGGAACCTCGACGGCGAGGAAGCCGGAGCCGTATGCGACGTCGACCTTGATCGCGTGCCTCGCAGCGGTCGGGCTAGGCGCGGGGCGCGCCCCGCGGATCGCCCTGCCGGCCGACGACGGCCCAGATCGCGCGCACCGGGCGACTGCCGATCGCGCGCAGTCGGTGCGGCGACGACGAGTCGAACGAGATCGAGCAGCCCGGCCCGAGCTCGTAGTCGTCGAACCCGATCGTGACGCCGAGCCGGCCGCTGATCACGTATCCGTATTCCTTGCCGCCGTGCCGCATGAGCGAGTCCGGCGGGCAGGACTCGCCGCCCGCCTCGTAGACGACGTACAGGAACTCGACGAGCGGGTCGCTCGCCGAGGTCAGGCGCTCCCAGCGCACGCCCGCCGCCAGGTTGATGATGTGCCGCGTCTCCGGCGTGGTGACCGGGCCGTTCGCGTCCGCCGTCGCCGGGCCGCCGCGCGAGCGCGCGGCGTCGTCGAAGACGTCGCTCATCGTCAGCCCGAGCACGGTCACGAGCGCGTACAGCGTCGAGACGGAGGGATTGACCATGTCGCGCTCGATCTGCGAGACGAGGCTCGGCGAGACGCCGATCCGTCTCGCCACCTCGCGCAGGCTGATGCCGAGCCGCTCGCGCTGCACGCGCAGGCGGGCGCCGATCCGCGTCGCTTCGGGCAGCCGCTCGTAGAGGACAGGTTCGGTCATGTCGACCCGCACTGTACGGGAGCCGCCAGCCGACGTCCGCCGCTCACGCGAGCCGGCCCCGGATCTCGCCGGCGATCCGCTCCGGCCCCGGCAGGAACGCGTCCTCGAGCGGCGGGCTGTAGGGGATCGGCGCGTCCGCCGTCGCGATCCGCCAGGCGTCGTCGACGCTGCCGAGCGCGTCCTCG
The DNA here is from genome assembly GCA_035651195.1 of Gaiellaceae bacterium. Classification (GTDB taxonomy): domain Bacteria; phylum Actinomycetota; class Thermoleophilia; order Gaiellales; family Gaiellaceae; genus PALSA-600. The sequence continues at coordinate 27,925 of DASRGD010000023.1, read as the reverse complement.
ACGACGACGGCCAGCACCTCGCCGGCCCAGCCGCCGGTCACCGGCCCCTCCTCGACGACGACGACGCGGCTCGTCTTCTCGACCGAGGCGGCGATCGTCGCCCGATCGAGCGGGCGCAGCGTCCGCAGGTCGACGACCTCGACGTCGATGCCGTCGCCGGCCAGCTCGTCCGCCGCCGCAAGCGCGTCGTGCACGCCCTTCATCGCCGTCACGAGCGTCAGGTCGCCGCCCTCGCGGACGAGCTTCGCCGACCCGAGCGGCACGACCTCGCCGTCGACGTCGCCTTCGAGCGCGTAGAGCCGCTTGTGCTCGAAGAAGAGCACGGGATTGTCGTCCCGGATCGCCGCCTTGAGGAGACCCTTCGCATCGGCCGGCGTGGCGGGGCAGGCGATCTTGATCCCCGGGACCCCGAGCAGCCAGGAGGCCGGCATCTGGGAGTGGATCGCGCCGAAGCGGCCGCCGGCGCCGACGACCGAGCGGATGACGATCGGCACCGGCACCTGCTCCTGGGTCAGGAACCAGTACTTCGAGGCCTGGTTGACCAGGCTGTCCATCGCGAGCGTGAGGAAGTCGCCGAACATGATCTCGATCACCGGCCGAAGCCCGCTGACCGCGGAGCCGAACGCCGCGCCAGCGAGCGCGAGCTCCGAGATCGGCGTGTCAAACACGCGCTCCTCGCCGTACTTCTCGTACAGGCCCGGCGTGACCGCGAACACGCCGCCCGCGATCGCGACGTCCTCGCCGAAGAAGATGACGCGATCGTCGCGCTCGAGCTCCTCGTCGAGGGCCTCGCGGATCGCCGTCCGGAAGTCGATCGTCCGCGTGCCGCCGGTCACGGGTGCGGCGGGCACGCTCGCAGCCATGCCGGCGGCCGCGGCCGACGTCGCGGCGGCGCCGGCGCCGATCGTTGCGATCGGCTCGCCGAGCCGCGCCGTTCCGCCCTCCGGCACGAGGATCGAGCCGAGCACGCCGTCGAACTCCGCCTCGTAGACGATCGTCGCCTTGTCGGTGTCGATCTCCGCGAGCGGCTCGCCGCGCGCGAACTGCTCGCCGGGCTCCTTCAGCCAACGCGTGATCGTCGCCTCCTCCATCGAGTCGGAGAGCTTCGGCATCGTCAGCTCGGTCACGGCGCGAACTCCGGCGACGGAGCGGGCTCGGGCCACGGCGCCGCGAGGCCGCGCTCCCGCATCGCCTCGAGCTCCTGCGCGACGCCGCGCTCGACCTCGTCGAGCCGCCCGCCGGCGACGCCCTCCGACTCGAGCCGCCCGCGCAGCACGACGAGCGGGTCGCGCCGACGCCAGCGGTCGAGCTCGCCCTCGGGGCGGTAGCGGCCGGGATCGCTCCGCGAGTGGCCGACGAAGCGGTACGTGATCGCCTCCACGAACGCGGGCCCTGCGCCTGCGCGCGCGTGCGCGACCGCACGCGCCGCGGCCGCGCGAACCTCCCAGACGCTCATGCCGTCGACGGTCTCGGCGGGCGCCTGCATCGCCTCGGCCCGCGCACGGATCGGCCCGGCGGTCACGACCTCGAACGGCGTGTACTCCCCGTAGCCGTTGTTCTCGCAGACGAAGACGACGGGCAGCTTCAGCACCTGGCAGAAGTTGAGACACTCGAAGAAGTACCCCTGGTTCACCGCGCCGTCGCCGAAGTAGGCAACAGCGACGCCGCCCGTGCGCCTCAGGGCCAGCGCGACGCCCGTCGCCGCCGCGATGCTGCCGCCGACGATGCCGAAGCACCCGATCAACCGGTCGGCCGGCGAGTTGACGTTCATCGAGCCGGCGCGCCCGCCGTTGATCCCGGTCGCGCGGCCCAGCATCTCGTCGAGCAGCTTCTGCGGGTCGACGCCGAGCGCGAGCGCGTGCCCGTGCCCGCGGTAGGTCGCGCAGGCGCGGTCACGTTCCTCGAGCACGCTCGCGAATCCGGTCGCGACGGCCTCCTGCCCCGAGTAGAGGTGGGTCGTGCCGTAGACGTCGCCCTTGAGGAAGAGCGACTGCACCAGGTCCTCGAAGCCTCGGATCAGGACCATCCGCCGGTAGAGCCCGACGTAGAGGTCGTGATCCTCGAGCCGCGCGCCTGCGAGCTCGGCCGCCTGACTCACGAGGCCGTCCCTTCGAGCAGCTGCTCCTCGAGGCGGCCGGCGAGGTAGTCCCAGTCGCGGTCGAACCGGTACGAGTGGCGAGCCGGCGGCTGCGGGGCCGAGGTCTCCAGCCACCGGACGCGGCCGCCGCGCGTCTCGTAGAACGCGTGCACGCAGCCGACGCCGGTCCAGAAGGCGTCGCCCGCGTGGAGCGTGTGTCGCTCGCCGTCGGCGACGACGTCGACCTCGCCCGCGAGCACGTAGTACGACTCCTCGAACGGATGGTCGTGCGGGTGGGCGACGGCACCGGGGTGGTAGGCGACCATGAACATCGTGTGCAGCTGCGCGTCGAGACGCTGGTCGACCATCATCTTCACGGTGATACCGCTGTAGGCGAGCGCCGCCGTCGCCATGCTCGCGGACACCGTCGGCGCTTCGACCCTCGCGCCCCGCTTGAGCGCGTCGAGGTCCATGTCGGACTCGGACAGGTAGAAGAGGTTGCGGTTGCGCGGGTCGCGGAGGTCGAGCGGTGCCGGCGCGCCGTCGGGCGCCGGCCCGAGCCAGAACGTGTCCGGCGGCTGCGGCGGGTCGCGCGGGCGCGGCGCCGTCATCTCGACCCAGCGCGCCTCGCCGGAGCCGCCGCGCCAGGCGTGCGGGACGCCGACGGGAACGACGCCGCAGGCGCCGGGCTTCAGCCTGACGCCGCGGCCGTCGAGGTAGAGGACGGGGTCGCCTTCGAGCACGTAGAAGCTCTCCTCGAACGAGTGGACGTGCGTGTCGAGGTGGCCCTCGCCGAGCGCGACGAGCGCGAGCCCCATGTGCACCGACCCGGTCCGGCCGCCGACGAGTGGCGCCCGCGCGTACCCGGCGCTGCGCTCTCGCTGCGCCGCCGCGAGGCGGACCTCGTCGCGGCGGATCAGGTGGTACACGTCACGCGGTCCCGAGATCGACGCCGAGGCCGGCGGGCTCGGGGACGCGCGCACCGCCGTCGACGGCGACCGCCTCGCCTTCCTGCTCGGCGAGCAGGTCGGCGCCGCGGACGTACGTCTTGCCGGCGACGAGCAGCTCGTCGGCCGGGAAGCGGGTCAGGACCTCGCAGCCGTCCGCGGTGACGACGACCTCCTCTTCGATCCGCGCCGCCGAGCGGCCGTCCGTGGCGGCGCGGTACGTCTCGAGCGCGAACACCATTCCCGTTTCGAGCTCGACCGGGTTCTCGAGCGAGTGGACGCGCGAGATCATCGGCGACTCGTACAGCCCGACGCCGAGGCCGTGCCCGAACTGGAGCCCGAAGCAGGCTTCCTCGCTCTCGAAGCCGAGCGCCTGCGCGGTCGGCCAGACGGCGGCGATCTCGTCGGTCGTCGTGCCCGGCCGGACGAGCGAGATCGCGGCGTCGAGCCACTCGCGGCACTGCCGGTAGGCGTCGAGCTGCGACCGCGAGACCGTCCCGACGTTGAACGTGCGGTAGTAGCACGTCCGGTAGCCCATGAACGAGTGGATGATGTCGAAGAACGCCTGGTCGCCCGGACGCAGCAGGCGGTCGGAGAAGACGTGCGGGTGCGGGTTGCAGCGGTCGCCCGAGACGGCGTTGATCGCCTCGACCTGCTCGGAGCCCATCTCGAACAGGAGCTCCTGCGCGCGCGCGACGATCTTGTGCTCGTGCACGCCGGGCCGCAGCATCCGGTAGATCTCCTCGTAGACCGCGTCGACGATCCCGGCCGCGTGGTCGAGCAACGCGATCTCGTCCGCCGTCTTCAGCTTGCGCGCTTCCAGCATCGTCACGGCGCCGTCCGTGACGTGGACGCCCGCCCGCTGCAGGGCCTCGATCGTGACGAGGTCGGACATGTCGATGCCGAGCTGCTCCCCGCTGAGGCCGCGCTCCGCGAGCTCGCCCGCGATCCGCGCTGCGAGCCGGTCGGGGATGCCGGTCGCGTCCGGCATCGCGCCGCGCATCGGCGTCACGCCCGCGCGGAAGTTCTCCGGCGGCAGCCACGGCGCGAAGAGCTGGTGGTGCCGCGCGGCGGAGCCGAAGTCCCAGAGGATCGGGTCCTCGCCGCGCACGAGCAGCACGAAGCGCGCGTTCTTGTCGCGAGCCCACTCGCCGATGTGGGTGCTGGTGACGTAGCGGATGTTGTTCGGATCGAAGAGCAACAGCGCGCCGAGCTCGGATCCGTCGAGCGCGGCCTTCGCCTTCGCGAGCCGGTCGGCACGGAGGCGGGGGAAGTCGACCCGCTGCTCCCAGTCGACCGCCATCGTCGCCCCGCGCGAGGCGATCCGCGGCGGGGCGGACGTCGATGCCGTCGTTTCTGTCCAGGACTGCTGCACGTTGCCCTCCTCTGCGCGGCGCCTCACGACGTGCCGGCCTGCCTGTTTAGCATAGTTGAACGGAGCGGCCGCACCAAGCGGCCCTCACCGCAGCAGCCAGCCGCCGTCGACGGCCAAGTTGACGCCGTTCACGGCCCCGTTCTCGAGCAGGAAGACGCCGGCGTCGGCGACCTCGTCCATCGTCGCCAAGCGGCCGATCGGCGTCCGCTCGACGATCGGGGCGAGCACCGCTCCGCCCTTGGCCGCCCACTCGGGGCTGTCGCCGACGATGCCGGGGTGGAGGCCGTTGACGCGGACGGGTGCGAGCTCGACCGCGAGTGTGTGGACGAGGCCGACGACGCCGCCGTTGACCGTGCTGACGGTGGTCGAGCCGGGATACGGCCGCATCATCGCGAGGCCGCCGAAGACGAGGATCGCGGCGGTCGCTCCCAGGCGGTCGGCGAGCGCGTGGACGACCTCGGTGTAACCGACGAGCTTCAGGGTCACGAGCCTGACTGCGCGGGCGATCTCGTAGTCGCGGGCGGCATTCAGGTCGCGCTCGATCGCGGCGAGGACGAGACCGCGGACGGCGCCGACGTCCGCCAGCCGCTCCGCGATCGCGGCCGGCTCGGCGAGGTCGAGACCGATGCCGCGGACGCTGCCGCCGACGGCGGCGGCGATCCCGGCGGACCGCGCCGCGTCGCGGCCGGTGATGACGACGTCCACCCCGCGCGCCGCGTACCGCTCCGCCATCCGCAGCCCGATCCCGGACGTCCCGCCGACGACGACCACCGAACCGTCGGCGTCGCTGTGCAACACGGTGAGCGCGCCGCGCCGCTCAGCCGCGGCGCGGCGGGATGTTGAAGTTCAGATGGAAGACGTTGTCCGGGTCGTACCTCGTCTTGATCTCGACGAGGCGGTCGTAGTTGGAGCCGTACGCGGCGCGCACCGGATCCGGCCCCCGCTCGGCCTCGTCGTCGTCCAGGTAGTTGACGTACCGGCTCTGCTTGATGAACGGCTGCAGCTCGTCGTAGGTCTCGCGTACCCACGCGACGTTCGCCTCCGTCTCCGCCGGGTCCGTCCACACGGCCGGCATCAGCAGGTTGAAGCCCGGCTCGCGATGCGGGATCGCCATCGCGTCGACCGGAACGCGCGAGATGGCGCCGTGCAGGTCCTCGAGCAGGATCACGTCCATCCACGACGGTGCACGCGCGTACGCGTCGACCATGACCTCGATCGCCTCGTCGGGCAGCCCGGTCAGGAAGCTCGACTTCCAGTAGTTGAGCGCGCCGTCGGGGAAGCCGAAGTCGTACTGCGCGTTCACGTCCTCGTACGGCTTCCGAACGAGCGCGTCGACCACCTTTCCCGCCAGCGCACGGATCGGCGCGAGCTCGCGCTCCGCCTCCTCCTCGCCGCCGATGTGGCAGGCGATGATCCCGGCGACCGGCGCGTACGGGGGTGCCGGGATCGAGGCGAGCGCCGAGACGAGGCTGCAGTCGTCCGACAGCGTCTCCGACACGTCGCGGAAGACCCGGAACACCTCGAGGCCCAGCTCGAGCGGCCAGAAGCAGAACCCGCCGGTGACGATCGGCCCGACGGGGTGGAGGCGGTAGACGAACTCGGTGACGACGCCGAAGTTGCCGCCTCCGCCGCGGATCGCCCAGAAGAGGTCGGCGTTCTCGTGCTCGCTCGCGCGCAGCACCCTCCCGTCCGCCGTCACAATCTCCGCCTCGACGAGGTTGTCGGTCGCGGTTCCGAACTTGCCCATCAGCCAGCCGAAGCCGCCGCCGAGCGTCAGCCCCGCGATGCCCGTCGTCGAGATCGTGCCGCCGGTGACGGCGAGGCCGTGCCGCTGGGTCGCGGCGTTGAACTCGCCCCAGCGCAGGCCGGGCTCCGCGTACGCGAGCCGTCTTTCGGGATCGACGTCGATCCGCTTCATCTGCGAGAGGTCGATGACGAGGCCGCCCTCGCAGATCGCGCGGCCGGCGACGTTGTGGCCGCCGCCACGGACCGCGATCTCGAGCCCTTCGGCGCGCCCGTACTCGATCGCACCGGCGACGTCCTGCGCGTTCCGGCAGCGGACGATCACCGCCGGGCGCTTGTCGATCAGGCCGTTGTGGAGCTTGCGTGCGCTCTCGTACTCGGGGTGATCCGGACGGATCACCTCGCCGGTGAGCGTGTCGAGCGCGCTCACCTCGCCTCCGGGATGATCGGCAGGAGCAGGTACGACGGCTCGTCGCCGCCCGTGTAGACCGTCGTCCGGCCACCGAAGACGCTCTCGGGCCGGTCGCCTGGGTCGTTGTGGTGGAAGATGCCGTCGCCGCGCATGTCGATTCCGTAGATCTGCGGCCACGGGCCCGGCCCCGGCCACCAGAAGTCCTTGCCGAGCACGGTCACGCCGACGCGGTACCCGGCCGGGACGAGCACCGACGTCGGCCAGATCTCGACGTCGAGCTCGTAGCGCTCGCCGGGCGTCAGCGGCTGCTTCTCGTCGTGCGTGTGCCAGGGCCGGTAGGGCAGCGTCTTCGCCGGGTCGAGCTTGCGATGCGACGCGCGCAGCCACCCCTTCGTGACGACCCCCTTCGGGTCTTGCGCCGAGACGAACGTGACGTCCTTGCCGTCGGGGTCGAGCACCCGTATGACCGCGAAGACGTCGGCGTCCTCCGTCGTCGAGCTGATGAAGAGCTTCAGCGCGCACGGGCCGGTGATCTCGAGCGGCTCGGCGAGCGGCTCGGTCAGGAACGTCAGCCCGTCGCCGAGCGCCTCGAACGCGACGCTGCCTTCGGCGCCGGGCTCGCGCGCGAGTGACTCGCCGTCGCCGCCCAGGTAGAGCTTCGTCCACTGCGTCCGCGCCAGCGGCCACTCGTTCTCGCCGCGCTGCACGAAGCTGCCGTCGACGTTCCGCAGGTTGAGGAAGACCGGCGGCTGCTCGTCCCAGCCCGTGTCTTCGCCCTTGAGGAAGTGGCCGAAGAACCGCTTCTGCAGCGCGACGCCGTAGTCGGTGTAGAACTCGGCCCAGTGCTCGAGGCCGTGCACCTCGAGCCACTTCTCCTTCGAGGAGACGCCGCGGTAGCCCTCGAAGTTGCCGCGCGTGTGGAGCGAGTGCGACCAGTTCGAGGCCGACAGGAGCGGCACCTCGATCTTCTCGATCGCCGCCGAACGGTCGCGATACCACTGGTCGTCGAGCTCGCGGCGGCGCAGCTCGCCGGGCAGGTCGCTGCGGTTCGCGGCGAGCTCCTCGTCGGACAGCTGCTCGCCGCCGACCACCGGGACGCCCGTGTTCGGGTTGACGCGGTCGCTCCCGTTTCCGTACTGCACAGACATCACCTGCACCGGGAACCACTCCGGCATGAACGTGTTCAGGATGCCGCCGTGGCGGTTCGCCTCGCGATAGAAGTCTTGGTAGCCCTCGAACGGGCACATCGCCGCGAGGTGCGGCGGGTGCAGCGCCGCGACCTGCCACTGGTTGACACCGTAGTACGAGATGCCGAGCAGGCCGACCTTGCCGTTCGACCACGGCTGCACGCCCGCCCACTCGATGCAGTTGTAGAAATCCTGCGTCTCGCGCGGCGAGTAGACGTCGAGATAGCCGGGCGAGCGGCCGGCGCCGCGTGAGTCGACGCGGACGCAGACGTAGCCGTCCGGCACCCACTTCTCCGGGTCGACGGTCTCCCAGTTCTGGTACTTGCAGGTCGACCCGCGCATGATCTCCGGGTACTTGTCCTCGAGCACCTTCCACATGCCCGCGTAGCCGATCTGGAACGGCAGACCCTTGCCGTACGGGCCGTGAGTCATGATCACCGGATACCGGCCTTCCTCGATCGGCCGGAAGACGTCGGCACGCAGCACGATGCCGTCGTCCATCTCGATCGGGACGTCCCAGTCGATCCTCATGCCGTCGGCGACGACGCTCGACTGCTCCTCGACGACTGTGGTCTGCTGCGTCACTGATCCTCCTCGGGCTCGCGGTGCGACGGAATCTATGAACGGGCGCGCGGAGTGTCAAGTCGCGCTACACGGCGCTGCTGAACCCCGCATGAAAAGGCGCAACGTCGTACACTCTCACTCCACAAGGCCCGCGAGTCGCGGGCGATCGCGAGCGAAGGAGAGAGTGGGATGAGCGGTGAACCCGGCAGCTTCGTCGTCACCGGCGCGGCGGGCGGCGTGGGCGCGGCGGCGGTGCGGCAACTTGCCGAGCGGGGCGCCAACGTGATGGCCGTCGACATCGACGCCGACGGGCTTGAGCGCACGCGCGAGACGACTTCCGGAGCGCCGGGAGCGGTCGTCACGCAGAGAGCCGACGTCGGCGACGAGAACGCCGTCCGCTCCTACGTCGACGATGCGGCCGGTCGCTTCGGCGGCCTGGACGGCGTCTTCAACATCGCCGGCATCGAGGGGAAGTTCGAGTTCATCGGCGGCGGCTCGACCGAGAACTACGACAACGTGATGCGCGTCAACGCGCGCAGCGTCTTCCTGAACATGAAGTACGTCATCCCGAAGCTGATCGAGAACGGCGGCGGCGCGGTCGTGAACGTCGGCTCGCACCTCGCGTGGCACGGGGCGGCGACGCTCGGTGCGTACTGCGCCTCGAAGCACGCCGTCCTCGGGCTGACGCGCGCGGGCGCGCTCGAGCACGCGACGCAGAACGTTCGCGTCAACGCCGTCTGCCCGTCTTCGATCGAGACGGCGATGGCGGAGCGCGTGTCGTTCGCGATCAACCCCGACGACATTCGAGCCGGGAAGCAGGTGCTGATCGACCAGTCGCCGAACGAGCGGCTCGCGACGGCCGACGAGGTCGCGGCCGTCGGCGTCTGGCTGCTCCTGGACGCTCCGCACCACATCAACGGCGTCCTGATTCCGGTCGACGGCGGCCAGGCAGCGCGCGCCCGCTAGCCGGAAACCCGGTGTCAGGCACCGTCACCGGAAACCCGGTGTCAGACACCGTCACGGAGATGTGACGGAACTGGAACAAGAGTGTGAAAAACGTCGCTCGCTGCGCTGGCGGCGACATAGCCTGAGACGGCCTCGATCGCCGATGCCGAAGGGGCAAGTTCCACGCTCTTCGGCTTCGTTGCGGGGCCGCGGCGGTCGCGAGCAGGAGCGTGCGCGAACTCCGGCCGACGCTCCTGTCGGCCTGCCGTCAGGCGCGTGAGGTGGAGCGCACCCGGGTCAGACACCGTGACGAAACGCGCGCGCGCTCGGCCAGCTCCGCGCCGAGCTACATCACGAGCGCACCGCCGTCGACAGCGTAGTTCGCACCCGTGACGTAGGACGCCTCGTCCGAGGCGAGGAACAGCGCCGTATACGCGACGTCCTCGGGCGTGCCGACCCGCTTGATCGGCGTGTCGGCGAGGAACGCGTCGCGGAACGAGTCGTCGTCGAGGTACGGGCCCGTCGACGGGCTCGCGATCAGCCCCGGCGCGATCGAGTTGACGCGGATGCCGTACTTCGCGCCCTCGAACGCGAGGTGGCGCGTGAAGCCCTTGACCGCCGCCTTGACCGTCATGTGCGCGACGCACGGGAGCGCCTCGTAGCACTTCAGCGCCGACATCGACGCGGTGTTGATGATCGAGCCGCTCTTCTGTTCCATCATGTGCGGCCACACCGCCTTCGACGGCAGGAAGACGGTGTCGAGCTCCTGGCGCATGCATTTCCAGAACTGCTCGTGGGTCATCTCGTCGAACCAGGCGAACTCGCCCTTGGCCGCGTTGTTGTAGAGGATGTCGACGCGGCCGAACGTGTCGAGTGCGAACCTCACGAGCGCCTGCGCGTCCTCCTCCTTCGTCAGGTCGCACGGCTCCATGCTCACCATCTCGCCGCCCTGCGCCTGGACCATCTCGACCGTCTCCGGACCGCTCTTCGCGGTCCACTTGCGGTACTTGTCGGAGACGCCCGTCACCTCCTCGGAGCGGTAGTAGCCCTCGCCGACGTCGCAACCGACGATCTTCGCGCCCTCGCGCGAGAAGAGGAGAGCCGCCGCCCGCCCCTGCCCCCCGGCGCTGCCGGTGATGATCGCGACCTTCCCGTCGAGTCTTCCCATCGTGCCCTCCTCTCGTTATTTCGCAGCCTGCGCCCCGTCGACCGGGAAGATCATCCCGGAGACGTGCTCCGGCGCATCCAGCAGGAGCCAGACGCCGACCGCTGCAGCCTCCTCCGGCCGCCCGACGCGTCCGTTCGCCGACTGGTCGATCATGATCTGCCAGCCGTGCTGCGGATTGGCCGGGTCGATGCCCTCAGCCGCCTCCTGACCCATCGCGGTCGACATCGCGCTCGGACAGAGGATGTTGGCGCGGACGTTCTGCAGCCCGTACTCGAGCGCGACCGCCTTCGTCATCCCGACGACCGCGTGCTTCGACGCACAGTAGGCGGAGAACGTCGGCGCAGCGTGCCAGGCGAGGTGCGAGCCGGTGTTGACGATCGCGCCGCCGCCGCGTGCCACCAGATGCGGCAGCGTGTACTTCATCCCGAGCCAGACGCTCTTCGCGTTGACGCGCATCACCTCGTCGTACGTCTCGTTCGAGACGTCCGCGAGCGGCTTGTACTCGGTCGTGCCGATCCCGGCGATCGCGAAGATGCCGTCGAGCCCCCCGAAGCGTTCGACCGCCTGTGCGACGAACGCCTGCACGTCGTCACTGTCCGCGACGTCGGCGATCGCCGTCTCGACGCCGAGCTCGCGCAAAGGCTCGAGCCCCTCCGGCTTCCAGTCGACGGCGAGCACGTTCGCGCCGCGCTCGACGAGCTGGCGCACGGCGGCAGAGCCCATCCCGCCGCCGGCGCCCGTGACGATGTACGCCCTGGTCGCGCTCACGCGGTCGCGCTCGCGACCGCCGCCGGCGGGCGCATGCCGTCGTAGTCGTCGTAGCCGTAGAGGCGGTCGCGCGCCTCCGTGATCAGCCGATTGACGCGCTTGGTGTCGATCGTCGTCAGCTGCCCGTCGCGCTTCATCACCTTGCCGGCGATGAGGACGGTGTCGACGTTGCCGTTGTGCGCCGAGGTGACGACTGCGCCGACGAGGTCGCTCACCGGCGTCAGGTTCAGATCGGTCGCGCGGAGCAGGATGAGGTCTGCCTGCTTGCCCGGCGTCAGCGACCCGATCCTGTCGTCGAGCCACATCGCGCCCGCGCTCCCGATCGTCGCCGCCTCGAGCGCCTCGCGCGTCGTGAACCGCAGCTCGTCGACAGTCTTCACGTCGCGCTTCTCCGTGTCGTAGACGCGCTGCGCATTCTTCATCCGCTCGTAGAGAAGCGCGGCACGCATCTCGTCGAACATGCTGCCGCTGGAGGCGATCACCGAGTCGACGCCGAGCCCCGGGCGGGCACCCGCGTCGCGCATGCGGCCGGTCGCAGGGTTTCCCATTCCGAACATGACGTCGAGCGTCGGACACGCCACCAACTTGCCGCCCGAGTCGACCACCATGCGGAGCTCCTCGTCGGTGTTGTTGCAGCAGTGGGAGAAGTTGATGTCCGGTCCGAGCAGGCCCGCCTCGTGCATCCGCTTCATCGAGTAGTGCGGCTCGCCGCCCTCCGGAGCGCCGATGTGGATCCCGACCGGGACCCCGAGCTCGCGCGCAACCGCGAGGTCGTCGGCTGTGATCTCCATCGTCGTCACGTCGGGGCCCTGAATCGCGAGCCCGAACGTCAGCAGCCCGCCGTCGCTCGCGAACTCGCGCTCGCGCATTCGCCGCGCCGGCGCCCACGAGTCCTCGTGCTCGGTCTGCCCCTCGTACTCCTGCAGCTTCCGCGCCATCGACGCGCCGTAGAGGAACAGCGAGCGGATGCCGGTCTCGCGCAGCGCGCGCACGTTCTCCTCCGCGTGCTCCGGTGTGTTGACGACGTGGCACCAGTCGAGCACCGTCGTCACGCCGGCGTTGATCGCGTCCGCGGCGCCTGCGATCACGGTCGCGTAGACGTCCTCGGCGGCGTAGTGCGCCGCGATCTTCGGCCACTGGCTCGCGACGAGGTCCCAGAAGACCTGGTCGACCGAGTCGGAGCGCGTGCCTGTCTGCCAGAAGTGGCGGTGCGAGTCGACGAGGCCCGGCATGACGATCATTCCCGTCGCGTCGATCGTCTCGCAGTCGCTCGCGTCGACCGACGGTCCGACCTCGACGATCGTGTCGTCCTCGATCAGCACGTCGCCCTTGCGCAGCTCCCCGATCGCAGGATCGACGCTGATGACGGCGCCGCCGGTGATCAGAAGTCGCTTGGCCATGGTCTCCTCCGTTCTGCCGTGGGTGACTCAGACCCGATCGCGCAGCGCACGGTCGCGTCCGTAGGTTCCGACCGCGGCCAGGATGATCAGGCCGAGGATGATCTGCTGCGTCGCCTCGCTGTAGCTGTGGCCGACGAGATTCGTCGTCAGCACGATCAGGATCAGCGAGCCGAGAACCGTTCGCCAGTAGTCGCCGCGAGCGCCGATCAGCGACGTACCGCCGACGATCACCGCCGCGATCGTCAGGAACAGGTAGGGGTCGCCGATCGCCTGCTCGCCGGTGCCGCTCCAGGCGCCGAGCAGGATGCCGGCGGTCGCCGCGAAGACGGCGCTCGCGGCGAAGGCACCGACCCACACGAGCTCGGTCTTCACCAGCGACAGCTCGGCTGCACGTTCGTTCGCCCCCGTCGCGTAGAGGCGTCGGCCGATCCCGGTGAGGTGCATGACGACGCCGACCACGAGCGTGATCACGATCCAGAGCAGGACGACCTGCGGGATGTGCAGGCCCGCGACCGTGCTCGCCGGCGAGACGAAGTGCGTGAACCAGCCCGGCACGCTTCCGTAGACGGACGCATGCGTGCCGGCAAGCACGGCGCCGACGACGACCGAGCCCGAGCCGAGGGTGATGATCAGCGCCGGCACGCGGAAGTGGTGGGCCAGGAACCCGTTCGCCGCTCCGACCACCACCGCGCCGCCGAGTATCGCCGCGACGATCTCGCCGAACGACCAGTGCTTGCCGCCCAGCAGCGTCGTCAGCAGGTTGCCGGCGGTGATGACGTTCGGGATCGAGAGGTCGATCCCACCGATGAGGATCACGATCGTCTGCCCCACCGCCGCGATGCCCAGGAACGAAGCGAGCACGAGCATCGAGTCGATGCTCGGGCGGGTGGCGAACGCGGGGAGGCCGACGATGCCCCAGACGAAGAGCGCCACGAGCGCGACGAGCTGCAGTAGCGGGAAGCGGCGCTGGAGATCTTGCGCGGCGAGCACCGCGCGGTTGGCGGAAACGCTCGTCATCCCGCCCCTCGCGGACGTTGCGCCGTGCGGCCGAGGAAGGCACCGCCGACGACTGCGACGAGCAGCACCGCGCCGAACGCGACCTGGACGTAGAAGACGTCGATGCCGAGCGCGGAGAGCAGGTTCTGGATCAGGTAGACGCACGTCGCGCCGAGCGCCGGGCCGAGGAAGCCGCCGCGGCCGCCGGTGAGCGCCGTGCCGCCGAGCGCCACCGCTGCGAGGGCGATGAGGACGTAGAACGGCCACACCGTCACGTCCGCGGACTGGATCGTGCCGGTGAGTGCGATGCCGGCCACCGCGGCGAGCACGCCGCCGAGCGTGTACGCGACGATCCGGACGACGGATGCGTTGACCCCGGACGCGAACGCTGCCACGTCGTCGTCCCCGACCGCGAACAGGGCGCCGTAGTACGCGGTCCGGCGGAAGAAGAACCAGAGGAGGAGGACGACGCCGACCGTGAAGATCGTCCCTGGGACGTGCCACAGCGTCGACGCGAGCTGGTTCGTCCAGTTCGGATTCGTGCTGACCGGATCGGGCGCGAGTCGCAGGTCGATCCCGCCGAGGACGAAGTAGACGGCGAGCGTCGCGATCACGGGCGGGTAGCGGAGGATGCCGACGAGTACGCCGTTGACGGCGCCGATGACACCGCCGAGCAGGAGCAGAAGCGGCACCGCGATCGCGGGATTGCCGAGGCCGTGCGAGAGCAGACCCGTGACGAGGATGATGTTCACGAGCCCCATCAGCGGCGCGATCGAGAGGTCGATGCCGCCGCCGCCGGAGAGGATCGCGGGAGTGCTGGCCATCGCGGCGAGCGCGAACGGCGCGAGCGTTCCCAGCTCGCTCGGCACCTGGCTCCAGCTCGCAAACGCAGGCAGGACGGCGGTGTTGGCGATGATCAGCGCCACCGTCAGGACGAGCGCGAAGACGTAGGTGTTGTCGCGCAGCCCGTCGAGGATCCGGTCACGCCAAGCGGCGCCGACGAACGGCAGCGTGAGTGACTGGCTAGCCATCGTGGCGTTCTCCGAAGAAGTTCGCGACGAGCCGCCTCCGCGTGGCCTCGCCGCGTGGGATCTCGGCTGCGAGCTCGCCCTCGCGGAAGACGAGCACGCGGTCCATCAGCTCGACGTGCTCGTCGACCTCGGTCGACAGCATCACGACGGCGACTCCCGAGCGCGCCACGTCGACGAGCACACGGTAGATGTCGTGCTTCGCACCGATGTCGACGCCGCGAGTCGGGTCGTTCAGGAGCAACACGGCCGGGTTCGCCGCGAGCCAGCGCGCGGTGATGACCTTCTGCTGGTTGCCGCCCGAGAGGGTCGTGATCAGATTTCGGCCGCGGCCGAAGACGATGTGGAGCATGTCGACGTACTCGCGGAAACGCCTCTCCGTCTTCCTCGACACGATGATGCCGGCACGGCGGTCGCGGTCCTGCGTCGGCAGGCCGAAGTTGTCGAGCACCGACCGGGACTCGAAGACGGACTCGGTGCGCCGGTCGCGCGGGACGTAGGTCACGCCCTGGCGGACGGCGTCGCGCGCCGACGTGATGACAGCCTCGCCGCGCGTCGTGCAGACGACCTCTCCCTCCTCGGGTGCCGCGACGCCGCCGAGGATGCGGAGGAAGCGGTCCTGGCCGTGGCCCTCGAGACCCGCGAGCCCGACGAGCTCGCCGGCGCGGATCTCGACGTCGATCGGCGCGGCGCCGGGACGAACGCGGACGCCGCGTGTGCGCAGCACGATCTGGTCGCGGACCCGCTCACGCGCATCGTGCTCCCGGCGCTCGGTCACCAGGTGCTCGCGCCCCGTCATCAGCTCGACCAGTTCCCGCGCCGTTGCCGCGCCACGGTCGAGCGTGGCGACGGACACGCCTGAGCGCAGCACTGTCACGCGATCACCGATCTCCTCGATCTCGTCCATGCGATGCGAGATGAAGACGACGCTCCGGCCGCCCGCGCGGAGCTCGTTCAGGATAGTGAACAGGTTGTCGCGCGTCGCGACGTCGAGCGCCGACGTCGACTCGTCGAGGACGAGGATCTTCGGCTCCCAGAGCAGCGCCCGTGCGACGCAGCAGGCTTGCCTGAGGCTGAGCGGCAGGTTCTTGACGGGCTCGTTGAGGTCGGGGACCTCTTCGAGCAGGCGGTCGAGCACGGCTCGGGCCCGCTGTCGCTTCTCCGCCTGCGACCGGTGCTTGCGCACGAGCCCGTCCGCCCCGAGCCAGACGTTGTCGAGCAGGCTGCGCTGCCCGACGACGAGCACCTCCTGGAAGACGGTGACGATCCCGGCCCTGATCGACGCGCGGGGCGACCGGATCCGGTTCTGCTCGACACCGTCGAGCTCGAGCACTCCCTCGTCGGGTCGATGGACGCCGGCGAGGATCTTGACGAGGGTGCTTTTCCCCGAGCCGTTCTCGCCGAGGATCGCGTGCACCTCGCCGGCACGGAGCTCGAAGGAGCAGTCACGGAGCGCTTCCGTCGAGCCGAACCGCTTGGCGACGCCGGTGACGCGGAGCGGAACACGGCCCTCCGTGGCGGGCGCGCCCGCCGACTCCGCCGCCGCCGTCGCTTCCGCCACCTCCGTCACCACCTTCGTCGTCCCCCGCCGCCGGCTCGGCCCGGCGCCCCCCGCTCCAGGGGAGGCGCCGGGCCCGATCCTACTCCCGGCCGCGCGACCTCACTACTTCTTGAACTTCGTCGGGTCGGCCGGATGGGTGAAGAAGTTGTCCAGGTAGCTGGGGGGCGCCCAGCTGTTCGGAGGCCCCTCAGCCGTGTGCGAGACGCTCTCGTTCCAATTCGCCGGCACCCACTGCGGCAGGTTCTTGGTCGTGATGATCGGCGGCACGATCGGCACGTCCGTGTACTTGATGCCCTGCCCTTCGAGCATCCGCAGCGCGACGTCCCACACCGCCTCGGCCATCCGCTGCGCGGGATCGCCGTTGGCGGTGCCCTGGTAGCCGTCCTTCTCGTGGTGGAGCCAGTACGCCAGCGAGGCCAGGTCGGCGCTCGTGTCGGCGACCGGCGGCACCGGCCGGCCCGACTGCTGGAAGGCGCTGATGACGCCCTGCGCCATCGACGAGTCCTGCCAGACGCCGTCGATCTTGCCCGGGTGCGTCGCGAGGAACTTCAGCACCTCGTTCTTGGCCGTCGACTGCGAGAAGAACCCGACGACCTCCCCGACGATGTGGATGTCGGGGCAGCTCTTGAAGACCTGCTTCGCGGCCGCCAGCGAGAAGGTCGCAATCGAGAGACCAGGCACTCCGTCGACGACGAGCAGGTTGCCCTTGTGGTGCATGATGTTGACGAGCGCCGTGGCCGTCTGCGCGCCGAGCAGGTACGGGTTGGCCTGCACGTTGACGCTGTGCGGATCGGTCGCCGTCCCCGACTCGCTGATGAGCGGGATATTGGCCTTCGCGGCCTCCGCGATGGCCGGGTTGATGGCTGTCGGCGACGTGAGCGCCGAGATGATGATGTCGACCTTTTTCTGGACGTCCGTGCGGATCTGCTGGGCCTGCTGCACTGCTCCGTTTGCGGTGTTCGTCAGCGTCGGGATATAGGACGAGACGAGACCGAGTTTCTTGTATTGGGCCAACCGCGCGTCCATCCCGGCGCGGTTGCCGGTGGCTAAGGCGTTCAGCTCGTTCCAAGCCCAGCCGATCACCCACGGCGGGCCGTGGTTCGGCTTGAAGTTCGCCCAAGGACTCGGATGGACCGGAACCGGATAGCCGTTGAACGCGGCCTTGACCGCCGGCGACGACTTCCCGATCACGCCTTGGGGATCCTGGGGCGCTTTCGTCGGGATCGGCCCGCCACACGTGGCCTTGGCGCCGGCCGTCGTGTTCGTCGACGAGACCCCGCTCACCACCCACACCAATCCCATCAAGACTGCTAGGGATGCGACCGCGGCTCCGCGCAGGAGCCTCGAAGAGCGCACTCTCGACCACCTCCTTCTTTCTCTCGCCTCGCCTGCTTCGCGACAGATTCGTGGTTTTGTCTGGCACGCACACCACTCCTGAAAGCACACCGGGTCGGTCGGCTCGTCCGACGTCTTCGGCCGGCCGATCCTAAAACGGCTCTCGACGCGGCGTCAAGCCACAGTGTTCACGTGTCAGTTTCGGCTGTACGCTGGCGCCCGGAAAGGCGCGGGAACCGAACGGTTCTGGGCCGAAAGCGCCACGCGAGCGCCGCGGGCAGTGTGTAGTCTGATTCGACAAAGGGGCTGCGCCGTCGCAGATCTCGGCGCCGGGCTCGGAGACGATCGCACCCGCCTCGTCGAGCGCGAGCCGGTACGCGAGGCGGCGCCGGCGAGCGACCCGTCGGAGCAGGCGCGCGCCCGGGGAGGGTCACCTGCCGCGGACGTTCGGCTCCTTCGTCGCGGTGATGATCCCATGCGGCGTCCAGCCATCGCACTCGTGCCGACGGATGTTCGTGAAGCCAGTCTCACGCAGGCTCTGCTCGTGCTGTGCCCACGGGTAGATCATCCCGCCCTCAGCCGGGAGGACAGCAAAGTAGACGCTGTCGAGAGCCGCGATCAGCGGCCCGTCGAGAGCGTCGTTGGACATCGAATTCATGATCACGACGGTCCCGCCCGAACGCAGAGCTTCGTACGAGCGGCGCAGGAGGGCCTCGTTCTCCTCGGGCGTCCAGATCACGAGCTGGTGTGCGAGCAAGACGACGTCGACCTCACGCGGCAGGGGATCCACGAACATGTCGCCCGCGATCAATCGAATGCGCTCGCTGAACCCGGCGTGACGAACGACTTCCTTCGTCAGGTCGATCGTGTCGGCCAGGTCGAGGACGGTGACGGTCACATCGGGCACGGCGGCGCAAAGCGCAAGCGCGTTCACCCCGTCGCCTCCGCCGAGATCGAGGACGTGTTGGCCGCTGAAATCGACGGTGGTGACGAGGTGTCGATTCGCGAGCTCCGACCACGATCGCATGTAGCGATAGAAGATCGATCTCAGCTCGGGATTCCCCTTCAGACGGCTGTAGAGGGTCTTGCCTTGTCCGGGAACCCGTGCGAGGCCGACGTTGCGAGACTCCTTGAGCGACTGGGTGAAATCCACTTGCGGCACGTAGACGATGTGCTGCTCGAAGGCAACCGTGTCGACGAATCGCGCCCAGTCGCCCGATTCCCGCAGCTCGAGGATGATCTGCGCGCATGCGTATCGTCCGTCGACCGACTGGACGAGCCCGAGCGCTGTCGTTCCGAGCATCAGGATGTCGCACGATCGCCGCTCGAGCCCCAGCCGCTCTGCGATCTCGTCGCGCCCGATCCACGGTGTCTCTGCGAGACAGTCGAAGAGCCTCAACTCGCACGCCGCGTTCAGGTATTGGAAGGCGCTGTGACCGAACAGGATCCTCGAGAGACCGTCCATGCCGAGGTGTCCGGGTTCGGCATCGACGCCCACCGGCTCATCGTGTATCTGCGCTTCGATCATCTCCAGAGCCCGCATCGGGTTCAGGTCACCGGAAACAACGTGACGTCCCGAATCGAGTCGCGGTCGAGCAGAACCATCAACAGGCGGTCGATACCCATTCCCGCGCCTGCCGCCGGCGGTGCGCC
The DNA here is from genome assembly GCA_035651195.1 of Gaiellaceae bacterium. GTDB lineage: Bacteria > Actinomycetota > Thermoleophilia > Gaiellales > Gaiellaceae > PALSA-600. Next base: position 8,766 of record DASRGD010000023.1, on the reverse strand, counting down.
GTAGTGAAGAGCCGTCGTGAGCTCCTGGTCGTTGGGGTGGGGCTCGGTTCCGTCCCGGCGGCGACGCTGCGCTTCGAATCTCTGCCACTGCTCATCCGGATCCGTGAGCGCAGTGCCGCCACTACTGATCTCGACGCCACCCACGACCACGTCGAAACTCTCCGCCAATTCCGATCGTCCAGCGTGTCTCTTCATGCACGGATGCATGTCGAGCGGACAGTCGTAGATGATCGTCGGCTGAATGAGGTACGGCTCTACGCGAGAGCCGTAGATCTTCTGCACGACGTCTGCCCAGGACCCGCTCGAGGTGGGGCTCCCAGGCAACGCGGCTAAGAGCTCCGGCTGACTCGCAGCGAAGATGTCGAGGCCGGTGCGCTCTTTGATTGCCTCCTGAAGCGTCAGCCGCCGCCAAGGCGCTTCGAGGTCGATCACATGGCCCTTGTACGTGACTCGGAGGCTCCCGAGCACCCGACTCGCGACGTGCGTCACGAGCTGTTCGGCGGACGCAGCGATGTCGCGATAGTCGCTATAGGCCACATACCACTCGAGCATCGTGAACTCCGGACTGTGTCTCCGCGAGATGCCTTCGTTGCGGAAGCACTTCCCGAGCTCGTACACTCGCTCCATGTCTCCGATCGAGCAGCGTCGCAAATAGAGCTCGGTCGAGAGACGAAGCGATACTCGGCAGTTGAGCGCGTTGTGGTGAGTCACGAACGGGCGTGCCAGCGCCCCGCCGGCGAGCCGCTGCAGGATGGGTGTTTCCACCTCGACGAAGTCATGGCGAGTCATCCAGTCGCGGACAGCCATCAGTGCCGTGGCGCGAGCCACAAAGAGCCTGCGGCACTCCGCGCTTGCCATGAGCTCGAGCTCGCGGCGACGTCCATTCGGATTTCGTCCCTTCGTCAGCGGCAGCTGCAGCGCCTTCGCAAGCAAAGAGCCTGATTCCACCTCGAGACAGAGCTTGTCGCGAGCCGTCACGTAGATGTGCCCGACGACGGTGACGATATCTCCGATATCGGCGTCCCCAATCGTCGCGGTCGCACTGTCGGCGTCTGCATTCACGATCAGCCGTATGGTCCCCGAGCGGTCCCGGAGATCGAGAAGAACGACCCCGCCGTTCTTCCGCCTCGCGATCAGTCGCCCTGAAAGCCGGTACCGATGCTCGAGGTAGAGGCCGGCGCGCATTTCCGTCGGGTTATGGCGCGCGACGAGCTCGGCGACGAGGCTGCGGTCGCGAAGCTTGAAACTCGGAAAGGGGTCTACACCTTGCGCTCGTATGCGATCGGTCTTTGCGCGACGACGCTCGCTTTCCGCCCGTGCCGTGGTCACGGTGCACCATCGGCGAGGCCGCGAGAGTCCGGGATCATGTGGCTAGCGAACGATCCACGCCGTGAACGCACAGACTCTCGCAAGAGCTGAAGAGAGGTTAGTGCGCCCGATGGGACTCGAACCCACACCGTCGGTTTTTAAGACCGGTGCTCTTCGAGCCTGGCGTCATCGGCGACAGCCGTTTCCCGACCGGCCCATCGTGCAGGCTATGCATCGTCACCAGCTCGACAGGCGTTTCTATGGTAGCTCCGGTTGTCGTCGTCTCTGGCAAATGCAACGGTCCTGGCCACAGCTGTCGTAGTGCCGTCGGCTCTTTTACCATTTGAGCTACGGGCGCAAGGGCGACGAGGGCGGAACTTGCAGAAGGGCTCAACTATACATCCCCTCCTCGGCGGAGATGATACTGCCGGCACGCCGTGACGGCGGCCGACGCGAGCCGAGGAGCTCGGCGTCCGCGCCCGACGATCGGCATGCTTTGCCGCGTGGGCTCAATCCGGCCTCGGGTCGCGGCGACAGCGTGCATCGCAGCCGTCGCCCTGGTCGCCGGTGGCGGCGCGCGTGCCGCGACAGGAGGTAATCAGGAGAAGCTCAGGCTGACCCAGGCCGGGCAGGCCAGCGCCCGTGCTGCGGTCGTCCACGAAGCCGACCTCAACAGCAACTGGGTCGGCGGCATCTCGCAACCACCGCCCGACCCGCACGCGCACGTGCCGTGCGCCGGGGAGCTTCGCTGGAGCCCGAAGGAGTCGGACATCGTCGTCACCGGCGCCGCGCAAGCCCACTACTCCATCTCGCGGGTGGTCGAGCTTGCGAGCTTCGCGCAGTCCGTGCGAACGCCGGGGATGGCGATTCGCGGCTGGCAGAGGTGGGCGACGGGCATGTTCGTTCCCTGTCTCCGTGCGGCGATCGCGGCGCCCGGTGTTCCAGTCACGTCGGTGGGACGGATGTCGTTTCCAGCCGTCGGCTCCTTTCGCGCGGCCTATCGCGCAATCGCCGGCGGCCGAGCTCAGGGTCCCTACCAATTCGTCCAGGACTGGATCTTGATCGCGCAGGAGTGCGTGCGGCTTCACCTCATCGTCACGACCTATCGGGTCTACGAGGCCGTCGTGTCGAAGCTCGAACGTCAGCTCGCGACCGTCCTCGCAGCCCGAGCCGCGGCTGCCTGTGTCGGCAGCGCCTGACGCGCTCGAACCGGAAACCGCGTCGTTTGCAGCCGTTCTCGAACGGCGAAACGCGTCCGAGAAACCGCTGGCAAGCCGTGCGGCGTACGGAAGCGTTAGGCTCGTGCTCCTGTTCACCGAGGCCAAACAGTGATCCGCGCCGGGATCGTCGGTCTCGGCTGGTGGGGGAAGACGCTCGTCGAGTCGGTGCAGGGGACGAGCGACGCGATCCGCTTCGTTGCCGCCACGACGCGCACCCTCTCCGAGGATGCACGGGCGTTCGCGGCCGAGCACGGCCTGCGGCTCGAGGCGGATCTCGATGCGGTCGTCGCGGCGCCCGAGGTCGACGCGGTCGCGCTCGCGACGCCGCACTCGCTGCATGCGCAGCAGACGATCGCGGCGGCCTCGGCGGGAAAGCACGTCTTCTGCGAGAAGCCGTTCGCGCTCACGCGCGAGGACGCGGAGGCGATGGTCGACGCTGCCGCAGAGGCCGGCGTCACGCTGGCCGTCGGCTACAACCGGCGCTTCCACCCCGAGATGGCGAAGCTGCGGGAGCGCATCGACTCCGGCGGCCTCGGCACGATCCTCCACGTCGAGTCGACGATGACGTTCGCGAACGCGCTCGCGCTCAAGCCGGAGCAATGGCGGGCGAGCCGAGACGAGACACCGGCGGGAGGACTGACGCCGATGGGCGTCCACGCGGTCGACGCCATGATCGACCTCTGCGGCGAGATCGACCACGTCTTCTGCCAGAGCTTCCGCCGCGTCGTCCCGATCGACGCGGACGACACGACGTCGGTGCTCTTCCGGATGCGCGAAGGCATGTCGGGCTACCTCGGCACGATGACGGCGACCGGGCCCGGCTTCAGCATCCAGGTCTTCGGGTCGGCCGGGTCGGTGCGGCTCGAGGGGATGACGCACCGGGCGGGTGCGCCGTCGGAGGAGCGGCGAGTGCGGCTCTTCGGGTCGTGCAAGTTCCAGCCGCTGCAGGGCGAGGCGGAGACGTGGCAGGCGGAGCCGTTCGACGTCACGCGGGCCGCGCTCGAGGCGTTCGCGGTCGCAGCCGCGGGCGGGCCGGCGTTCCCGATCTCGCCCGCCGAGATGGTGCACGGGGCCGCCGTCACCGAGGCGATCGTCCGCTCGGCGGCGTCTGGACAGGTGGAATGGATCTCGGAAACGGCCTCGGTCAGCTGACGTACTCGACCCTCGTCCATCCCGCCGACACGTGGGAGGACCTGTGGGCGAGCGTGCAGACGTTCCTGCCGCCCGTGAAGGCGCGCGTCTCGCCCGACCAGCCGCTCGGCGTCTCGCTGCGCCTCGCGGCGGCGACCGCCGAGCGGCTGCACGGCGACGCAGCCGCGCGCCGCGAGCTGCGCAGCTTCTTCGACCGGAACGACATGTACGTGTACACGGCGAACGCCTTTCCGTACGGCCCGTTCAAGGACCGCATCGTCAAGGAGGACGTCTACGAGCCCGACTGGCGGACGGAGGAACGCGTCGTCTACACGATGCGCGTCGCCGACCTCCTCGCGGAGCTCGCGCCGGCGTCGGTCGAGCCGTCGATCCAGACCTCGCCGCTCGGCTTCAAGCCGAACGTCGATGGCCCGGACGTCGTCGCCGCCTACACCGACGGCGTGCTGCGCGTCGCCGCCCATCTCGTCGCGCTGCGGGAGCGGACCGGCCGCACCGTCACGCTCGCGATCGAGCCCGAGCCCTACTGCTTCCTCGAGACGACGGCCGAGACGATCGCCTACTTCACCGAGCACCTCTACACGGACACCGCCGCCGAGCGGGTCGGCGACGAGGCGGCGCTGCGCCGCCACCTCGGCGTCGTCTTCGACGTCTGCCACCAGGCAGTCGAGTACGAGTCGATCGGCGACTCGCTGCAGGCGCTCGTCGACGCCCGTGTCCCGATCTTCAAGCTGCAGGAGGCGGCGGCGATCCACGTACCGGAGGTGACGGCGCCGGCGGTGGAGACGCTGCGGCGCTACGCGCAGACGATCTACCTGACGCAGACGTACGAGCGGCGCAACGGGCGCCTGAACCGATACCTGAACCTCGAAGACGCGTTCGCCGCGTGGGAGCGCGCTCCCGATCCGGTCGAATGGCGGACGCACATCCACGTCCCCGTCTTCCTCGACGATCTCGGCGCCTTCCGCTCGACGCGGTTCGCGATCGAGGAGGCGCTCGCGTTCCACAAGCGGACGCCGCTCTCCGCTCAGCTCGAGGTGGAGACGTACACCTGGGACATGCTTCCCGCGGAGCTCAAGACCGGCGACATCGTCGAGTACGTCTGCCGCGAGCTCGAGTGGGTGCGCGGGCAACTCCAATGACGAGACGCCAAGGAGGGCGACGATGCTGAAGGCGACAGCGGGCAAGGTCCTGCCGACGACGATCACGGGCTCGCTGCCGCGGCCGAGCTGGTACACGGAGAACCTCGGGACGCGCTCGTTCCTCGAGGCGATGGTGACGACACGCTTCCGCGAGCAGTACACGGACGCGCTCTCCGTCTACCTGCGCGAGCAGGAGAACGCCGGCCTCGACATCGTCACCGACGGCGACTGCCGCTTCGACCAGGACATCGGCGGCCAGAGCTGGACCGGCTACCCGACACGGCACATGTCGGGCTTCGACCGCGGCCGGCCCGAGCTCGCGACGACCGGTGCCGGCGGGATCGCCTTCCCGCGCGGGCACATCCTCCACGACTACCTCGAGGCGCGCGTGATGCCGAAGATCGTCGGGCCGATTGGCCGCGGCGACCTCCAGTTCACCGAGTGCTGGAAGGCGGCGCAGCGGCTGACGAGCAAACCGGTCAAGTTCGGGACGGTGACGCCGGAGCTCGTTGCGTTCGCGGTGCAGGACGAGCACTACAAGGACCTGCCGTCGCGGATCATGGCCCTCTCGAACGCGATGAACGAGGAGCTACACGACCTCGCCGACGCCGGCTGCCAGGCAATCCAGCTGGAGGAGCCGCAGATCCACCTGCTCGCCGCACGCGGGATCGTCGACGACGTCATCAACCCCGAGTTCATGCTCGAGGTGTTCAACAACACCGTGAAGGGGCTGCGCGAGAAGACGGAAGTCTGGTGCCACACCTGCTGGGGCAACCCGTCGCAGCAGCGCATGTTCGCGCAGGTGCAGTCGTACGAGCCGGCGCTCGAGCTGCTGAACCGGGTCGACGCCGACGTGATCACCTTCGAGACGAAGAGCTCGAACGCGATCGACCTCGCCGCCATCGGCCGCCGGATCACCGAGAAGAAGATCGCGATCGGCGTCATCGACCACCACACGCTCCAGGTCGAGTCGGCGGACGAGGTCGCGGATCTCGCGCGCCGCGCCCTCGAGCACATCCCGGTCGAGCGGCTGATCCTCTCCTCGGACTGCGGGATGGGGCGCGAGGGGATGAGCCGCCGGCACGCGGCGTACAAGATGGTCTCGATCGTGCGCGGCGCGAACATCGTGCGCGCCGAGCTCGGCCTGCCGCAGGCCGAGGTGCTGGCAGCGGACCCGGACTACTCACTGCTGCGGACGGCGTGAGCCGGTGAAGGTCGGCTTCATCGGGCTCGGCCGGATGGGCTCGGCGATCGCCGGCCGCCTGCTCGGCGCGGGTCACGATCTCGTCGTCTGGAACCGGACGCGCGCGAAGGCGGAGGCATTCGCGGCCGCGCGCGTCGCGGGCTCGATCGCCGAGGCGTGCGCCGGACGCGACGTCGTGATCACGATGCTCGCCGACGACGAGGCGCTCGCCGAGGTCGTGCTCGCGACCGGCGGCCTCCGCGACTCGCTCGACGCTGCCGTCCACATGACGATGGGCACGCACGGCGTCGCGGCGGTCAAGGCGATCGCCGACGCACACGCCGGGGCCGGGCAGTCGTTCGTAGCCGCGCCGGTCCTCGGACGACCCGAGGTCGCGGCGGAAGGGCGGCTCGGGATCGTTCCCGCCGGCGCGCCGGACGCCGTCGCCCGCTGCGCGCCGTTGTTCGAGGCGATCGGGCGACGGACGTTCCCCGCCGGCGAGCGGCCGGAGGCGGCGACGGCGGCGAAGCTCGCGAACAACTTCCTGCTCGGCTGCGCGATCGAGGCGATGGGCGAGGCGTTCTCCCTCGTCCGCAAGTACGGCGTCGAGCCGCAGCTCTTCCAGGACATCCTGGTCGACGGGCTCTTCGCGGCGCCCGCCTACCAGGTGTACGGACGGCTGATCGTCGAGGAGGCTTACGACCCACCGGGCTTCACGACGCTGCTCGCGCTCAAGGACATCGACCTCGTGCTCGACGCCGCCGAGCTCGCGCGCGTGCCGCTGCCGAGCGGAAACGTCTACCGCGACCGGCTGCTGAGCGCGATCGCGCACGGCCGCGGCGAGCTCGACTGGGCCGTGATCGCACGCGAGCAGGCGCAGGCAAGCGGCCTCGAGTGAGAGTCAGGGTCGCGCAGTGACGGTCGCGCCCGTCCGACTCGTCACCCCCGGCGACCGGGCATGGGACGAGGCGCGCGGCTGCTGGAACCTCGCCGTCGACCAGCGGCCGGCTGCCGTCGCCTTCCCGGAGAGCGCGGCTGAGGTCGGTAGCCTCGTGCGGCACGCAGCAGCGGAGGGAATGCGGATCGCGTTCCAGGGCGGCGGGCACAACACGGCCCCGATCGGCTGGAGCGAGCGCGTGCTCCTGCTCCGCACCAACCGGATGCGCGGGATCGAGATCGACGCCGCCGCACGTCGCGCCCGCATCGACGCCGGCGTCCTGTCGGACGAGCTGACGGCGGCGGCCGCGGCGCGCGGCCTCGCCTTCCTCGCCGGCACCTCGCCGGACGTCGGCGTCGTCGGCTACGCGCTCGGCGGCGGCCTCAGCTGGCTGACGCGCAAGTACGGCCTCGCCTGCAACAGCATCGTCGGCGCCGAGGTCGTCACGGCCGACGGCCGCCTTCTGCGCGTCGATCGCGAGCACGAGCCGGATCTCTTCTGGGCGTTGCGCGGCGGCGGCGGCAACTTCGCCGCCGTCACCGCGCTCGAGCTCGCGCTGCTGCCGCTGGCAGAGGTCGACGCCGGCGCGCTCTTCTGGCCGATCGAGCGGGCGGTCGAGGTGCTGAGCGCGTGGCGGGAGTGGACGGCGACCGTGCCGGAGGCGTGTACGTCGCTCGGCCGGCTGCTCAAGCTGCCCGACGCCGAGGAGGTGTCTCCTCGCCTGCGCGGCCGCTCGTTCGTGCTCGTCGAGCTCTGCGTGGCCGGCGACGCCGCCCCGCTGGTCGATCCGCTCCGCCGCCTCGACCCGGAGCTCGACACCGTGGCGACCATTTCGCCCACCGGGCTGAGCGCGATCAACATGGACCCGCCGAATCCGGTCCCGTACCGCGGCGAAGGGATCCACCTCCGCGCGTTCGACGTCGCCGCGGTCGCCGCGCTCGTCGAGGCGTTCGTCCCGTCGGCGCTGCTGCATGCGGAGGTGCGGCACCTCGGCGGCGCCGCGGCACGGGGCTCGGCTGCGCACGGCGCGCTCGACCGGATCGACGCGCCGTACACGACGATGAGCTTCGGGCTCACGCCCGACGCGGAGTCGGAGGCCGCCGTGCTCCGCGACCTGGCACGTCTCTACCGGGCGCTCGCGCCCTGGGACGCCGGGTCGCGCTACCTGAACTTCACCGAGTCACCCGTCGATGCGCGCCTGCTCTTCCCGGCGCCGAGCTACGAGCGCCTCTGCGCAGTGAGAGCGCGCTACGACCCACGCGGTCTCTTCCGTGCCAACCACTGCCTCGGCTGAGCCGCGCGTCCACGTGACGGGGACCTTTACGCCGTCGGCCTCGACGACATCGACCTCGACGCGGCGCGTCAGCGCGGCGTCGTCACGAACACGCCAGGCGTGCTCACGAAGGCGACGGCTGAGTCGCCGAGGGCGACCGCTTCCTCCGCCGCCGCGACGCGTGGAGGTTCTCGCTCGAGTTGATCGGAGCCGACGCGCTCGCGCGCATGCGATCGGACGCGGTTCTCGTCGACGGCAGCGCGACGCGCACGAGGCGCGAGGCGATGGGATGCTTGCCGTGCAAGGCCTCGCCGCCGTGCTGCTCGACGACGTGCGACCTGCACACGCGGTCGTCTAGCCCGAAGTTCCCCTGAGGCGGCGGCTGGTTTTGGCTTGCCGTGCGGCTTTGTGGCCTGTGCTTGGTGGATGGTTCGTGACTACGTTTCGAGCTGGTAGCTGTCGATGAGCGCGAGCGCGCGTGCTTGTGTGTCGGTCGGTTTTGCGAGCTGGTCGAAGCTGGCGCGGCTCTGGTGGGGACGGATGGTGTTGCGGGT
>DASRGD010000022.1:0-34097 GCA_035651195.1 Gaiellaceae bacterium | reverse complement strand
GAGCCTAGCCGCGGCTCGCCGCGCGACGGAGGCGCCGCTCGTCGCCGACGCGCAGCGTGACACGGTCGGTGTCGAAGCGCTCGAGCAAAAGCTGGGCGACGCGACGCGAGGTGCCGAGCAGGTCGCGGAACCGCGCGAGCGTGATCGTGCCGGCACGTTCGCACTCGGCGACGAGCACCGCTCTCGCCTGCTCGTACTCGGCGCGCGTGATCGTCGTGCCGTCGCCGAGGCGGACGCGGTCGTCGGTCGGCACGGCCGGCCGCCGGCCCGGCAGGTAGTGCTTCGCGCCGACGAGCTCGAGCTCGAGGAGCGGGAGGATGTCCGCCGCCCAGGGCACGTCGCCGACCAGCGCCGTCGCCGGCAAGCCGGGATCGGCCTCGCGCTCGCGCGCTGCGAGCGCTGCGTGCACGTCCGCGCGCAGCCTGTCGAGCCAGGCGCGCGAGAACGCCCACCGCCCCGCCTGCTCGACTGCGTCTGCGTCGAGCCCGCGCCTCGCGAGCTCGGCGAGCGGGACGGGAGCCTCGATCGAGGCGATGCCGACGCGTGCCGCGTCCGCGTGCCGCGGCGGCGCCGGGTCGAGCACGACGCCGCCGCCGACCGTCGTCGCGCCCCTGAGCACGAACCGATCTCCGCGCGCGGCGGCCAGCGGCCGGTCGAGCCGCAGCTGCGCGATCTCCTCGTCGATCCGAACAACACGCGTCGGCACGGCGGTCGTCCCGTGGCAGAGCTGCAGGCGGGCGCCGGGCTCGATTTCGCCTTCGAGGGCGACGTCGAGGCGGTAGCTGACCGGATATGCGCCAGGCGCGACGAGCGCGTCGCCGCGCGCAAGCGACCGCCGCCGCTCGAGCGTCAGGGCGACCGCGACGCGCTGACCGGCGTCGGCACGTGCGACGGCGCCGCCGTGCACCTGCACGCTGCGCACACGCGCCTCGAACCCCGCCGGCAGCACCTCGAGCCGGTCGCCGGCGGCGATCGCGCCCGACCAGAGCGTCCCCGTCGCGACCGTCCCGGCCCCGGGCAGGCTGAACACGCGGTCGACGTACAGTCGCGTCGCAGCCGACGACTCGCGCGGCTCGACCTGCGCGGCGGCGCGCGCGAGCGCCGCGCGCAGCTCGTCGAGACCGGCGCCGGTGACTGCGCTCGTTCGGACGACCTCGGCGCCGGGTACGAGGCCGGCGACGTCGGGGAGACGCTCCGGCGGCACCGCGTCGACCTTCGTCAGCACGACGACGCCGCGCTCGACGCCGAGCAGCCGCAGGATCTCGAGGTGCTCGTACGTCTGCGCGCGCGGCCCTTCGCCGGCGTCGATCACGAGCAGGAAGAGGTCGATCCCGCTCGCGCCGGCGACCATCGTGCGGACGAAGCGCTCGTGCCCGGGCACGTCGACCACCGAGAGGCGGCTGCCGTCGGGCAAGGGGAGGGCCGCGTAGCCGAGCTCGATCGAGATGCCGCGCGCCTGCTCCTCGGGCAGCCGATCGGTGTTCGTGCCGGTCAAGGCCTCGACGAGCCGCGTCTTGCCGTGGTCGATGTGGCCCGCGGTACCGAGCGTCAGCGGCATGCGTGCACGGCGGCCGCGACCGTCCCGACCTCGGCGTCGCCGATCGTGCGGCAGTCGAGGAGCGTCAGCTCGTCGCGCACGACCGCGACGACAGGCGGCTCGGCGAGCCGCAGCGCAGCGGCGAGCTCGAGCTCGACCGCGCAGGCCGCGCTCGGCAGCTCGAGCAGCGGCAGTGCTCCGCCGCCGGCACGGGCCGTCGTCTCGACCACCCGGCCGCCGACGAGCGCCGCGAGCCGTTCCGCGCGCGCGCGGACGCGCTCGAGCGGCTCCCGCAACGCGCGTAGCGCCGGCAGCTCCGCGAGTGCACGCTCGGGGTCCGCGTACAGGAGCAGCGTCCCTTCGAGCGCGGCGAGCGTCAGCTTGTCGGGCCGCAGCGCGCGTTGCAGCGGATGGCGTCGGAGCTGCGCCACGAGCTCCGCGCGCCCGAGCACGATCCCGGCTTGCGGGCCGCCGAGCAGCTTGTCGCCGGAGAACGTGACCAGGCCGACGTCGGCGGCGAGGCTCTCCCCGACGAGCGGCTCGTCCTCGAACGGGACGAGGCTGCCCGAGCCGAGGTCGTCGACGAGCAGGAGTCGCGCCCGCTGCGCGAGCTCGGCCAGCTCGCGCAGCGGCGGCCGTTCCGTGAAGCCGACGATCCGGAAGTTCGACGGGTGCACCCGCAGAATCGCGGCCGTCTCGGGCCCGACCGCCGCCTCGTAGTCGGCGGCGCGCGTGCGGTTCGTCGTCCCGACCTCGACGAGTCGCGCGCCCGAGCGTGCGAGCACGTCCGGAATCCGGAAGCCGTCGCCGATCTCGAGCAGCTCGCCGCGCGAGACGACGACCTCGCAGCCCTCGGCCAGCGCGGCGAGCGCGAGGAGGACGGCGGCGGCGTTGTTGTTGACGACCAGTGCGTCCTCGGCGCCGGTGAGGCGGCGCAGCAGCGCGGCGAGGTGGTCGTGCCGCGAGCCGCGCGAGCCGGTGGCGAGGTCGTACTCGAGGTTCGAGTACCCGGCCGCCACCTCGCGCACGCGCTCGAGCGCGGCCTCGGCGAGCGGTGCGCGGCCGAGGTTCGTGTGCAGGACGACGCCGGTCGCGTTGATCGTCCGGCGCAGGCGAGGCGCGACGTGCGCGGCGGCGACCGCGAGCACACGAGCCGCCAGGTCGCCGGGATCGGCGCCGGCGGCGATCTCCTCGCGCGCCTGCGCGAGCGCCTCGCGCGCCGCCGCGACCGCCGCGGCGTGCGGCAGCCGCGCGACCGCCTCGACGCGCAGCAGCTCGTCGACGGATGGCAGCTGACGGAGCTCGATGCCTAGAGTGTAGGAACGCCGTGGCCGTGCCGACCGGATCGGTCCGTCTGACAGAGCTCGTCTCGTGCGGCGGCTGCGCGGCCAAGTACTCCGCCGCGCTCCTGCAGGAGCTCGTCGGCGGCCTCGTCTGCGACGCGGGCCCGGAGCTGCTCGTCGGGCTCGCGCCGGCCGACGACGCGGCCGTCTACAGGCTCGACGACGAGCGCGCGCTCGTCTTCACGCTCGACTTCTTCCCGCCGATCGTCGACGATCCGGCCGACTTCGGCGCGATCGCGGCGGCGAACGCGCTGAACGACGTGTTCGCGATGGGCGGCCGCCCGCTCGTCGCCCTCTCGATCGCGGCGTTTCCCGAGTCGCTCGCCGGCGAGGTCGTCGGCGCCGTGCTGGCGGCGGCGGCCGAGAAGGTGCGCGAGGCGGGCGGCGTGCTCGCCGGCGGTCATACGCTGCGCGAGGAGGAGCCGAAGTACGGACTCGCCGTCGTCGGCATCGTCCACCCGGACGAGGTGTGGACGAAGGCGGGCGCGGAGCCCGGCGACGACCTGTACCTGACGAAACCCCTCGGCACCGGTCTGCTCGTGCACGCCAAGGCAGACCTCGCCGAGGCGGTGCGGTGGATGAAGGCGCTGAACGCGGCGGCGGCGGACACCCTCCGGCCGCTCGCTCCGCACGCCGTCACCGACGTCACCGGCTTCGGCCTCGCCGGTCACGCATACGAGGTGGCGACGCGGAGTGGCGTGGAGGTCGTGCTCGACGCGAATGCGCTGCCCGCGCTCCCGGGCGCGCTGGAGCTCGCCGAGCGCGGCGTGCGCACCGGCGGCGACCGACGGAACCGCGCCTACGTCGGCGACGCTCTCGCTGTCGAGGGGGCGAGCGAAGCGCAGGTGGCGCTGGCGTTCGACCCGCAGACCGCGGGCGGGCTCCTCGTCGCGATCGAGCCGGGGGCGCTCGCCGGCCGCGCGACGCGCATCGGGCATGTCGCCGCGGGCGCAGGAGTACGACTCGTCGCGTGAGCCGCGACGGTTCCGTGACGGTGTCTGACACCGTGGCACGGGTCGGAGAGCCGTGTGTGACGGCTCCCAGCCCGCGTGGCGCCGCAGCGCCCCTCTTCGGCGCCGATCGCCCGTCCCGACGCGGCTTCGCCATCGACTATGACGCCGGCCCGCTGCGCTGTCGAGCAGAAGTTTCAGTTGCGTCGCGAACCTGTGCGTCGGTCGTCACGGCGTCTGACCCCGTGCGGGGTGCGCTCGCGCCCGTCGGACGCGCGGAGCGCCGGTGAGCGAGCTGACCGGGATCCTCCTCGTCGGCGGCGCGAGCCGGCGGTTCGGCTCGCCGAAGGCGCTCGCACGGATCGACGGCGAGACACTCGCCGAGCGAGCGTGGTCGCTGCTCGGCGAGGCTTGCACCACGCGGCTCGCGGTCGGCAAGTGCGCCGACGCGCTGCCGCTCCCGTTCGAGCTCGTCGACGACGGGACGGACGTGCGCGCGCCGCTCGCCGGTCTCGTCGCGGGGCTGCGCGCGGCGCCGAGCGACGTCAGCGTCGTCGTTCCCGTCGACTGCCCGACGCTGACGCGCGACGCCCTGTTGCGGCTCGCCAGGGAATGCCGCGACGCGGCGGTTCCCCCGAGCGGGCCGCTGCCGGGCGCGTACCGCCGCACCGCGCTGCCCGTCCTCGAGCGGCGGCTCGCGACCGGGGAGCTGCGGCTGCGCGACGCGCTCGCGGAGCTCGACGTCGCCGTCGTCGACCTGCCCGACGGCGTGCTCGTGAACGTGAACGTGCCGCCGTACGCGACGGCCTCGGTCGACGTCGTGCGCCACCCGGGCGGCGCAACCGAGCGCGACCTCGTCGCTGTCGAGGAACCGCTCGAGCTGCGCGTGGCCGGCGAGCCGATCGCGGTGACGATGCGCACGCCCGGACACGACGACGAGCTGGCGCTCGGCTTCGCCGTCGGCGAGGGACTCGAGCCGGTCGGCGCCTCGCTGCCGCCCGACCTGGCCGCGAACACGGTCGAGCTCGCCGTGCGCAGCTTCGACCCGGAGCGGCTGCGGCGACACTTCTACACCTCGTCGTCGTGCGGCGTCTGCGGCAAGGGCGCGCTCGCCGCCGTCGCCGTGCAGGCGCCGCCGGTCGAGTCGCCGCTCGTCGTCGACGCGGGCCTGGTCGCGGCGCTGCCGGACCGGCTGCGCCGGGCGCAGGCGACGTTCGCCGCCACGGGCGGGCTGCACGCGGCCGGCCTCTTCGACGCCGCCGGCGAGCTGCTCTGCGTGCGCGAGGACGTCGGCCGCCACAACGCGCTCGACAAGGTCGTCGGCTGGGCCTTCCGCGGCGGGCGGCTGCCGCTCGCGAACGCGATCCTCTGCGTCAGCGGCCGGCTCTCGTTCGAGCTCGTGCAGAAGGCGGCGACGGCGGGGTGCCCGGTGCTCGTCGGCGTCGGCGCGCCGTCGAGCGTCGCCGTGGAGCTCGCCGCGGCCCAGGGCGTCAGCCTGTGCGGCTGGGCCCGCGACGGCCGCGTCAGCGTCTACACCGGCCGTGAGCGCGTCCGTTGCTTACGCGGTCGCCCGGCCGGGTAGATCGCGACGTGATGGACTTCCAGCGGGTCGCGGAGATCCAGGTCGTGCTCGAGGGCGTGCCGCTGCCGGCGACGCGCGACCAGCTGATCGCCTACGCGCGGAGCGAGGATCCGGCTGCGGCCGAGGCGCTCGAGCGGCTTCCCGCCGGTGAGTACGACCGGCTCGACGCGGTCGGCGAGGCGCTCGTGCGGACGTCGCCGCGGCAGCGCGCAGCCAGCCGGCTGCCGCAGCCGGAGAACGGCAAGCCGCCCGGCGGAAACGACTAGCGGGCGGAGCGGCCGGCGACCGACTTCGGCGCCAGTCGGTCGGCGTGCGCGGCGAGTTGCTCGAGCGCGGCGGCCTCCTGGGCGAGGTTCTGCCGCAGGAGGGTCCGCGACCTGTTGCCCGCCGAGCGCTTCCGCGATCCGCACCGTCGCGTCGTAGGCGTTGACCTCGTAGTGCTCGGTGCCCATGGCGGCCGCGCAGTCGTATCCCGGCGCAGCGCGGGAGCGATCTCCTCGACCGCCTGCGCGCCTCAGCTGGTCGTCGTCGGTCGAAGAGACGAGCTCCGGGAGCATGCGCCGCTCGAGCAACGACTCCGCCGTCGGCAGCCGGCCGAGCTGGTCGAGTACGAGCTCGCGCGGGCTCTCGACGCTGGGGGCATCCTCACGCGTGCTCCTTCTCGCGCAGTCGCTCTCGTTGTGTCGCGACGACGTAACGCGGGTCGCGCGCCGACTGGACACCGGCCTCGAAGACGGAGAAGCGGAGCGCCGCGCTGCCCGCGAGCAGCAGCGCGCCGCCGACGGTGGCGGCGAGCCTGCTCCGCCGGCCGCGCCAGGCGAGCAGGGCCGCGCCGGCGGCCGTGCACGACTTGGCGAGGCGGCCGTACCGTCCCGCTTCGCCCTGGCGGTACACCTCGCCCACGAAGCCGAGCCGTCTCTCCATCAGCTGCGCCAGCCCGAGCTCGGCGACCGCGCCGACGAGCGCCGCCCGCCGCGCCGGCCCCGCCGAGTTCGACGGGGCGAAGAGGATCGTGGCTGCGCCGCCGCTCGCAGCCGCGCTCGCGCCGAAGAGCCACGGCAGCTCGCCGCGCGCCTCGCTCCACACCGGAATCGCCGTGTTCGCGACGAGCGCGCCCGTGTACGTCGCGAGCGGCGGACCCGTCACGAACGACACGGCCTCGGCCGCCCACTTGACGGGACGCAGGCGCCCTGCGAGCTCGAGCAGCGCCGCCGTCGCCGACGCGCTGCCCGAGGCGAGCAGGATCCAGCTACCGACGCTCATCGGCGAGGTGACCTTGAAGACGCGCAGCATGTTCAGGAAGCGCTCCGGCCGGCCGAGGTCCGAGACGAGGAGGATCGGCGACGCGAGGTCGGCGGCCGCGCCGACGTAGAGCGCGGTCTTCGCGAGCCCGTCGTTCCGCGTCACCCTGCCGAGCCCGTGCAGCACGCTGCACGCACCGGCGATCCCGCCCGTGAAGAAGTAGACGGGCACCTGCCGCTGCCAGACCGGTTCCTTGACGATCGGCCGCCCGTAGTACGACCGCATCTGGGAGCCGACCGCGGTGACCGAGCCGTTCGTGCTCATTCCCGCCCGCCCACGAAGGCGGCGGCGATGCCGGCGAGGAGACCGGCGGCCGCGAGCGCCGTCGTCCGCCACAGCTTCGGCAGGTGGGCGGTCGGCACGACCGGGTCGGGCGGGAGCCCGTACACCTCCGGCTCGTCGAGCAGTAGGAAGAAGGCGCCGAAGCCGCCGACGCCGTCGCCCGCATCCTGGCCGTAGAGGCGCGCGCCGTTCCAGCGCTCGACGCGCAGCTTCTCGAGTCGCCGTTCCGCGCGCTTGCGCAACTCGTCGAGCTCGTCGAACTGGATCGAGTCGGTCGGGCAGGCCTTCGCGCAGGCCGGCTCGAGCCCGCCCTTGAGCCGGTCGTAGCAGAGCGTGCACTTCCAGACGCGGCCGTCCTCCTTCTTGCCGAACAGCGGCAGCGCGAGCGGCGCGTCGTCCGGCGAGCGTGCGAGGTCGCGCTTGTCGAGGACGCCGAACGGGCATGTGGGGACGCAGTAGCCGCAGCCGTTGCAGACGTCCTCCTGGACGACGACCGTGCCGAACTCGGTGCGGAACAGCGCGCCGGTCGGGCAGACGTCGAGGCAGCCCGCATGCGTGCAGTGCTTGCAGACGTCGCTCGCCATCAGCCAGCGGAGGTCGGCGACGCCGACCTCAGCTGGCTGGGCACCCGCGGAGCCGGCTTCGCCGGCTCTCGCGTCAGCTTCGGGGAACGGCTCCGCGAGGCGGAGCGGTTTCCTCTGCTCGACGAACGCGACGTGGCGCCACGAATTGGCGCCGAGGGCGGACGTGTTGTCGTAGCTCTCGCCGGTCCAGACGCGGCCGTCCTCCGGGATCAGGTTCCATTCCTTGCACGCGACCTCGCACGCCTTGCAGCCGATGCAGATCGACGTGTCGGTGAAGAAGCCGACGCGCGGCTTCGCGTCCTCGCCGTACGTGTCGGGCCAGGCCGCCGGCGCGCCCGTGGGCTGCATCGGCGTCGTCATGTCTCCCGTGCCTCTTCCGGCTCCCGGCGCGGCGCGCGGCCCCGCTCCGCCTCGACGCGCTCGCGGAGCTCGTTCATGAACGCGGCCAGCTTCGGCCCGCGCGGCCGCCGACCCGGACGGATGTCGCAGGTGAATGCCTTCACCTCCTGGATGTGGACGTTCGGGTCGAGCGCCATGTGCGCGAGGTCGTTCGCGGCCCCGCCCGTCGTATACCCCCGCTGGCCCCAGTGGTACGGCAGGCCGACCTGGTGGACGACGCGCCCGTTCATCCGCAGCGGCCGCATCCGGTCGGTGACGAGGACACGCGCCTCGATCGCCGAGCGCATCGACACGATCGTCGCCCAGCCGCCGTGCTCGAGCCCGCGCTCGCGCGCGAGGTCCGGATGCACCTCGACGAACATCTGCGGCTGCAGCTCGGCGAGGTACGGCGTGAAGCGGGTCATGCCCCCGGCCGTGTGGTGCTCCGTCAGCCGGTAGGTGGTGACGACGTACGGGAACAGCTCGCTCCCGGGCTCGCCGTCGACGGGGTTGTACGGGTCCTCGTCGAGATCCTTGTTCTGCTGGCGGCGCGGATTCGCGCGCTGCGAGTAGAGCGGGTTGTCGAACGGCGACTCGTGCGGCTCGTAGTGCGTGGGCAGCGGTCCGTCTTCGAGCCCCTGCGGCACGTACAGCCAGCCGAGTCCGTCCGCCTGCATGATGAACGGGTGGTCGCCGGCGACCGCGTCGGGCCCCTTCGCGCCGCTCGAGGGTACGTAATTCGGCGGCTTCTCCTCGTCGAAGTCCGGCGTGTCGATGCCGGTCCACTGCTCCTGCTCGGGATCCCACCAGACGTACTGCTTCCGCTCCGACCAAGGGTTGCCGTACGGGTCGGCGGACGCGCGGTTGTAGAGGAGGCGACGGTTTGCCGGCCAGGCCCAAGCCCATTCGAGCGCTGCGTCGCTCTGCTCCCAGTGCGGCTTCTTGCGCGCCGTCTTGTTCTCGCCGTCGGCGAACGAGCCGCAGTAGATCCAGCAGCCGCAGCTCGTCGAGCCGTCGGCCTTCAGCAGCTTGTAGCCGGCGAGCATCTGGCCCTTGTCGTCCCAGCCGCTGATCTCGCGCAGCACGTCCTCCGCGCTCGGCTCGTGCGTCTCGCCGTGCGTCCCGTACTCCCACGTGAGGTCGTTGATCGGCCGGTTCTTCGGGTCCTTCGACCCCTTCAGCCGCGCCTTGATCATCCTCCCGAGGTGGTAGTAGAACCAGAGCTCCGAGCGGCAGTCGTCCTTCGGCTCGACCGCCTTGTAGTGCCACTGCAGCAGCCGCTGCGTGTTCGTGAACGAGCCGTCCTTCTCGAGGTGCGACGCCGCCGGCAGGAAGAAGACCTCGGTCGGGATCTGCTCCGTCACGAGCTCCCCCGACTCGATCTCCGGGCTGTCGTACCAGAAGGCCGCGGTCTCGATCTCGACCAAGTCGCGCACGACGAGCCAGTCGAGCTTCGCGAGGGCGAGCCGCTGCGCGCGCCCGTTCGCCGAGCCGACCGCCGGGTTCTCGCCGACGACGATGTACCCCGTCACCTTCCCCTTCAGCATCTGCTGGACGGTCCAGTAGTTCGAGTTGTCGTCGTCGATCCGCGGCAGGTACTCGAAGCAGAACTCGTTCTCCTCCGTCGCGGCCGAGCCCCACCACGCCTTGAGCAGCGAGACGATGTACGCGTCCGCGTTCCCCCACCAGCCGGCCGGCGCGGTCGTCCGTTCGACGTAGCCCCCGAGGCCGCCGTAGTCCTCCGTGTGCGGCATCGTCAGGTAGCCGGGGAGGATGTTGTAGAGCGTCGGGATGTCGGTCGAGCCCTGGATCGAGGCGTGACCGCGCAGCGCCATGACGCCGCCGCCGGGGCGGCCGACGTTGCCGAGCAGGAGCTGGATGATCGCCGCCGTCCGGATCAGCTGGACGCCGACGGTGTGCTGCGTCCAGCCGACGGCGTAGACGAACGCGCCGGTGCGTTCGCGGCCGGAGTTGCGGCAGAGCGTCTCGGCGTACCAGAGGAAGTCCTCGACGCTGCAGCCGCACGCGTCGGCCACGAACTCCGGCGTGTAGCGCCGGTAGTGGCGCTTCAGGATCTGGAAGACGCAGCGCGGGTCCTCGAGGTCCCAGTCCTCCTCGGGCGGGTCGCCGTGCTCGAGGCCGCCGCCGTGGCCGCCGTGGCCGGACTGCTCGCCCTTCGTCCCCTTGAAGCCCTCCTCGCGCTGACCGGCGGCGCCGTGCACCGTCATCCCCTTGTACTGCCAGGTCGTGACGTCGTACCGACCCTTCTCGGGATCCCAGCCTGAGAAGAGGCCATCCCCGTCCTCCGTGTCGACGAACTCGTCGGCGACGATCACGCGCGCGTTCGTGTAGCAGCGGACGTACTCGTGGAACCAGCGGTCGTTCGCGAGGATGTAGTTGACGACGCCGCCGAGGAAGGCGATGTCGCTGCCCGCGCGAATGCCGATGTGCTTCGTCGCCATCGCGCTCGTCCGCGTGAAGCGCGGGTCGATGTGGATGACCTCGGCGCCGCGCTCACGGGCCTCGAGCACCCACTGGAAGCCCACCGGGTGGTTCTCGGCCATGTTCGACCCCATGATCGTGATGCAGTCCGCGTTCATCAGGTCCTGCTGGAACGTCGTGGCGCCGCCTCGTCCGAACGTGGTGCCCAAACTGGGCACCGTCGAGCTGTGTCATATGCGGGCCTGGTTCTCGACCTGCACGATCCCGAGCGCCGTGCAGAGCTTCTTGATCAGGTAGTTCTCCTCGTTGTCGAGCGTCGCCCCGCCCAGGTTCGCGATCGCCATCGTGCGCCGCGCCGGGTTGCCCTCGGGTGTCTCGTCCTCCCACGTCTCGTCGCGCGTGCGGAGGATGCGGTCGACGATCATGTCCATTGCCTGCTCGAGCGGGAGCTCCTCCCACTCGGTGCCGTACGGGCGCCGGTACTTCACCTTGTACTCCCGCAGCGGCCCCGCGTGCATGTTCTTCGTCGCCGCGCCCTTCGGACAGAGCCGGCCGCGCGAGATCGGGCTGGCGGGGTCGCCCTCGACCTGCGTCACCTGGCCGTCCTCGACGTAGACGAGCTGCGCGCACCCGACGGCGCAGAAGGGGCAGATCGAACGAGCGACGTGGTCGGCGTCGGCGACGCGCGGCCTCAGCGTCCGCGACCGTTCCGACTGTGCGGCCTTCCCGAGCCCGAGCGGATCGCCGTCCAGCTGCTTGAGGACCGGCCACGACCGAACGAGCTCGAGGAATCCCATCGCGCCTCCGGGGAGAAAGGAACGCAGTACGATCGAGTCTTGTCTCCGCTCGCCGGGTAGGTAAAACACGTGATCGACTCGAAAGCCGCCGAGGTCGACACCGCGGCCGTCGTCCGGGTCGCCGCCTTCCGCGCGGCGCTCCGTTCGTTCCTGCGGACGAGCGAGCAGACGGCGCGCGCCTCCGGCCTGACGCCGCAGCGCTACCTGCTCCTGCTGATGGTCAAGGGCGCGCCCGACGGCAGCGAGCAGACGACGGTGACCGAGCTCGCCACGCGGCTGCGGCTCGGGCAGAGCACCGTCACCGAGCTCGTCAAGCGCGCCGAGCAGGCGGGACTGATCGAGCGTGTGCGGTCGGACGTCGACGCGCGCGTCGCGCACGTCCGGCTGACACCCGAGGGCGAGCGCCGGCTCGCGCGCTCGTTCACCGCGCTCGCCGAGGAACGGCGGGCGCTGCGGCGGATCTTCGCCGAGCTCGAGCGGTCGTAGAGGTGCCGAAGGTGGGACTCGAACCCACACGGCCCGAAGGCCACCGGCTTTTGAGGCCGGCGTGTCTGACCAATTCCACCACTTCGGCGCTGGCGGACTGATCGTAGCCCGCACCAGGTCTATGCTGGATGCGTGGCCAGGTGGCTGTTTCCCGGTCTCGCTCTCGCCGCAGCCGCCCTTGCGACCAGCGCCTGCGGCGGCGGCCACGTCGCGAAGGCGGGCACGAGGCAGGCGCACGCCGCGGCGGGCTGCCCGGCGGCGTGGGCCGCGGGCTGGCGTGCGCTCGCGAAGCGCGTCGACGCGCCGGTCTTCTGCCCGCGCTGGCTGCCGCAGCCGCTCACCGGCCAAGTGCGCGGCGACTACTCGACCCAGCCGTACGTCGCGAAGGACCGCTCGTACCTCGTCTCGTTCCTCTGGTTCGAGAAGATGCCGACGGCGCCCTACGAGGTGCACGTGAACCTCCGCGGCTGGCCGGGACGGACGTCGATTCCCACCTGCGAGGACACGCTGACGGCGGGCGGAGAGACGGTCCGGCCGAACGTCCCCTGCTTCGCCGACCCGCACGGTCGGGTGCACGTCGGGCACCTGACGGCGACCGTCTACACCGCCAACCAGGGGATCGACACCTGGCACGTGCTCTACGCGTGGCGCTACCACGGCTCGCTCTACACCGTGAGCCAGCACGTCGCGCCGCCGTTTACCTACGAGACGGTCATCCGCAGCCTCGACCGGATCCTGCGCGGGCTCGTGCTCGTCCGCCCATGACATCGGTTGAATCTGCTGACGACCCTGGGAGATACTCGTCCCAAGCGAGAAAATCCATTGATCCTTCGAAGCGGAGGCTCGGATGAAGAAGCAAGTCCTGCTCGGAGTGCTCGTCGCCGGCGCCCTCTCTGTGCTCGCGGCGACGGCGCTCGCGAGCTCGAGCAACCAGGCTGTCCAGGTCCTTCCCTCGTCCTCGTGCGGCTCCTTGCAGTACAAGGGCGGCGGGAGCCCGCAATTCATCATCGCGTCCGATCTGCCGCTCCAGGGGGCCAACCGCGCCCTGACGACGGAGATGACGCGGGCGATCGCGTTCATCCTCGGTCAGCACGGGTGGAAGGCCGGGAAGTACACGATCGGCTACCAGTCTTGCGACGACTCGACTGCGCAGGCGGGCGGCTACGACACCGCCAAGTGCACGGCGAATGCGAATGCGTACGCTCGCGACCCGTCGGTGATCGGCATCGTCGGCACGTTCAACTCAGGGTGCGCGAAGCTCGTCATCCCGGTCGTCAATCGCGCCCCGGGCGGCCCGATCGCAATGGTGAGCCCGGCGAACACCTATCCCGGCCTGACGTTGAGCGGGCCCGGGACGGCACCCGGCGAGCCGAACGTCTACTACCCGACCGGCAAGCGGAACTACGCGCGCGTCGTGTGGACCGACCGGTTCCAGGGGGCCGCAGATGCCCTCTTCGCCAAGAACACCATGCACGTGAAGAACGTCTACGTCCTCACCGACAAGACGACGTACGGCCAGGGCATCGCGACGCTGTTCAAGGAGGACGCGCCCAAGGTCGGCCTGAAGATCGCCGGCTTCGCGGCGTGGAACCCGCAAGGCACGACCTTCCAGTCGCTCGCGACCACGGTCAAGCAGTCGAAGGCCGACGCGGTGTTCCTCGGCGGCAACGTCTGCTTCCAGGGCGGCAAGGTGATCAAGGACCTGCGCTCCGTCCTCGGCGCGAACTTCCCGATTCTCGTCCCGGACGGCTTCACGCCGACCTCGGCGACGTGGACGACCTCCGGCGGCGCCGCGAACGGCGTCTACATCAGCCACCCGGGCGTGCCGGTGAACCAGCTGAAGGGAGCGGGCGCCGCGTTCGTGAAGGCGTTCACGAAGGTGAACGGCGGCAAGGCTCCGGATCCGTACACGGCCTACGCGGCGCAGGCGACCGACGTGCTGCTCGGCGCGATCGCGGCTTCCGACGGGACGCGCTCGGGCGTCGTCTCGCACCTCACGGGCCTGACGATCAAGAACGGCATCCTCGGCAGCTTCCAGATCAACAAGAACGGCGACACGACGCTCGGCATCGTCACGTTCGGGAAGATCGTCAACAACAAGGCGCACGAGCAGTTCGTCAAGCTGGTCACGCCGCCGGTGAGCTTGACTGCCTAGAGACGTAAGCGGGATGATCGATCCGCTCGCCGGGGGAGGGCGTTCGTCCTCCCCCGGCGAATAGCAAGGCTCACCAAGCGATGGCCTCCGGCGTGTCCACAGCGGTTCCGGTCCTGCGGCGAGCGCTCAGGCGCCCCAGCCTGACGACACCGCTGGCGGTCGTGCTCGTCGGCCTCGTCCTCTTCTGGCTGGTCGAGAACCTGGCGAGGACCCCGGCCGACTTCTACCAGAACCTGATCTTCGGGGCGACGAACGGCTTTCTGTACGGCCTGATCGCGATCGGTTATTCGCTGGTCTACGGCATCCTCGAGCTGATCAACTTCGCGCACGGCGACGTCTTCATGCTCGGCTCGATGATGGCGACGACGATCGTCGGCGCCACCGTGCTCGGGCTGACGGCCGGCCGGGCCTGGTACGTCCTCTGGCCCGGGATCATGCTCGCGCTCCTGATCGCGATGGTGTTCTGCGGCACGCTGAACGCGAGCATCGAGCGCGTCGCCTACCGTCGGCTGCGCAACGCGCCGCGGCTGGCGCCGCTGATCACGGCGATCGGGATGTCGTTCATCCTCCAGAATGCCGGCCTGATCTGGAAGGGGGCGCGTCCGATCTCGACCGTCGACATCCTTCCCCACGGCGCGCTCTTCACGATCGGCGGCGTCGCCTATACCTGGAACGAGTTCTTCGTCCTCGCGGTGACGCTTCCGGTCCTCGCGCTCCTCGTCTGGCTCGTGCAGCGGACGCGGCAGGGCAAGGCGATGCGCGCCACCGCCCAGGACCGCGAGGCGGCGGCGATGATGGGCATCGACGTCGACCGGACGATCTCGTTTACGTTCGCGCTCGCCGGCGCCCTGGCGGGGGTGGCGGGCCTCGTCTACGCGCTCTACAACACGAACACCTCGTACCTGACGGGTTTCCGCACCGGCCTGATCGCGTTCACGGCTGCTGTCCTCGGCGGGATCGGCAACCTGCCCGGCGCGGTGCTCGGAGCGATGCTGATCGGCCTGCTGGAAGGCTTCTCGGACGGCCTGCCCTGGCACGCGCTCGGAAGCCAGTGGACCGAGGCGGTGATCTTCGCCGTCCTGATCCTGATCCTCGTCTTCCGGCCCGAGGGGCTGCTCGGCGAGCGGACGCCGGAGGGCGGCTGATGCGCGCAGCTCGCCTCCGGCTCGCTGGCGGCGGGGAACCTTCGGTTTCCCGCCGGATCCCCCCTGCCGGCACGTGGCCGACCGTTGTCCGCGAGCGAGGGCCGAGCCCGCGCACGCGGCCCCCCGTCGCGCGCTCGCGATCCGGGAGGCGACCGCGCAGTGAGTGAGAGGTTCTGGGCTGCGCTCGCGCGCGTCGGCTGGACGGAGGTGCGCTGGCGGGGATTGCCGTCCTGGCAGCGGCGCGCGGTCAAGATGGGCGTCGTCGGCCTCGTCGCCGTGGTCGTGCTGGCTCCGCTGTACGGCTTCGACGCGGCGGCGTACCTCGCGTTCCTGACCGTCGCGGCGATCTACGTTCCGGACTGGGGCAGGTTCCGCTTCGGCCGGCTCGTGCTCCCGGCTGCGGTGCTCGCGCTCTGCGTCGCCTATCCCTACTACCTCGGCAGCATGCCGAAGCTCCCGATCTTCAAGGCGTTCCCGACGATGACGACGGCTTTCACGATGACGATCTTCGTGATGATGGCGCTCGGCCTCAACATCGTGGTCGGCTATGCGGGACTGCTCGACCTCGGCTACGTCGCGTTCTACGCGATCGGCGCCTACACGGTAGCCTGGCTCGCCTCGCCGCAGGCCGAACGGTACAACTGGAGCGTCAACATCGGCGGCGTCGGCGTGCCGCCGGGACTCGGCGGCATCCATATCTCGATCTGGCTCGTGCTGATCGGCGCAGCGTGCCTGGCTGCGCTTGCGGGCGTGGTCATCGGCCTGCCGACGCTGCGCTTGCGCGGCGACTATCTCGCAATCGTCACGCTCGGGTTCGGCGAGATCGTCGGCGTGGTCGCGACCAACGGCGACTGCCTCTTCCCCAAGCTCGTCGGCCACTGCGTCAACCTGACGAACGGCTCGCAGGGAATCAATCCGATCGATCCGCCCGGCTTCGGGCACTGGCTGCACGACCACCTCGGCCTGCCGGTCGACTTCCTCTCGGCCTCGAACTCGCTCAACCTCTTCCTGTGGGCGGGGATCGCCCTCTGTCTGTTCGTGATCTACTGCTCCCTGCGCCTGCGCGACTCGAAGCTCGGCCGCGCCTGGGTCGCGATCCGCGAGGACGAGACCGCCGCGGCGGCGATGGGGGTACCGCTGATGCGCACGAAGACCTGGGCCTACGCGATCGGCGCGTTCATGGGCGGGATCGCCGGCGCGTTCCTGAAGAGCGAGCAGGGCGGCGCGTTCAACACCGACTTCGCGTTCTCGTTCTCGATCTTCGTCCTCTGCATGGTGATCCTCGGCGGCATGGGCTCGATCTGGGGCGTGATCCTCGGGGGCGCCTTCCTCGCCTACCTGAACATCGAGGGGATCGCGAACTTCGGCGGCTGGTACAACGCCACCTTCCACCAGAACAAGGACTTCACCGCGTATTCGTACGGCGTCTACGGCCTCATCCTCGTCCTCGTGATGTTGTTCCGGCCGGCGGGTCTCGTGCCGAGCGCGCGGGCGAAAGCCGAGTTCGAGCTCGGCGTCGAAGACCAACCCCTGATGGACGCTCGCACGACGTGAGCGCCGACGGCGTCCTCCTGCAGACCGACGCGCTCCGCAAGGAGTTCGGCGGGCTCGTCGCGGTCAACGACGTCGACTTCACGATCCCGCGCGGCGCGATCGTCTCGCTGATCGGTCCGAACGGCGCCGGCAAGACGACCTTCTTCAACATGATCACCGGCGTCTACAAGCCGACCTCGGGTCGCGTCGTCTTCGACGGCACGGACGTCACCGGCAAGCCTCCGCACTACGTCACCGAGCGCGGGATCGGGCGCACGTTCCAGAACATCCGCCTGTTCAAGGAGATGACCGCGCTCGAGAACGTCCTTGTCGGCATGCACGCCAGGCTCAAAGGCGGGATCGTGCGCAGCATCGCGCGCACGCCCGGTCTGCGCCGCGAGGAGCGTGAGGCGAAGGAGCGCGCTCGCGAGCTGCTCGCCCTCTGCGCGCTCACCGGCCGCGCGAACCGCTACGCGCACAGCTTGCCGTACGGCGACCAGCGCCGGCTCGAGGTGGCGCGCGCGCTCGCGACGGCGCCGAAGCTGCTCCTGCTCGACGAGCCGACGGCGGGGATGAACCCGCAGGAGACCGCGGAGTTCACGGGCTTCGTGCAGCGGCTGCGAACGGAGCAGGAGCTCACGGTGCTGCTGATCGAGCACGACATGAAGGTGGTCATGGGCGTCTCCGACCGCGTCACGGTCCTCGACTACGGCGAGAAGATCGCCGAGGGAACGCCGAAGGACGTGCAGGGCAACGCGCGCGTCGTCGAGGCGTACCTGGGGAAGGCCGCGGCCGCGGCGATGGCGGGAACGTGAGCGCCGCGGCTGCCTCTGCCCGCCCGGCCGTGCTCGAGGTCGAGGCGATCGACGCTTTCTACGGGACGATCCAGGCTCTGCGAGCAGTCTCGCTCGACGTCCGCGAAGGCGAGGTCGTAACGCTGATCGGGGCGAACGGCGCCGGCAAGTCGTCGACGCTGCGCGCGATCAACGGCATCCTTCGCCCGCGCCGCGGCAAGATCCGCTTCCAGGGCAAGGACATCACCCGCGCCTCGCCGCACGGCATCGTCAAGTCGGGTATCGCGCAGTCGCCCGAAGGGCGACGCCTCTTCCCGCGCATGACCGTGGTCGAGAACCTCGAGATGGGCGCGTTCCAACGCAACGACAAGGCCGGCATCCGCGAGGACATGGAGCGCGTGTTCGAGCTCTTCCCGCGTCTGGAGGAGCGGCGGAACCAGAAGGCGGGGACGATGTCCGGCGGCGAGCAGCAGATGTGCGCGATCGGGCGGGCGCTGATGGCGCGCCCGAAGCTGCTGCTCCTCGACGAGCCGTCGCTCGGACTCGCGCCGATCTTCGTCGAGCGGATCTTCGAGATCATCAGGGAGATCAACAAGCAGGGCGTCTCGATCCTGCTCGTCGAGCAGAACGCGCTGATGGCGCTCGAGGCCGCCGACCGCGGCTACGTGCTCGAGACCGGCCGCGTCGTCCTCGCCGACCAGGCCAAGGCCCTGAAGGGCAACGAGCAGGTCCGCAAGACGTACCTCGGCGAGGACTAGTCAGGCTTCGTCCGGCGCGAGCCGCGCGGGCGGGACCGGCGCGGTGAGGTCGAGCTGGGACGCGTCCCGCGGGTGGTAGAAGCGCTGCGCGATCGCAGTCGGGACGATGGCCGAGAGGACGACGACCGTGATCAGCAGCGAGAACTGCGTTCGGTCGATGATGTGCGCGTTGAGGCCGTAGAGCGACGTGATCGTCCCGAACGTCAGGCCCGTCGACATGAGCAGCGTCGTGAACGTGGCGTGGGGTGAGGTGTAGCGGCGTGCGAGCGGATAGACGCAGACCAGCTTCGGCACCATCTTCCCGACGAACAGCAGCGCGAGGATGCCGAGGTTCGCCCAGAGCGCGCCGGCAGAGACGTTCATACCGCCCTTGAGGAAGAAGAACGGCGTGAGGAAGGCGAACGCAACCACGCGCATCCGATCCTGCTCTTTGCGATGCGCGACGTAATGCGAAGACATGACGAGACCGAGAACGAACGCCGGCAGCGCCGCCTGCGAGTTCGCGCGCATGCCGAGCCACATGAGTCCGAACAGGCAAGCGAACACGAGCTTGATCTCCGGCTCGATGACCCGGTCGCCGTAGCGCGAGAAGAACCACGGTGCCACCTTCGGCAACCCGACGACGGCGGCGATCGAGGCGATCACGAACGGCACGATCCAGACGGTTGGCTTGATGAAGAGGATCGTCAGTCCGGCGACCGTCGCAATGTCCGTCACGAACGTCGCCGACATCAAGCGTTTCCCGACGGCCTCGCGGTTGAGGCCCGTCTCGACCAGCACGGCGTAGACAACCGCGAGGCTCGTGGTCGAGAGCGCCAGCCCGCCGATCTCCGCCTGGCGCCGACTCCAGTCGAGCGCGTAGTAGGCCAGCACGGCGACGGTCGCGAA
Source organism: Gaiellaceae bacterium (assembly GCA_035651195.1). Classification (GTDB taxonomy): domain Bacteria; phylum Actinomycetota; class Thermoleophilia; order Gaiellales; family Gaiellaceae; genus PALSA-600. The sequence continues at coordinate 15,141 of DASRGD010000022.1, read as the reverse complement.
CGGTGCGAAGAAGCTGATCAGACCGATCGACACCGACGCTCGCCACTCGCGCCGGAACTGCGGCACGTCGACCTCGGCGCCCGCGAGGAACGTCAGCACGATCCCTGCAAACGAGCCGGTAAAGCTGAGCCAGCTCGGAACCGCGAGGTGGAATACGTTCCCGACGACGACGCCGAGGAAGAGCTCGATCAGCGCGACGGAGACCCCGATCTCGACCGAGACCGTCGAGGCGACGAGTATCGTCGCGGCAAGGGCTGCTGCTATCGCGATGTCGCTCATCTCTACCTCCGCGGTCGCTCGACGTTGGTAGAGGCCATCAGCGGCGCGTGCCGCGGTTGGGCGCGAGCCTCATCGCGCTTGCAGCCCGTGCACTATACCGAGGGTCGGTGTCGCCGTCGTTCGCGAGCGCGGGTCTAGCGATCGGCGTCCGAAGCGTCGGCAGCGAGCACGAGCGGGTAGTAGGGCGGCGAGAGGAGGAAGCCGATTCGCTCGGCACCGGCGCCGCGCGCCATCGCGAGCGCCGCGCTGATCCCGTGCGCGGGCACGAATCCGAGGTGCCGCGCCGACTGCGCGTCGCGGCAGCCGGCGACGAACACCGCGTCGAGCCGACCCGCGGTCGCGTCGCACGCGCTCCACTCGACGAACGGCTGCAGCGGGTGGACGCTGCGGCCGGCGCGGTAGTCGGCGATCCCGCGCGCGTCGTTGAGGGCGGCCCGTTCGGCTGCCCGCATCGCGTCGAGGTCGCGTGCGCTGCGCGCGTCGGCGAACAGGATCCGATACGGCGCCTGCGTCGACGTGTGGAAGCTCCGCACGAGATCGTGAACGAGGACGGCGCTGCCGCCGAACCGCACCGGCGACGCCTCACGCCAGAGGCGGAGGGCGAGGCCGAGGCCGAGGTAGGCCGCCGAGACGGGGTTCGGCCGCTCGCGCGGCAGGAACGGCGTCGTCGGCGGGATTCCGATCACGATCGCGTCGAGGGGTCGCTCGAGACGAGCTCCCTTCGCGGCCGCCGCGCGCACGAGCGCCTCGCTGTGCGCGGCCGAGAGCGTGCCGCCGAAGACGGCACCGGCCGTCACCTCGCGCGGGACGCGCTCGATCAGCCGCCGCCGGAGCCGCTCCGGGAGGACGGAGAGGCCAAGCCGCAGGCGCGAGCCCGCCAGCCGCTCGAACGCCTCCTCGACGTACGGATAGCCGCCGAGGACGCGCGGCAGGTTGAGCGTCAGCGACACGCCCGTCACCGCCACCCGGGCGGCCAGCAGCCGCTCGAGCGCGAGCGCCAGCTGCCAACCCTGCGACGCGCTCGTCTCGAGCAGCGACACGGCGCCGGCGGCGCGGAGCGCCTCGGCGCCGCACGCCTTCAGCAGCGCGGAGGGGCCGCCGCTGAGGACGTTCTCGGCCGCGGTCACCGCGACCACGAGGTCGGTCTGCACGAGCGCAGGGTTGACCGCGAGCGGAAGCGAGCCGTGCATTCCGAGCGACACGAGCTCGCCGGCCGCATCGTGGACGACGACGCTGCCCCGGAAGCGCCGCCGGAACTCCGGCGTGACGAGGCCGCCGATCTCCGACGGCGACGTCCGCCGGTGCAGCCCGCCGGCGACGAGGATGGTGACGCGCGTGACGCCGAGCCGCTCGAGCTCGTCGACGGTCGCAGCGATCGCCTCGTGGCGAGGGTCGGACGGTGCCGTCGGGATCGGCAGCGACGGCTGCTCGATCACGACCGTCGCGGTCGCGCCTGGGCGCGCGAGCTCGTCGATCGGCGGCCCGGCGAGCGGGAAGCGGAGCGCCTCGCGGACGGCCGCGCCGACGTCCGCGAGCGCCTCCGGCGGCGGCGGCGGCCGCAGGACGATGCCGTCCTCCGGCACGTCGACGACCGCGAGCCGCGACCCGGCGAGCAGCGGAATCCGCGGCACTACGTGGCGCGCTTGGCGGCGGCGGCCGTCGCCCCGAGCGCGACGAAGATGCCGCCGGTCAAGAACCGCTTCAGCCTGGCCACTCGCGAGCCGGCGCGCATCCGCCCCGCGAGCGCCGCCGCCGTCAGCGCGTACACCGAGTCCGACGCCGCGGCGATCAGGACGAACAAGCACCCGAGCAGGCTCACCTGCGCCGCGACCGGCCACCGGTGCGGCGAGACGAACTGGGGCAGGAAGGCGAGGAAGAAGAGCGCCGTCTTCGGGTTCAGGACGTTGACGATCACGCCCTGTACGTAGACCCGCCCGCACCGGACGGGGGCGACGTCGGCGGCGGCGTCCTCGCCGCGGCCGAGCAGCCGCAGCAGCCCGATCGTGATCAGGTAGGCGGCCCCGGCGAGCTTGACGACGGTGAACGCGGACGCCGAGGAGGCGAGCAGGGCGGACAGGCCCGCGGTCGCGGCGGCCACGTGGACGAGCCCGCCCGTCGACACGCCGAGGACGGAGAGCAGGCCCGCGCGGCGCCCGTGCTCGACGCTGCGCGCGACGACGTACGCGACCGCCGGTCCCGGCACGACGGCCAGCGCGAGCGCGGCCGCCGCAAAGACCGCGAGCGTCGAGGGCGGAGGCATCGACCAACCGTACACTGGCACCGATGTCGCCGAAGACGCTCACGGGCGAGGAGCTCGACCTCGACGACGCGCCGGCGCGCGACGCCGAGCTGTTCCTCGTCGACGGCAACAACCTCGCCTACCGGGCGTACTTCGCCCTGCCCGAGGAGCTCGCGACGAGCGACGGCCGGCCGACGAACGCGCTGCTCGGCTTCACGAACATGCTCTTCAAGCTGCTCGCCGACTACCGGCCGAAGGGCGTCGCCGTCGCCTGGGACTCGCGGCCCGTCGTCCGCGCCGCTGCGGCCGAGACGGCGGGCGTGCTCTACAAGGAGGGCCGCCGGCCGATGCCGGACCTCCTGCGCGAGCAGTTCCCGCACTTCCGGCCGATCGTCGAGGCGTTCGGCTACCGGAACCTCGAGTTCGAGGGCTGGGAGGCGGACGACGTGATCGCGACGCTGGCGACGCGCGCCGACGCGGCGGGGATCAAGACGTGCGTCGTCTCGACCGACCGCGACGCGTTTCAGCTCGTCTCCGAGAACGTGACGCTGATGATGACTCCGCGCGGCGTCGCCGACGTCAACGTCTACACCCCGGAGCGGATCGCGGCGCGCTACGGCATCCGGCCGGACCAGGTGCCGGACTTCATCGGCCTGAAGGGCGACAGCTCCGACAACATCCCCGGCATCCCCGGCATCGGCGACAAGACCGCCGGCCAGCTGGTCGCGCAGTACGGCTCGCTCGAGGAGGTGATCGGGCACGCAGCCGAGCTCTCGCCTGCGCGGGCGAAGAACATCGCCGCGCACGCCGAGCAGGCGCTCGTCGCGAAGGAGCTGGCGACCATGCGCCGCGACCTCGACATCGACTGCGATCCCTCGCAGCTCGTCCTCGAGCCGCCCGACCGCTCGCAGCTGAAGGAGATCTTCCGGCGCTTCGAGTTCCGAGGCTTGCTCTCGCGCGTGGAGACGTTGCAGGCGGCGCTTCCTGCAGCGAGCCTCGACCTGGCGGGGGTCGAGGTTCCGTGGCGCGAAGGAGCCGTTCCGGTCCTGAGCGAGCCATTCGGGTTCGCGCGGCGAGGGGATCGGATCGCGGTAGCAACCGGCGAAGAGGTCGTCGTCTCGACCGGCGCGCTGGGCAACGAAGGTGCGCCCCTCATCACCCACGACGCAAAGAGCCAAGGAGTGCAGGCTCACGACGACACCTTGATCGCCGCGTACCTGATCGAGCCGGGCCGGGCGGAGTACGAGCTGACCGACCTGGGCGCCGAGTACGGCGTCGACCTGCTGCCGCGGCCGGAGGCCGACGAGGAGACGACGGAGCTCGTGTGCGCGGCGGAGCTGCCGCGGCGCCTGGCCCCGGCGATGCTCGAGCGGCTCGAGGAGCGGGGCCTCACCCGCCTCTACCGCGAGGTCGAGTTGCCGCTGACGCAGGTGCTCGCGGACGTGGAGCGGGCCGGCGTCAAGATCGACACCTACCGCATGGGCGAGATCACGGCCCGGCTCGCGGAACGCGTCGCCGAGCTGGAGGCGCGGGCGCACGAGCTGGCGGGCGAGGAGTTCGTGCTCGGCTCGACCCAGCAGGTCGGCCGCGTCCTCTTCGAGAAGCTGGGGCTGACGGCGGGACGCAAGGGCAAGACCGGGTACTCGACCGACGCGCGCGTGCTGCGCGCGATCCGCGGCGAGCACGAGCTCGTGCCGGTGATCGAGGAGTGGCGCGAGCTCTCGAAGCTGCTGAACACGTACCTCGGGCCGCTGCCGGCGCTGATCGACGAGCGCACGGGGCGGTTGCACACGACGATCAACCAGACGGTCGCCTCGACCGGCCGGCTCTCGACGACGAGCCCGAACCTGCAGTCGATCCCGATCCGCACGCCGCTCGGACGCGAGATCCGCTCCGCGTTCGTCGCCGACGAGGGCGCGCAACTCCTCTCCGCCGACTACTCGCAGATCGAGTTGCGGATTCTTGCCCACGTCTCCGGCGAGCCGAAGTTGCGCGACGCGTTCGCGCGCGGCGAGGACATCCACCGCGCGACCGCGGCCGAGGTGCTCGGCGTCCCGCCGGCGGAGCTGACGACGGCGCAGCGGTCGATCGCGAAGATGATCAACTTCGGGATCGTCTACGGCATCTCGGCGTTCGGGCTGTCGGAGAACCTCGAGATCCCGCGCGAGCAGGCGCAGGAGTACATCGACGCCTACCTCGCGCGCTTCCCGCACGTGCAGGACTTCATCGCGCGCACGATCGAGCAGGCAGTGCGCGACGGCTACGTGACGTCGCTCATGGGCCGGCGCCGGCCGGTCCCCGAGATCCGGGCGGCGAACCGCCAGACGCGCTCGCTCGGCGAGCGGCTCGCCGTCAACTTCGTCATGCAGGGGTCGAACGCGGACATCATCAAGGTGGCGATGATCCGAATCCACGACCGGCTGCGCGAGGAGGGTCGCAGCGCACGGCTCGTGCTCCAGGTGCACGACGAGCTCCTGCTCGAGGTGCCGGAGCCCGAGGTGGCGAAGGTGCGCGAGCTCGTGCGGGCCGAGATGTGCGGCGCGTACGATCTCGATCCGCCGCTCGCCGTCGAGGTGGGCGTCGGCGCGAACTGGGCCGAGGCCAAGTCGTAGCCCGCCCCGCAGGCGCGACCACCGCTACGAGGGGTCTGGCGCCTCCTGCGACATTCGGCGGCGAGAATCCGCTCGACCGGGCGCTGCCCGGCCGCGCGGCCCGACCGCCGCAGCCCGGGAAATCGCCCCTGCCGGGCTATACTCCGCCAGCTTTGCCAAGCAGGGAGGTCATGCAGCAGGAGCCCGGGGTCTGGGTCGAAGGCCCGGACGGGGAGCTCGTACCCGACTACGACTCGACCTTCCCCGAGATCACGGAGGGGCAGGTCGTGCACGGCACCGTCGTCCGGGTCGACAAGGACGAGGTGCTCGTCGACATCGGCTACAAGTCGGAGGGCGTGATTCCGGTCGCCGAGCTCTCGATCCGGCGGTCGGTCAATCCCGCCGACGAGGTGTCGCTCGGCGACGAGGTCGACGCGCTCGTGCTCATCAAGGAGGACGCCGAGGGCCGGCTCATCCTCTCGAAGAAGCGCGCCCGGTTCGAGCTGGCGTGGAAGAACATCGAGCGCGCCGCCGAGTCTGGCGAGCCGGTGACCGGCCGCGTGATCGAGGTCGTCAAGGGCGGCCTCATCCTCGACCTCGGCGTGCGAGGCTTCCTGCCGGCGTCGCTCGTCGACATCCGGCGCGTGCAGGACCTCGACGAGTTCCTCGGGCAGGAGCTCCGCTGCAAGGTGATCGAGCTCAACCGCTCCCGCAACAACGTCGTCCTCTCCCGGCGCGCCGTGCTCGAGGAGGAGCGGAAGGAGCAGCGGCAGCAGATCCTCGACCGCCTGCAGCCCGGCGACGTCGTCGAGGGCGAGATCTCGAACATCGTCGACTTCGGCGCCTTCGTCGACCTCGACGGCATGGACGGCCTGATCCACATCTCCGAGCTCTCGTGGTCGCATGTCAACCACCCGTCCGAGGTGCTCCAGATCGGGCAGAAGGTGAAGGTCAAGGTGCTCGACATCGACCGCGACCGCCAGCGGATCTCGCTCGGACTCAAGCAGACGCAGAACGACCCGTGGCAGCAGGTGCTCGAGAACTACAAGGAAGGCGACGTCGTCGAGGGCCGCGTCACGAAGGTCGTCACGTTCGGGGCGTTCGTCGAGATCCTGGCCGGCGTCGAAGGGCTGGTGCACATCTCCGAGCTCGCCCAGCACCACGTCGAGAACCCGCGCGAGGTCGTCTCGCAAGGGCAGGCCGTCAACGTCAAGATCATCGAGGTCGACGCCGAGCGCCGGCGGCTCTCGCTCTCGCTCAAGCGTGTCGAGGAAGGGGAGCCGGTGCAGCCGCGCGCCGACGGCGGCGAGTCGGTGCACCTGCAGCCGAAGCTCGCGGTGGCGGAGGGCTCGTCGGCCGTCGAGGAGGCCTACGAGGAGGAGTACGGCCCCGCGATCGAGGCGCCGCTGCCCGAGGAGGAGCCGGGGTCGGAGGCGAGCGAGGCCGAGCGCCGGGCCAGGACGACCGTCGAGGCGACCGCCGAGCAGGAGTGAGCCGGCGCCCGATCGCCGTCGCGATCACGGGCGGCATCGGCGCGGGGAAGAGCGAGGCGCTGGCTGCCTTCCGCCGACACGGCGCCGCGACCGTCTCGAGCGACGAGATCGTCCACGAGCTGCTGCGCCGCGACGACGTCAAGCAGGCGATCGTCGACCGGCTCGGGCTCGGCGTCGTCGGGCCGGACGGCGAGCTCGATCGCGGCGCGATCGGCAGCGCCGTCTTCGACGACCGCGAGGCGCTCGACTGGCTCGAGCGGCTTCTGCACCCGCTCGTCTCGGCCGAGTACCTGCGCTGGCGCGACGGGCTCGCCGAGCTGCCGAACCCGCCCCGCGTCTGCGTCACCGAGGTGCCGCTGCTCTACGAAGCGGGCTCGGAGTCGAGCTTCGACAAGGTCGTCGTCATCACCGCGCCGGCGCAGCTTCGCCGCGCCCGCTCGCCCGTCGCGAGCGTCGACCGCGAGCGGCGGCTGCTCCCCGACCGCGAGAAGGCGGCGCGCGCAGACTTCGTCTACCGAAACCTCGGCACGCTCGAGGAGCTCGACGCGTTCGTCGCCTCGGTGATGCACGATCTGGGGACGTGACGCGCGCGCGGGCGATCCTCCTCGCCATCGTCCTGGTCGCAGGCGCGGCCGCGTACGTGCTCGTTGCGACGCCCGACTGGTTCGAGCGGCTGCGCTATCCCTTGCGCTACTCCGAGTACGTGCGCGTGCACGCGCGCGAGAACGGGCTCGATCCCGCTCTGCTCGCGGCGGTGATCTACCAGGAGTCGAAATTCGACGCCGGCGCGCGCTCGAAGTCCGGCGCGATCGGGCTGATGCAGCTGACGCCGCAGACGGCGCACGGCATCGCCGTCCGCACCGGCGGCTCTCGCTTTCGCACCTCTGACCTGCTCGATCCGGAGATCAACATCCGCTACGGCGCCTGGTACCTCGGTCACCTCGAGCAGAAGTACCGGAGCGAGCGGCTCGCGCTTGCTGCGTACAACGCCGGCCAGGGGAACGTCGACCGCTGGCTGCAGTCGGCCGACGGCATCGGCTTTCCGGAGACACGCGCCTACGTCGACCGCGTCGAGCACCTCGAGCGCGTCTACCGCGAGGCCTGGCACGCGTCGCTCTACGAGAGATGACGAGCGAAGGCGGCCGCGGAGAACGGCCGCCCTCGCCGAGTCGGAGGCGCTCAGGTGAGCAGCTCGCTCTCGTACTTCGCGAACACCTGCCGCATCGCCTCCAGGCTGCGGTCGTCGCTCGCATGGATCTCGTCGATCATGCCCCGCTCCCCGGTTCCGTGTTGACAGGTAGCTGGGTTGGATTGCCGGGCGATCCCGGAGGCGCGTAGCGCCGGAGGGATCGTCCGGCGGCCGGCTCAGGATGGGCCGCTCGACCAAGGAGGAGATCGGGTTGAGCGAGCAGCGGAAGTATCGGAAGTTCACCTCGAAGCAGAAGCTGGAGATCGTGTTGGCGTCGCTGCGTGGCGACCGCTCGGTCGTCGAGGTCTGCCGTGAGCATGGGATCGCGGAGAGCCTGTTGCGCAAGTGGCGCGAGCAGGCGCTGGAGGCGGCGGCGGAGCGGTTCGAGTCGGGCCAGGAGCGGACGCTGCAGGCCGAGCAGCGCCGCCGGATCGCTGAGCTGGAGCGGGCGCTCGGCAAGAAGACGTACGAGCTCGAGATCGCGGGAAAAGCCTTGGCGGGCTGGGAGTGAGCGTGCGCGTCGCCCGGTCCCGCCGTCTGGTCGCCGAGGGCTACCCGTTGGCGACGGTGGCGCGCGTGATGCAGATCAGCCGGCAGGCGCTCTACCGGACGCCGACCCCGCGGCGGCCGCCGCAGCGGCGGCCGCCGGCCGACAAGGTGGAGCAGGCGATCGTCGAGGAAGCCACGGCGAACCAGAGCGACGGCTACCGGATGATCACCGCGTTCGTCCGCCAGCGGCTCGGCGTGCCGGTCAACCGCAAGCGCGTGCTGCGGGTGATGCGGGAGCGGAAGCTGATCCAGCGTCGGCGGCCGCTCGAGCGCAGGAAGCGTCCGGGCTTCTTCCGGGTCGAGCGGCCACGGCAGCTGTGGCAGCTCGACATGACGAGCATCTGGGTCGCCGAGCACGGCTGGACGTACCTGATGGCGCTCATCGACTGCTGCACCCGCGAGATCGTCGCCTGGCAGCTGGAGTTGCGCTGCCGCGCCGACGAAGCGATCGCCGTCGTCGAACGCGCGGCAGCCGTGCACGGCATCCGGGCGGGCGAACTCACCCTCGGCTCCGATAACGGGTCGGCGTTCACCGCCCGCCGCTTCAAGGCGCGCCTGGCCGAACTCGGGATCACGCACCGCCGCGGCGGCTACCGCGACCCCGAGAGCCAGGCCTTCATCGAAAGCTGGTTCGGGAAACTCAAACAGAGGGAGGTGTGGCTGAACGAGTACGAAACGATCGACGACGCCCGACAAGGGATCGGCGGCTACGTCGACCGCTACCACCACCGCCCGCACAGCGGGCTCGACTACCGCACACCCGACGAGGTGCGTCGGACCTGGGAGGATGGACAACTACTGAAAACGGCGGCCTAGCCTGTCAACACCGGCAGGGAGCAGGTCACTTCCGCGCTCGCCTACAGCAGCTTCTTCGCCATCCCTTCCGTGCTGCTCGTGGTCGTCGGACTCTTCACCCTGGTCGCAAGCGCAGGCACGATCACGAGCCTGATCGCGCACCTGCACGGCGTCATGCCCGCTCAGGCGACGCAGCTCCTGTCCGAGAGCCTGCATCGGCTCGACCATCAGCCGAGCGCGACCGTGACGATGACAGCCGTCGGCTTCGCGCTCGCGCTCTGGTCGACGACAGGTGCGATGACGAGCTACATGACCGGGCTCAACATCGCCTACGACCGCAAGGACCGCCGCACGTTCGTCGAGAAACGGCTGACCGCGATCGCGATGGTCGCCTGCATCGGCGCCGCGTTCGTCCTGGTCGCGGTCTTCCTGATCTTCGGGCCGCAGATCGAGAAGCACCTCGGCAACGCACTCGGGATCGGGAGCTTCCTCGGCTACGTCTGGTGGGCGGGGCAGTGGCCGATCCTGATCGCCGGCCTGCTGACGGCCTTCGCGACGTTGCTCTGGCTCGGACCGGACGTCGAGCACCCGCGCTGGCGGTTCATCAGCCCCGGCGCCGTGATCGCCGTCGCGGCCTGGCTCCTGACCTCCGGCGCGTTCGCGTTCTACACCGCGAGCTTCGCGCACTACAACAAGACGTGGGGTTCGCTGTCGGCTGTGATCGTGATGTTGACGTGGCTCTGGCTGACCGGCCTTGCGCTCCTTTTCGGCGCCGAGCTCAACGCCGAGGTGGAGCGAAGCCGCGAGCTGCGACAGGGCAAGCCGGCGGAACGTCGGGTGCAGGCGCCGGGACGAGCCTGATCGCGTTCCGCATCCTGTTCGCCCCGGAGGGACAACGCGAGGACGACGGGTGGCGTTCCAGCGGAGGCGCGCGTCGGCAGCGAGCGCCTTCGGCGCGCCGCTCTATCCTCTGCTCGTGGAGTTTACGAAGGCCGACGCGAGTTCAAGGCTCTCGAGCGCGCCCGCCCGCTAGGCCGGCCCGACCCGCGCCCGCATGCGCGAATACGTCCCCTAGAGGATGCTCGAGGTCGAGGTCGCCGCCAACGCCGTCTACTGGTGGGGCCGCCGAGCGAATCCTCGAGCGGCGACTTCCGGGCGAGCGTCCCGTCGATCCGGCGGAGTACGCGGCCGCCGTCCGGCTCGAGGCACAATTTGCTCCGCCACCGCGCCCACGACAGGCTGTTGAAAGCGTTCCTCGGGCCGGAAGTGTTCGAGCGCACCGTAGTCGTGGCGCAGCCCACAGCACCGGCCGCAGTCGGCTTGGCAGCGCACCGCGTCCTCCCAGCAGCCGGTGCAGCTAGATCTCGTTGAGCGCGTGTTCGGCGTCGTCGCGGCGGACGAGCCCGAGGAGGACGCCGTCGGGGCGGGTGACGGGCAGGTTGCTCAGCTTCTGTTTGCGCATGCGTTCGATCGCTGCGGCGAGGTCGAGGCTGGGGCGAACGGTGCTCGGCCCGGCGGTCATCGCTACCTCGACGGTGACGTCGTCGTCGCGCGCCAGCGCAGTGCGGCCGAGGCGGCCGAGGACGATCCGCTGCTCGTTGACGACGAAGCAGGTGTCCTCGCCCGCCGTACGGACGCGCTCGCAGACGGCGGGCAGCGGCTCCTCGAGGGCGCAGGTCGGGACGTCGGCGTGCAGGTACGCGCCGACGCGGGTACCGCTATGACGTTGGCCTTCGAGCTGCAACCCGAAGGAGCCCCAGTCGGCTTTGCCGGCGACGTAGTCGTGGACGCGGGTGAAGCCGAGGCTTTCGAGCCGCCACGCGGCTCGTGGGCTCACGTCTCATTGGCTGTCGTAGCAGTAGACGATTACCGGCCGGTTGCGGTCGAGCCGCCGGGTCGTCTCGCGGTCGAGCGCCTTGAGCGGGATGTTGATCGCGCCGGGCAGGTGTTCGTCGTCGTACTCGTCGGGCGGGAGCACCTCGACGAGCTGGGCCTGCTCGTCGCGGATCAGGCGCTGGAGCTCGTCGCGGTCGATCGGGATCGGCATCTCGAGTCTCCTTCATCAGGACGGCGAAGACGGTGCGGCCGGCTTCGATCGGGTCGGGATCGAGATCGGGAAGCCGGCGAGCTCAGGATGGGCGGCGAGGTGGCCGTTCGCGGATTCTCCTCCTTGGAAGAAGTCGAGGACGTCGCAGCTCGAGCTGCGCGCTCACGCAGCCGGCCTGTTCTCGAGCGTGAGCTACTGGTCGCGGTAGCGGGCCCGCTCCTACTACTGGTACTAGTAGCCGCGACGCGAACGCGTGCTGCACGCTCATCGCGTTCCTCTCCCGTCGCGCGTGTTCAGCCCAGGGCGCGTTGCAGTCCCTGGTCGAAGCCTGCGAGCGTGGTCTCGCCGAGGATGCGCGCGACGACACGGTGGCGGCGGTCGAGGAACAACGTCGCGGGCAGGCCCTGCAGCTGGAAGCGAGCCGCGACGGCGCCGCCTGGGTCGAAGATGCTCGGGTGCCGCCAGCCGAAGCGACGGTAGAACGCCTTGGCGGCCGCGCGCGAGTCCTGGATGTCGACCCCGACCACCTGCGCCTGCGGATGCGTGCGCTCGAAGGTCGCGAGCGCCCGCGCTTCTGCCTCGCAGCCGGTGCACCAGGAGGCCCAGAGGTTGAGCACGATCGGCTTCCCCGTGTAGGAGGCGAGGCTGACGAGTCGCCCGTTGATCGGGTCGGTGCCGCTGAGCTCGAGCGGCTCGCCCTCGGAGCCGCCGCTCGCCGCCGATGCCGTCGAGGGTGTTGCGTGGCCGCCGCGGGTGAGGGCGAGCGTGAGTGCCGCCGAGACCGCGAGCATCAGCGCGGCGACCGCCAGGGCGACGCGTCCGCGGCGAGACGGTTGCCGCTGCTGCGACGCGCGCGCTGCGCGTTCGCGTCTGGCGCGGCGTCCGCTCATCCCGCTGCCTTGCGGTAGCCGGCGGCGAAGCCTGCCGCGCTCGTCTGGCCGTTGATCCGCTCGACGAGCTCGTGTCTGGCGTTCAGGAAGAGCGTCGTCGGCAGCGTCTGCATGCCGAGTTGGGCGGCGATGCGGCCGTCCGGGTCGGCGATGCTCGGATGCCGCCAGCCGGCGCGCCGGTAGAGGCTGCGCGCACCGGCGGCGCTGTCGGCGACGTCGACGCCGAGTACGCGCGCCGCCGGGTGCGTGCGCTCGAAGGTCGCGAGCGCTCTCGCGTCCGCGAAGCAGGCGCCGCAGGACGACGACCAGAGGTTGACGACAACCGGCTTGCCGGCATCACGGGCGAGGCTGAGCGGCTTGCCGGTGAGGACGTTCGTGCCTGCAAGCGCGAGCGGCGAGCCGCCTGTTGCGCCGTTCGCGACAGCCGCGGCGAGCGAGCCGACGAGCACGATCGCTCCGGCGGCGACGAGCCGACGCAACCGCGGAAACTGCGGTCTGTCAAACGCGAGACGCGTTTCCATGCGATCTCCTTTCCGCCTGCCTCGCCGTGCGTGGGTTCACGCTCGCCGCATCGCCGCCCGCTCTCGTCGGCCGGAAGAGCCGGCGCCAGAGCGCCCAGGCGACCAACGCGGCGAGCGCGGCCAAGACGGCGGTCGCCGTCGTCTGGCCGCTGTTCGAGCCGAGCCAGGTCGCTGCCTGGCTGGAGAGGGTCTCGCCGCGGTTGATCAGCGAGCGGCCACTGCTGCGGGTGTCGGAGCCGGGCCAGAGGAAGAAGGCCCAGTAGTAGACGACGTAGGCACCGGCGAGGGCGAGCAGCGCGCCGCTTGCCCGGTTGACGTAGGGGACGAGCCGGCGCAGCGCGCGCGCGAGCCCTTGTTGGGAGAGCGCGGCGGCGACGGCGAGCGCGGTCAGGATCGTGCCCATGCCGGCGCCGTAGGCGAGGAAGCTGAGCGCGCTACCCGCGAGGCTGCCGGTGACGGCGCTGCCGGTGGCGGCGAGGAAGATCGGCAGCGTGCACGAGAGCGAGGCGGTGCCGTAGCCGATCCCGAACAGCACATCGCCGCGCAAACTGCCACTCGTGCTTCGGTAGCGGAGCTGCGGCAGACGCAGACGCAGGTGGCCGCCGGCGAGCACAGCGGCGCCGGCGACGACGAGCGCGACACCGATCACCAGGCCCGCCCAGGGCAGCGCACGGGTCAGCTCGCGTGCGCCGAGACCGATCGCGGTGCCGATCGTGCCGAAGACGAGCATGAACCCGGCCGTCGTGACGCCGCCGACGAGCAGGGCGCGGCTGACGGCGTCGGCGCCCCGGCGCGTGCCGTCCTCGACACCGACCCGGCGAGCGAGATAGGCGGGCAGCAGCGCGAAGCCGCACGGGTTGACGGTGGCGACAGTGCCGGCGACGAACGCGAAGCTGACCATACCCCCGCTCACCCGGTGACACCCGCCTCCCGCTGCAGCGCCTCGCGGACCCATGCCTCGTCCGGCTGGCCGCTCACGCCGCGCTCGGTCTGGAAGAGCCGGCAGGAGAGCGCGTAGTCGGCGCGCTCCTCGGTCTGCGGATCGACGTCGACGCCGCCGACCCGGATCGTCGGCGAGCCGAGGAAACGCAGCCGTCGCGCCGCCTCCTGGTCGGGCACGTTCACCAACCGCAGGTTCGGCTCGATCCCGAGCTCGCGGCTCACCCGCTCGACGAGCGCGACCGCCGGCTGGTGGTTCGGGCAACCGTCGAAGTAGAGAATCTCCACCAGCGGCCCATCGCCCGAGGCCACCTCGGCCGGGTGTTCGCTCGAGGCCGGCGCGCAGCAATCCCCGTTGCTCATGGGCGCGTCCGCAGGAACGAGGGAGACGTTTCGTCGTTTCGACGGCGGCGCGCCCGCAGGACGAGCAAGGCGACCGCCACGACGAGGACGAGCACGGCGAGCGCGATTCCGCCGGCCCAGGCGGCGACGGCGACACTGATGCCGGCGGCAGCGATCAGCGGGATGCCGACGCAACAGGCGATCGGGATCAGCGCGACCAGGCCGAGGCCGAGGTTCGACTGCGGCTCCTTCATCGCGTGTCGATCCGGCAGCACGCGGCGACGTGCTCGGCGTTGTCGTCCAAGAGCGCCTGTGCGAGGTCGAGCATCTCGAGCACCCGCTTGTCGGCGATCCGGTTGTAGACGATGCGGTGCTCGCGCCGGGCCTCGATGAAGCCGCACCAGCGCAAACAGGCGAGATGGTTGGAGACCTTCGGCTGCGGCTGCCCGAGCCGCTCGACCAGCTGGCCGACCGAGAGCTCGCCCTCGTCGCGCAAGAGCTCGAGGATCCGCACCCGGGTCGGGTCGCCGAGCCCGCGGAAGTACTTGGCGACGAGGTCGCTGCGCGCGGGTGCTTCCGGGAGGCGAAAAGGGGCTTCGAGGACGGGCACGGGCATCTCGCTTGATGTATCTACGAATTCTTATATCAGAACTGATTGACACGTGCGGCCGGTTTCCCTTAACCGCCGCGGCGAGGGAGATCGCAGCAGCGCGGGATCGCGCGTCCTGCGTGCGCGCCCGTCCGCCGAGCCGTGCCGGGGGCGTCGTCGGAAGGGAGCGCGGCGGCCCCGCGCCTCTACCTCCTCGTGCCGGCGGGATCGGGGTGCCGGTGCGCGCGTTGCTCGCGGCCGCCGCGCTTGCGGACGATCACGAGGCCTTCGACGCTGCTGACGATCTCGTCGATGTCGGGGTGTTCGTGCCCGGGCAGAACGGCGAAGCAGGCCGGATCGGCGCGTAGGGCCTCGTATTGTTCGGCGGTCATGCGCAGCACGCGCATGCAGGACGAGTCCTCGCACTCGCAGATGAAGTCGTACTCGTCGACGAGCCAGCCGCCCTCGAGCTCGCGGATACGCTCGTTCACGGCGCGGAACAGCTCGGGGCCGTTCGTGGTGGGTTGCTCGTCGGGCGGCCCGCTCGGCCGCTCGACGACGCTCACGGTTTCGTCCCTCCCTGTCGGAGGCGAGCTCGCGGACGGCCTCCCCGTCGAAGGGGACGGGCTCGACGGCGCCGAGCTGCCGGCCTCGGCGTCGGGTCGTGACGCGCTCCGC
>DASRGD010000021.1:0-49446 GCA_035651195.1 Gaiellaceae bacterium | reverse complement strand
CGGGAGCTCGACCTCTTCTGGGCCGGCGCGTCCGTCTACGTCGGCTCCTACGCGCTCTACCGCAGCTTCGACTACCGCCTCTGCGTCGTCCTGATGACGGTGCCGCTCCTCCTTCGCTGGGCGCGCGAGCGGCGTGCGGTCGCCGCCGTCACGCTCCTCGCGCTGTTCGGATCGCTCTGGCTCGACGCGCCGTGGAGCGGGGTCCCGGTGCTCGGGTGGCTCGCGCACAGCCACGTCGTCTCGCTGCCGCCCGTCGTGCTCGCGCAGCTCGTCCTCTTCCTCGGACTCGTCGCGGGCCTCGTCGCGACGGCGCCGGCGGCGGTGCCGTTCCGCCTGCCTCAGCTCGTCCGCTCGAGCACGACGAGGCAGCGCGAGGCGAGGAGCGGCGCGGCGGGCGCGAGCAGCGTCTCGAGTGCGCGCAGCGGCCGGTAGAGCGCCGCCGAGACGAGCGGGCGGTGCGAGAAGCCGCCCGAGAGCGGATAGAGGAGGAGCGAGAACCGCTGACGCTCGACGAGCTCGAGCTCGGGCCAGCGCCGCCGCAGCTCGTCGGCGTGGCGGAAGAAGAGCAGCATCGGCACGGCCTGGTTGCCCTCGAGCGCGCCGACCGCGAGCCGCGGGTCGGCCCGGAAGGGGTCGACGCTCGCGTCCGTGTGCTCGTGGTGGAAGAGCCGGTACGCGATCAGCGTCAGCGGCGACGTGTAGGGCTCGATCGCGACGACGCGGCCGCCCGGGCGGAGCGTGCGGCGCGCTTCGTCGAGGAAGCGGGCGGGTTCTGCGAGGTGGTGGATGACGTCGACCGCGACGATGTTCGCGAGCGTCCCGTCCGCGTACGGGAGCGCGTGGGCGTCGGCCACCTCGTCTGCCCACGGCGTCGGCTCGACGTCGGTGGCGACGAGCTCCGGCAGCCGCTCCTTGAGCGGGGCGAAGCCGCTGCCGAGCTCGACCGTCGGCCCCGCGACCGCGGCGAGGCGCGACTCGATCAGGTCGAACCACTCGTTGTAGAGGCGGCGCAGAAGGGGTCGTCTGCGCCAGGCGGCTTCCTGCTCGGCGAGCGCGTCGACGAGCAGGGTCGGTCGCATCGCGCGGCTACTATAGGCCCCGCCCGCGTGGAGACGGCGGCCACCCAAACTCGGACCGCGCCAGTCGACTCGCGTGACCCGTACGCGGCGATCGCGCAGGCCTTCGACGAGCTGGCGCCGCGCGACGAGCGCTGGAGCCGCCGCACGCGCGGCTACCACGACCTCGTCACCGCCGTCTGCCGGGCGACCGTCCAGCCCGGCTCGTCCGTGCTCGAGCTCGGGAGCGGTGCCGGCGACCTGCTCGCCGCGCTCGCGCCGGGACGAGGCGTCGGCGTCGACGTCAGCAGCGGCATGGTCGAGCTCGCGCGGTCGCGCCATCCCCACCTGCGCTTCGAGCACGCCGCGGGCGAGGACGTCCGGCTCGGCGAGACGTTCGACTACGTCGTCCTCTCCGACGTGCTGCCGTACGTCGACGACCTGCTCGCGCTCTTCCACAACGTCGCCCGCCACTCGCACCGCGAGACCCGCGTCGTCGTCCACTCCTACAGCGAGCTCTGGCGGCCGGTCATCCGCGTGCTCGAGCTGCTGCGGCTGAAGCCGCGCAAGCCGGTGCGCAACTGGGTCGCGCCGCACGACGTCGAGAACCTGCTGCAGCTGGCGGGGCTCGAGCCGGTGACGACGACGCGACGGATCCTGCTGCCCCTGCGGATCCCGCTCCTCTCGGGCTTCTGCAACGGCGTGCTCGCGAACGTGTGGGGACTGCGTCAGCTCTGCCTCACGTACTGGATCGTCGCGCGCCTCAAGCCGCCGGACGAGCGCCGCGAGCTGTCGGTGTCGGTCGTCGTCCCGGCGAGGAACGAGGCGGGGATGATCGAGCGGATCGTCGAGGAGACGCCGCAGCTCGGAACGCAGAGCGAGCTGATCTTCGTCGAGGGACACTCGACCGACGGCACGCGCGAGGAGATCCTGCGCCAGATCGAGCTGCACCCGGAGCGCGAGATCGTCTACGTCGAGCAGCAGGGCCGCGGCAAGGGAGACGCCGTGCGGCTCGGCTTCGCGCGCGCTCGCCACGACGTGCTGATGATCCTCGACGCCGACCTGACCGTGCGCCCGCGCGACCTGCCGCTGTTCCTGGACGCGCTCGCGACCGGCCGCGCCGAGTTCGTCAACGGCTCGCGGCTCGTCTACGGCCTCGAGCCGGGGGCGATGCGCTTCCTCAACCTGCTCGGCAACAAGGTCTTCTCGCTCGTCTTCAGCGCGCTGCTCGGCCAGTCGGTGAAGGACACGCTCTGCGGCACGAAGGCGCTCGAGCGGCACCGCTACGAGCAGATCGCCGCGGGGCGCTCGTACTTCGGCGACTTCGACCCGTTCGGCGACTTCGACCTGCTGCTCGGCGCGGCGCGGCTGAACCTGAAGATCGTCGACCTGCCCGTCCGCTACCACGCGCGCACGTACGGCGAGACGAAGATCTCGCGCTTCCGGCACGGCTGGCTGCTGCTGCAGATGGCCGTGTTCGCGTTCCGGAAGCTGAAGATCGAGCTCTACCACCCCCGCTGATGCTGGCGGTCGAGGTCGTCTTCTGGCTCTCGCTCGCCGCGCTCGTGTGGACGCACGCCGGCTACCCGCTCGTCGCGTGGGTGCTCGCGCGCGTGGCGCCCCGCCGCCGGCGCTCGGGCGACTGGACGCCGTCGGTCGCCGTCATCGTCGCCGCGCACAACGAGGAGGCGTCGATCGCGCGGCGCGTCGAGAACCTGCTCGAGCTCGACTACCCGCGCGACAAGCTCGAGCTGGTCGTCGCCTCCGACGCCTCGACCGACCGCACCGAGGAGATCGCGGCGTCTCTCGGCGCGCGCGTCGTCCGCAACCCGCGCGGCGGCAAGGTGGCGGCGCAGGACCGGGCCGTCCGGGAGACCGAGTCGGAGGTCGTCGCCTTCTCCGACGCGAACGCGACCTGGGCGCCGGACGCCCTGCGCAAGCTCGTCGCCTCGCTCGCCGACCCCGATGTCGGCTACGTCTGCGGCCAGCTGCGCCTCGAGCCGGCGAACGGCGCGAGCAAGGAGGGTGTCTACTGGCGCTACGAGCTCGCGCTCCGCGACGCCGAGTCGCGGCTCGGCTCGGTGACCGGCGGCAACGGCGCCATCTACGCGCTCCGACGGGCCGACTACGTCGAGGTCGACCCTCGCTTCGGGCACGACCTGGCGCTGCCGTACCTGATGGTGCAGCGCGGCCGGCGCGCCGTCTACGAGCCGGCGGCGCTCGCGTTCGAGAAGCCGACGCCGACGAACGAGACCGAGTACAGGCGCAAGGTGCGCATGTTCGAGCACTGCTGGCTGATCCTGTTGCGCGGCAGGATGTTGCGCCGGCTCGGGCCGGTGTATGCCGTTGAGATCGTCTCGCATCGCGTCCTCCGCTACGGCTCCGGCCTGCTCCACCTCGCCCTGCTCGGGGCGTCGATCGCGCTCGCCAGCCACGGCTCGCTCTACGTCGCCGCGCTCGCCGCGCAGCTCGCGCTGCTCGTCGCCGCCGCCGCCGGCGTCGGCATCGCGCGCTACTACGTGCTCGTCAGCTGGGCGACGGTCGTCGCGCTCTGGAACTACCTGCGCCGCGGCGTCCCGGCGACCTGGCAGGCGGCCGAGGGCACGCGCTGAGATAGCCATGCCCGCCTCCGGCGGCTATCCGATCTCGGCTCATGTCGGATATCCTGGCGTCATGAAGACGACGATCGACGTCGACCGTGAGACCGCGAACGAGGCGGCCGAAGTCCTCGGCACGACGACGCTCAAGGACACGGTCAACGCAGCTCTGCTCGAGGTCGTCAAAGCCGAACGCCGCCGCAAGCTCGCGCAGGCGGTGCGCGACGGAACGCTGTCGGTGCCCACGGTCGAGGAGCATGACGCGCTCAACGCACCGCAGGTACCGATCGGTTTCTTCGATCGCGATTCCGACGAGTGACGTTCGTCGTCGCCGACACGAGCACGTGGGTTCGGCGAGCGCAACGTGCGGTCGCAGAACTGCTCGGCGAGGCGATCGAGCGCAACGAGATAGCCATGGTCCTGCCCGTCAAGCTCGAGCTCCTGCGATCGGCTCGCGACGCGCGACAGTTTCAGGAAGAGGCCCAGGGCTACGACGCGCTGCGCCAGATCGAGCTCACGCCGCGAATCGGCCGGCGCGCGGCCTCGGTTCAAGCAGCTCTTGCCGCGCGCGGTTGCCACCGCGGACCATCTCCGAGCGACCTGTTGACGGCCGCCGCCGCCGAGGCGGCCGGCGCCGAGCTCTGGCACTGCGATCGGGACTTCGAGCTGATCGCCGAGGTGACGGGACAGCCGCAGCGGCGCGTCGGCGAGTGAACCGCGCGCTCGACGTCGCGATCGCCGGCACCGGCCTCGCGCTCGCGAGCCCCGTGCTCGGGCTCGCGGCGCTCGCGATCAAGCTCGCCGACGGCGGGCCGGTGCTCTACCGGCAGACGCGCGTCGGCCGCGACGGCCGCGACTTCGAGTTGCTGAAGCTGCGCACGATGGTCGTCGGCGCCGAGCGGCTCGGCGCCGGCTTCGCCGTCGACGAGGGCGACCCGCGCATCACGCCCGTCGGCCGGGTGCTGCGGCGGCTCTCGCTCGACGAGCTGCCGCAGCTCTGGAACGTCGTCCGCGGCGACATGTCGCTGATCGGTCCGCGCCCGACGCTCCGCTACCAGGTCGAGCAGTACGACGAGCGGCAGCGGCACCGGCTCGACGTCAGGCCCGGCATCACCGGCTGGGCGCAGGTGCACGGCCGCGCGCGCCTCAGCTGGGCGGACCGGATCGAGCTCGACCTCTGGTACGTCGAGCACCGCTCGCCGCTTCTCGACCTGAAGATCCTGCTGCGCACGCCGCGGGCGCTCCTCGGGGGGACGTACAAGGGCGAGACCGGTGGCTGGAAGCCCGCGGGCTAGCCGAGGCTCGCTTGCGAGGCCGAGCGGAAGAGGCCGCGCGGCCGCTAGGCCCGGGCGATGGGCAGGAGCGACATGACGGCTCGTGTTCGCTCACCTCGTGCCGCGCTCGTCGGCATCTGCTGCTTCGTCCTCGTCGTCGGGGCGTGGAACGCGCTCCGGTTCCCGCCGGGGATGGGCTACGACGGCGCCGGCCACATGCTCTACGCCGACGACTTCGTCCCCGGCGGCCGCATCCCGCCGCGGAGCGATCACGAGGCGTACATCCCGCCCGGCTACTACGCGGTGGCGGGCTCGCTCGACTGGGTCGCGCGGAAGCTCGGCGTCGGCGAGCCGCACCGCGCCGGCCAGGCCCTCAACGTGCTCTTCCTGCTCGGGACGGTGCTGCTCGTCTGGCGGCTCGCGCGCGAGCTCTGGCCGGACCGCGGGCGGCTGGCGCTCGGCGCGGCCGCGTTCGTCGCGCTCCTGCCGGTGACGGTCAAGGCGACCGCGATGTTCCACCCGGAGCCGATGTCGATGTTCCTCTCGGCGCTTGCCCTCTGGCTCTGCGTGCGTAGCTTCGGCGACGGCCGTTACGTCGTCCCGCTCGGGCTCACGCTCGGCCTGGCGCAGCTCGTGCGCACGTTCGCGCTCGGTACCGTCGTCGCCGTCGCGATTGCGCTCCTCGTCGCACGCCGCTTCCGCGCGCTCGCGCTCGTGCTCGTGCTCGCGGCGGCGATCCCCGCGGCCTGGTACGTCCACCAGGCGCACGTCTACGGCAACCCGCTCGCCTACTCGCGCCCGACCCCGAGCACGCCGTTCCTCGAGCGGCGGCCGGCGCGCTTCTACGTCGACCCGGGGCTGCCCGACGTCTTCGCCGCCCCGTACCGCCCGCACGTGCTCAACCTCGCGTGGCCGACGACGTACGACGAGCTCTGGGGCGACTACTTCGGCGTCTGGGCGTGGAAGGCGCCGCAGCCGCCGCCGCGCCACCGGCTGCAGCTGCAGACGGTCGTCGGCGTGCTGCCGACGCTGCTCGCGGTCGGCGGGCTCGTCGCGCTGCTGCTCGCCTCGCTGCGGAGCCCGCCGCGTCTCGCCGTCACCCTGGCGCCGCTCGTCGTGCTGCTCGGCTACCTCTACTTCGCCGTCTCGTACCCGTCGAACGACGGCGACGACCTGAAGGCGACGTACATGCTGACGGCGACGGCGGGCTGGGCGCTCGGCTTCGGCTACGCGCTCGAGCGCCTGCGCTGGCGCTGGCTCGCCGCGCTGCTCGCGCTCTGCGCGCTCGCCGAGCTGCCGTTCCTCTTCTACGGGTAGCGGTGGCGGACGACGGCGGCCGGCTCGGATCGCGCACGCCGCCGGTCAGATCGGCGTCGCGTCGCGCGTCTCCGAGTGCTGAGCGGGCGCCAGCATGTCCTCGAGGAACGCGTCGAGCCCGAGCACGGGCTGCCAGCCGAGCTCCTCGACGATCCGGCTCGGGTCGGCGACGATCGCCTGCGGGTCGGCGGGGCGCAGGAAGGCGGGGTCGACGACGACCGCCGGCTCGCCGGTGTCGGCGAACGCGGCCGACCACTCGAGCGGATCGGCTCCCTCCAGGCGCCACTCGAGCTCGAACCCCGCGAGCGCGAAGGCGCGGTCGGCGAGCTCCCAGACGTGGTGGAGCTGCCCGGTGCCGACGACGTAGTCGCGGTACCAGCGCGCCTCGTCGGGATCGCCCCGCACCGCCGTCTGGCGCAGGATCGTCACCATCGCGTCGACGTAGTTCGGCGCGAAGCCCCAGTCGCGTTGCACGATCAAGTTGCCGAGCGCGAGCGGCCGCCGCTCGCCGCCGGCGCACAGGTCGTGCAGGTGGTCGACGATCTTCCGCGACAGGAACTGCGGCCCGCGGCGGTGCGACTCGTGGTTGAAGAGGATCCCGCAGGCGATCCGCAGGTCGTACGACTCGCGGTAGCTGCGGCAGAGGAGATGCGCGGCGGCCTTCGCCGCCGCGTACGGGCTCTGCGGGTTGAGCGCCGACGTCTCGTCGTGAACGACGCCGGCGCCCGGCGCCGAGCCGAACATCTCGCCGGACGAGGACTGGTAGAAGCGCGTGCCGGGGCTGTCCTCGCGCACCGCGTCGAGGAGGCCGACGACGATGTGGGCGTTCGACTCCCACGTCGCGCGCGGGTCGGCGAACGAGGCGCCGACGCTCGACTCGCCGGCGAGGTTGTAGAGCTCCTCCGGCCGCAGGTCGCCGACGAGCGCGCAGAGCGGGCCGGGGTCGCGCAGGTCGCGGCGGACGGCGCGCAGGTTCGGGTGGTGGTCGAACAGCTGCTCCGCGCGCTCGACCTCCCGGACCGGCGCGTGCACGGTCCAGCCGTCCGCGAGCAGGCGGCGGACGAGGTAGAAGCCGTCCTGCCCGGTCGCGCCCGTGACGAGGGCCGTGCGCGGCTCGACCGGGCGGCTCATCGCACCAAGTCTAGGGCCGCCGGTCGCTACGCTCAGACGGGTGACCGTCCTCTTCACCTGCTCGGGGCAGCGGGTCGACATCGTCACCGCGTTCGGTCGCGCGGGCGCGACCACGCTCGCGGTCGACGTCGACGAGCTCGCGCCGGCGCTCTACGCCGCCGACCGCCGCGCGCTCGTGCCGCGCGTCGACGACCCCGGCTACGTCGAGGCGCTGCGCGAGCTCGTGCAGCTGCACGACGTCCGGCTGATCGTGCCGCTCGCCGACCTCGACCACCTGACTCTCGCCCAGGCACGCGAGCGGCTGGGCGCGCTCGTGCTCCTCCCGGGCGTCGAGACGATCCGCCTCTGCGCGGACAAGTACCTCGCGCATCGCTTCTTCGAGGAGCACGGCATCCCGACGCCGCCGACGTGGCTCCCCGACGCGTTGCCGCCCGCGCTGCCGTTCCCGGTGCTGGTGAAGGCGCGGCGCGGCTACGGCTCACGCCACATCTACCGCGCCGGCGACCGCGCCGAGCTCGACTTCTTCCTCGGCCACACCTCCGTCGAGTCGATGGTGCAGGCCGTCTGCGGCGGCGAGGAGTTCTCGATCGACGTCTTCTGCGACCTCGACGCGCGCTGCGTGAACGCGATCCCGCGCACGATGATCGAGTCGAAAGGCGGCGAGTCGATCAAGGGCGTCACGATCAAGGACGGGGCGCTGATCGAGCACGGCCGCCGTGTCGCCGAGGCGCTCGGAATCGTCGGCCCTGCGAACATCCAGTGCTTCCGCGAGGCGGACGGCTCACTCCAGGTGACGGACGTGAACCCGCGCTTCGGCGGCGGCTTCCCGCTCCCGACCGCCGCCGGCTCGCGCTATCCCGAGCTCGCGCTCGCGCTGGCCGCCGGCGAGAGGCTTCGGCCGCGGCTCGGCGAATTCCGGGAGGGTGTCGTGATGACGAGGTTCTTCTCGCAGGTCGTCCTGCACGAGACGGACGGGGCGCTCGAGCCGATCGAGGAGCTCGCGGTGCCGGAGGAGGCCCTGGACGATTGACCGACGGATCGACCGATCGTCTTTACGCCCGGCGGGAGGCCGGGCGTCGGGTCGCCGGTAGCCGGGAGGTGACCCGAACCGATGCGGCTGCGGCAGCAAGGAGCGCCCGTCGCGCGCGCGTAGACGATTGATCGGCGACTTCCCGATCAATCGCCTCGGGGTCGTTCGTCCGTCGGCTGCGGCCCTCGCGCTCCTCGCGCTCGCAGGCTGCGGCCAGGCGAGGGCGCCTCGCCCTGTCGGCGGGCACGCCCGCGACGCCTCCGCCCGGCGCTACGTCCACCGCGTCGCCGTGACGGTGGTCGACGGCGACTCGGGCCGCCTGCTCGCGCAGGCGCGTGTCACCGTCGGGCGCCGCTCCGCGCGCACGAACGCGCGCGGCGTCGCGCTCGTCCCGGCGCCGCGGAACGCGACCCTCCGCACCCGGGTGACCGCGGAGGGCTACCAGGCCGCGGCGGCGGTCGTCTCGTACCGCCGGTTCCCGCGCTACACGGTCCGGCTCTACCGGCCCGCGCTGCAGTGGCCGCTGTACGGCGCCGACCCGGCGCGGACGCAGGCGCAGCCGGAGATCCGCCTGCGGCCGCCGTTCCGGCTCCTCTGGTCGCGCGGCCTCGGGGCGATGCTCGAGTTTCCCGCCGTCGTCGTCGACGGGCGCGCGTACATCGGCAACGCGCAGGGCACGGTGTTCGCGCTCGACATGACGGACGGGTCGGTGCTGTGGCGGCGGCGGACGTGGCATGGGAAGATGGCCGCGTCGCCGGCGGTCTGGGGCGGGCGGCTCGTCGTGCACGGCATGGACGGCCGCGTGCGCGTCCTGCGCCGGAGCGACGGGCGGCCGCTCGCGACGTACGACGTCGGCGCGCCGATCGAGTCGTCGCCGGTCGTCCGCGACGGGATCGACTATCTCGGCTCCTGGAACGGGACGGTCGAGGCGCTCGACCTGCGCCGGGGACGGGTCCGGTGGCGGTTCCCGTCCGGCTGCAAGATCACCTCCTCGGCCGCGCTCGCCGGCTCGACGCTCTACATCGGCGACTACTGCGGCCGGCTGCTCGCGCTCTCGCCTGCCACCGGCCGGCTGCGCTGGGCCGGCGCCGTCAACGGGCGCATCTACGGCACGCCGGCCGTCGCCGCCGGCCGCGTCTTCGTCGGCTCGTCCGACGGGGGCTCGATGAACGCGTTCACGACCCGCGGGCGCGCGCTCTGGCGGCGGTACTTCGGCTCCTACGTCTACTCGTCGCCCGCGGTCTGGGGCGGCCGCGTCTTCTTCGGCACCTACGCCGGCAGGTTCTACGCCCTCGACGCGGCGACCGGCGCGACGCGCTGGTCGGTCGGCGCCGGCGGTCCGATCTCCGGCGCCGCCGTCGTCGTCGGCGGGATCGCCTACGCCGGCTCGTTCGCGCACCGGATCGTCGGCGTCGACGCGCGGCGCGGTCGCGTCGTCCTCGACTTCCCGCACGGCGAGTACGTGCCGGTCTCGGGGGACGGCCGCCGCCTGCTGCTGCACGGGTACTCGCGGCTCTACGCCGTCACCGGGCGATGAGGCGCGGCCTGCTCGTCGCGGCGGCGGTCGTGCTGGTCGCCGTGATCGGAGCCGGCGTCGCGTACGTGCTGCGCGTGCGCCACGCGGGCCGCGACATCCGCGGCTCGTCGACGCGGGAGTTCGTGCCGACCGAGATCCCGAAGCCGGTGCCGAAGGAACCGGGCGTCGCCTGGCCGACCTACGGCTACGACCCGCAGCGCGTCCGCTTCGCGAACGGCGTCTCGCTGGCGCCGCCGTTCAGGCGCGTCTGGACGTTCCGCGCGCGCAGTCTCGTCGAGTTCCCGCCCGCGGTCGCCTACGGGCGGCTCTTCTTCGCGAACAACGCCGGCGACGTCTTCGCGATCAGCGCGAAGACGGGCAAGCGCGCCTGGCGCTACGCGTCGCATCGCTGCCAGGCGATGTCGCCCGCCGTCTCGGAGCACACGCTCTACGTCACCTTCCTCAACCGCCCGCCCTGCAACGCGACCGGGGGCAACCTGGACGGCGAGGTCGTCGCGCTCGCGGTCGGCAACGGCACGGTCCGCTGGCGCCGGCGGATCGGGCCGTCCGAGTCCTCGCCGCTCGTCGAGGGCGACACGGTCTACGTCGGCGACTGGGACGGCCACGTCTACGCCTTCGTCGCGGCGACGGGCAAGCTCCGCTGGCGGTTCACGGCGGGCGGCAAGGTGAAGGACGCTGTTGCCGTCTCGGGCAACCGCCTCTACTTCGGCGCCTACGACTCGCACGTGTACGCGCTCGACGCGCGAACCGGCAGGCTCCTCTGGAAGGCGTCGGGGCAGCCGCGGCTCGGGCACGCGGGCGAGTTCTACGCGACGCCGGCGCTCGCCTACGGCCGCGTGTTCATCGGCTCGACGGACGGCAAGGAGTACGCCTTCGGCGCCGGCACCGGCGACCTGCTCTGGTCGCACTCGACCGGCGGCTACGTCTACTCGTCGGCGGCGGTGTGGCGGCGGCGGGTCTTCGTCGGCTCGTACTCCGGCACGTTCTTCTGCTTCGACGCGGCGACCGGCGACGTCGAGTGGTCGTTCGACGCGAACGGGCCGATCTCCGGCTCGCCGACGATCATCGCCGGCCGCGTCTACTTCGCGACGCTGAAGCGGCGGACGTACGCGCTCGACGCGCGCAGCGGGCGCCTGCTCTGGTCGTTCGCGGACGGCAAGTACTCGCCGGTCGTCGTCGACTCGAAGCGGCTCTACTTGGTCGGCTACACGCGTGTCTACGGGCTCGACGAGAAGCGGTAGCTACCCTCCGGCCGTGCGGTACGCGGTCACCGGAGCAGCGGGCTTCATCGGGTCGCACCTGGCCGAGGCGCTCGCGGCCGCCGGCCACGACGTCGTCGGGATCGACTGCTTCACCGACTACTACGACCCGGCGCTGAAGGAGGAGAACGCGCGCGAGCTCGACGTCCGCCGGCTCGACCTGGCCGAGGACGAGCTCGACTTCGCCGGCCTCGACGGCGTGTTCCACCTGGCGGGCCAGCCAGGGGTTCGCAGCTTCGGCGACGTGTTCCCGCTCTACCTGCGGCGCAACCTGCTCGCGACGCAGCGCGTCTTCGCCGCCGCCGCCCGCGACGGCGTCCGCGTCGTCTTCGCGTCGTCGTCCTCGGTCTACGGCGCCGCGGAGCGCTACCCGACGCCGGAGCAGACGCCGCCGCGGCCGCTCTCGCCCTACGGGATCACGAAGCTCGCCTGCGAGCACCTCGCCGACGCGTACGCGCGCGCGTTCGGGCTCGAGTGCGTCGTGCTGCGCTACTTCAACGCGTTCGGTCCGCGGCAGCGGCCGGACATGGCGTTCACTCGGATCGCCTTCGCCCTCGCCGACGGAACGGCGTTCGAGCTCTACGGCGACGGCGACCAGTCACGCGGCTGGACGTACGTCTCGGACGTCGTCGACGCGACGATCGCGGCGATGGGCCGCGGCCGCGGGACCTACAACGTCGGCGGCGCCCACGAGGCGTCGCTCAACGAGACGATCGCGCTCTTCGAGCGGATCGCCGGCCGCACGCTCGACGTCCGCCGCGGCGAGCCGGTGCCCGGCGACCAGCGGCGGACGAGCGCCGACACCACGCGTATCCGCTCCGAGCTCGGCTGGACGCCGCGCGTCTCGCTCGAGGACGGCGTCCGGGCACAGTGGGAATGGGCCGCCGCTAGAGTCCTCGCGAGATGACGGTCGTCCGCCCGGCTCCCGAGCTCGACGCCGAGCGCGAGGTCGATCTCTCCCGGTGGCGCTCCTCGCTCGTCGGGCGCTGGTGGCTCGTCGCCGCGGGGCTCGTCGCAGGGGCCGTGATCGGCGGGATCGTCTCGATCTCCGGCGGCAGCGTCTGGCAGGCGTCGGTGCTGCTCTCGCCGGCGCAGGCGTTCTCGCCGAGCGGGGCGCCGGTGCTCAACTACAACTCGAGCCCGCGCGGGATCAACGACCTCGTCACCTCCGAGGCGACCCTCGCCGAGGTAGCCGCGAAGACGAACATCCCGATCGGCCAGCTGCGCGGGAACGTGACCACGCAGAGCATCCAGACAGGCGCGGGCACGGTTGCCGCCCGCGGCGCCGTCCTGATCAAGATCATCGTGCAGCTCCCGCACGAGCAGG
This sequence comes from Gaiellaceae bacterium, assembly GCA_035651195.1. GTDB lineage: Bacteria > Actinomycetota > Thermoleophilia > Gaiellales > Gaiellaceae > PALSA-600. The sequence continues at coordinate 36,919 of DASRGD010000021.1, read as the reverse complement.
CGGCCGCCGAGGCGGCGAACGCGCTCGGCGAGGTCGTCAAGACGGAGACGACGTCGCCGTACGTGAGACGGTCGATCGGCGTGCTCGAGACGTCGATCGCGGGCAACAAGCGGCAGCTCGCCTCGCTCGCGAGGCTGGCCGCGCAGCTGAACGCGTCGATCGCGAAGGCGACCGACCCGACGCTGAAGCTGATCCTCGTCACGACCGCGAACAACGTGGCGCTGCGCCAGTCGACGATCTCGAACGACCTCGCGCTCGAGCAGCAGCAGCTCGCCCTCGCGACGAGCGTCGAGAACCCGCAGCTGATCGGGCCGCCGGCGCGCGCGACGAAGACGACGGCGGTCTCGCGGCGAAACGCGGTGTTGATCGGGGCGCTGATCGGCTTGATCCTCGGCGCGATCGCGGCGATCGCGTGGGATGCACGCGCGTCGCGCGTGTGAAGGTCTCGTTCCTGATCCCTGCCTACAACGAGGCGGCGACGATCGGGGCGCTGTTGGCGCAGGTTGCGGCGCTCGAGCTCGACAAGCAGGTGATCGTCGTCGACGACGGCTCGACCGACGACACGGCCGCGATCGCGGAAGCGGCCGGCGTGACGGTGCTCCGTCAGCGGAACAAGGGCAAGGGCGCGGCGATCCGCGCCGCGATCCCGCACGTCGACGGGGAGATCGCCGTCATCCAGGACGCGGACCTCGAGTACGACCCGGCCGAGGTGCCGGGGCTGATCGACCCGATCCTCAAGGGCCATGCCGACGTCGTCTTCGGCTCGCGGCTCTCCGGCGGCCGGCCGCAGCGCGTCTACCTCTTCTGGCACCTCGTCGGCAACCGTTTCCTGTCGCTGCTGACGAACGTGCTCTACAACACGACGCTGTCCGACATGGAGACCGGCTACAAGGCGATGCGCAGCGAGATCATCCGCTCGCTCGACCTTCGCGAGAACCGCTTCGGGATCGAGCCCGAGATCACGGCGAAGGTCTGCAAGCGGAAGCTGCGCATCTACGAGCTGCCCATCTCCTACTACGGTCGCAGCTACGACGAGGGCAAGAAGATCACCTGGCGCGACGGCTTCCGCGCCGTCTGGGTGCTGCTGCGGGTCCGGCTCGTGGGCTGAGTGGTCGGCGCGCTGCTGATCGCGCTCGCGGTCGCGGCGGCGCTGCTCGTCGCCGCGAGCGCGCGGCTGCCGAGTCTCGTCTCGACGCTCCTCCTCGCCTACGTCGTCCTCGTCGGCGGCGTCGTGCTCGCCGTGCTCGCACTGTCGCCGTTCCGCGCGGTGACGCGCGGCGGCCTCGGCGCCGTCGAAGGCGCGCTCTTCGCCGCCGCGCTCGGCGCCTGGTGGCTGCGCGGCCGCCCGCGCCTGCCGCTCGCGGCTGCGCGCGCCTCGGTCCGCGACGTCCTCCGCGACGCTCCGTGCGCCGCCTTCCTCGCGGTGACGCTCGCGATCCTCGCCTACGAGCTCGTGCTCGTGTTAACGATGCCGGCCAACAACTGGGACTCGCTCACCTACCACCTCGCGCGGGCCGCGGCCTGGGCGCAGCACGGCGGCTACTTCTGGATTCCGAATGCGCCGACGGCGCGGCTGAACGAGCTGCAGCCGGTCGCGGAGCAGGAGATCCTGTTCCTCTTCGTCGCGACCGGGAAGGGTGCGCTCTACTCGCTGCCGCAGTACGCCGCCGGGCTCGCGATCCTGCTCGCGGTGTTCGGTGCGGCGCGCCGGCTCGGCTTCGGCGCCCGCGCCGCCGCCTGCGCCACCTTCTCGCTCGCGACGTTCTCGCTGCCGATGCTCGAGGCGACGACGGCGCAGAACGACCTCGTCGCCGCGTCGTTCCCCGCCGCGGCCGCGTGCCTGCTGCTCGCCGGCGGACGGCTCGAGCTCGCGGCGGCCGGCGCCGCGGCGGCGATCGGCCTCGGCGTCAAGGCGACGACCGCGCCCGTGTGGCCGGTCCTGCTCCTGCTGCTCGTCCGGCGCGGACGGCGGGCCTTCCCGCCGGCGGCAGCCGGAGCCGTGCTCGGGCTCGTCCTCGTCGGCATGTGGGGCTACGTGCTCAACCTCGTCCACACCGGCACGCTGCTCGGCAGGGGCGCCGAGATTCGCGTCTACGACGCCTCGCCGGCCTGGCCCGGGAGCCTGCACACGGCGCTGCACGTCCTCTACCGGACGTTCGACGTCTCCGTGCTCTCGTACCGGACGATGCACTGGCTCGCCCTCGCGGGCGGCGTCGCGGCGCTTGCCGTCGGCGCCGGCGCGTTGCGGCGCGGCCGCGGCGCGCGCGCCGCCCTCGACGCGGGCGTCGTCGCGCTGCCGTTCTTCGCGCCGCTGCTCGCGGTCGGCGGCGCGAACGTGCTCGCGTGGCTCACCGCACGCGGCGGCATCCCGGTGCACGTCGGCGGCTGGGCGGGCGGGCTCAACCGCGGCGCGGTCGAGGATTCCTCGGCGTTCGGCCCCGTCGGCGCGGTGTTCGTCGCCGCCGCACCATTCGTCGCAGTCGCGCTCTACCTCGCGCGCCGCGTCGACCTTCGCGCCCTCGCGCTCGGGCTCGCGTTGCCCGTCTTCCTGCTCGTGTTCGCGCTCAGGTCGACCTGGGACCCGTGGACGACGCGCTTCCTGCTCGTCCCGGTCGCGCTCACGGCGCCGCTCCTCGCCGCCTGGTTCCGGTCGCGCCCGGCGGTCGTCGCGACGGCGGCGGTGGCGACGGTCGTCGGCGTGCTGACGCTCGTCCACGACGCGCGCAAGCCGTTCTCGACAGCGCTCGGACATCCGTGGGAGCTGACGTGGAGTCGCGCGCTCAGCAATCGCGAGGGGCTCGGCGTCGACGCGGTCTACGACCAGCTGAGTCGCTCGCTGCCGCCGCGGGCGTGCGTCGGCGCCGTTGCCGGCGTCGACGAGCCCACGTACCTGCTCTACGGGCCGACGCTCGCGCGCCGCGTCTTCTACCTGCCGGTGGACGACGCCGCGACCCAGGCCGTGCAGCACCATCTCTTCTACGTCGTCGTCACCACCGGGGTCGACCGCGCCGCCGCCGACGGCTTCACGCGGGCGGGGTGGCACGAGCGCCTGCTCGGGCGCACGTGGCTGCTGCTTCGCTCGCCCGCCTCCGGGGCGCGGACGGGGGACTGCCTCGTCTGACACACTTGCGCGAGCCGCGGTGCCGTCCTTCCACCTCATGCAACGCCTCGCCGGGACGGCTGCGCGGCCTCGCGAGGAGCGCCCGGCGGCGGCCGCGGTGTGGGCGCTGCCCGGCCGCAGCGCCGCCCGCGTCCCCGTGCGCGAGGCGGCCGCGGTCGTCGTCGCGACGGCGCTCGTCAGCCTCGGGCTGCCGATCTGGTGGGCGGCGCAGAGCTGGTGGGGCGCCGTCGAGGCGCTGACGCGGCCGGGTCCGTCGGCGGCCGCGCGCGACCTCGGCGCGCCCCTCGGCGGGCTGCTGAACGGCGCCCTGCTCGAGGCGGCCAGGACGATCCCCCGCGACGCCACCTTCTCGATCCGGGTCGGCTTCGACCCGCCGATCGACAGCGCCTACACCGACGCGGCCACCGGCCTCTTCCGCTACTGGCTGCTGCCGCGGCGATTCACCGACGACGCCCACGCGGCCGACTGGATCGTCACCTTCCACCATCCCTCGTCGACGCTCGGGGTGGCGATCGCGAGGGTCGTCCCGCTCGGGCCGTACACGAACGCGGTCGAGGTGGCGCGCTGACGCACGCCTACGCCGGCTTGCTCGCGTTCGACCTGGCGGCCGCGGTCGCCGGTGGCGCCGTCCTCGTCGGGCTCGGGCTCGTGCGGCAACCGGCGGACGCGCTCCGGTGCCTCGGGCTCGCGTTCCTGACGGGGTGGGCCACGCTGGGCGTCGTCCTGTCGCTCGCCGCGATGGCCGGCATCGGCCCGGAGCTCGCGACGACGCTCGTCGTCGTCGGGCTGCTCGTCGCGGCCGGAGCGGTCGCGGGCCATCGCGTCGGCCCGGTCGCCGTCGCCGGCGCGCCCGCGGCTCCGTCGCCGGTCGCCCGCGCGACCGCGCTCGTCGGCGCCGTCGTCGTCGTCGGGAGCCTGCTGACGGCGCTGCTCGAGGCGGTTCGCGCGACCGCGGACGCGAGCTGGGACGTCTGGGACTTCTGGCTGCCGAAGGCCGAGGCGATCTACTACTTCCACGGGCTCGACGCCGGCCTCGGCGGGTTCACGACCTTCGCCAACCCGGAGTACCCGCCGCTCGTGCCGGTGCTGGACGCAGCGAGCTTCCACTTCTCCGGCGGCGTCCATCCGGGCATCCTGCCGCTGCAGCAGTGCCTGCTCCTGGTCGCCTTCGTCGGCTCGCTCGCGGCGCTCCTCCGCCGCGTGCCCCGCTGGATCCTGCTGCCGCTGCTCGCGCTCGTCGTGCTCTCACCGCAGGTCTGGGGCCAGATGCTCTCGGTGCTCCCCGACTCGACGCTCGCCTACTTGCTCGCTGCCGGCGCCGTTGCCGGCCTCCTCTGGCTCGAGGACGACGCGCGCGCGTGGCTCGCGCTCGCGACCGCGTTCCTCGCCGCGGCGGCGCTGACGAAGACGGAGGGCGTCCTGCTCGGCCTGCTCCTCGCCCTCGTCCTGCTCGCTGCGGCAGCCGGCCTGCGGCGGCGGCTCGCGCTGCCCGGCCTCGTGCTCCTGCTCGGGCCGGCGGTGACGGTGCCGTGGCGGATCTGGCTCGCGGCGCACGCGCAGCCGGTGCAGGCGGACGTCTACTCGTGGGGCAGCCTCGCCCATCCGGTCTTCCTCGCGCAGCGCTTCGACCGGCTGACGTACGCGACCGCGAAGATGGTCGACCTGCTCGCCGACTCGGGCCGCTGGTCGGCCGTCCTGCCGCTCACGCTCGCGGCGCTCGTCGTGCTCGCGCCGCGGCTGCGCGTCCTCTCGGCCGCGCTCGCGGCGTGGGTCGTCGTCGCCTTCTTCGGCCTCGCGACCGTCTACTGGATCGGAGCCCCCGACGTCCACTGGTACGTCTCGACCTCGGCGTATCGCGTCGTTGCGAACCTGCCGGTCGTCGCCGGCGCGGTGCTGCCGCTCCTGCTCGCGATCGCGCTCGAACGCGAGCGCCGCCCCTCGTGAGCCTCGCGCTCGGGCTCTGGCGGCGGCGTTCGCTCGCCGCGCGCGGCTGGGTGTGGCCGGCGGCGTTCGCCTCGCTCCTCTTCCTGGCCGCCTGCCTGCTCGCGTACGGCGGCCTCCTCTCGCACGCTCGGCCGGGCGACACGACGAGCTACGCGCGCTACGGTCGCGCGCTCGTCGAGGACGGGCGCGTCCCCTATCGCGACTTCTACGACGAGTACCCCCCCGGCTCGACGCCGATCTTCGTGCTGCCGGCGCTGCTCTGGAACGCGCACTACGTCCTCGTCTTCAAGCTGCTGATGGCGGCGTGCGGCGTCGGCTTCCTCGCCTGCGCCGGCTGGCTCCTGGGCCGGCTGCGGCTCTCGCCGCTCCGGCTCGCGCCGATCGTGCTGGCGCCGGTGCTGCTCGGCCCCGTCTTCCTCAACCGCTACGACCCGGTGACGACGCTCCTGACGGCGCTCGCCCTCGTCGTACTCGTGCGCGGCCGCGAGCGCGGCGCGGGGGCGCTACTCGGCGCCGCGACGGCGATGAAGATCTACCCCGCGATCGCGGCGGTGGTCGCCGCGCGGCGGGTGCGCGACCGGGCCGGCGCCGCCGTCGCCTTCCTCGTCGCCGGCGCGGTGCTGTTCCTGCCGTTCTTCGCGCTCGCGCCCGGCGGCGTCGGCTTCAGCCTCTGGACGCAGGCGAAGCGCCACCTGCAGATCGAGAGCCTCGCGTCGTCGGTCCTGCTCGCCCTCGACCAGCTCGGCGTCTACCGCGCGCACTGGGTCGCGGGCAAGCCCGGCTCGATCGACCTCGGCGGCGGTCTGCCGGATGCGCTCGGCGCGCTGTCGACCGTCGTGTCGCTCGCGCTGGTCGCGCTCGTCGTCCGGACGTACGTCCGCGGGCCGGACACGCTGCCGCGGCTGGTCACCGCGTCGACCGGCGCGCTGGCCGCGTTCACGATCTTCGGCAAGGTGCTGTCGCCGCAGTACCTGACGTGGCTGCTGCCGTTCGTGCCGCTCGTCGCCGGACGGCGCGGACTCTACGCCGCCGGCGCGCTGACCGCGGCGCTGGCGCTGACGCAGCCGTACTCGTACGGCGGCGACCTGCGCCGCTTCGACTGGACGGTCTGGGTGCTGCTCGTGCGCAACGCACTGCTCGTCGTCACCTTCGTCCTCGTCTACACGGCGCTGCGGCGCACGCGCGCCAGCTTGCCGCCGTGAGGGGACGCGCCGAGCCCGACCGCGACGAGCGCGACGCCGACCGCGGCGGCAGCGGGCTCGCCGTGTCGAAGGCCGGCCGTTCGCGCGCCGCCGGCAGCTCCCCGAGCGCGGCGGCGGTTGCGGACGGAGCGGCCCGAGTACGATTCCGCCATGCCGACAGCGGTCGTCACCGGCGGCGCCGGGTTCCTCGGCTCGCACCTCTGCGACTACCTGCTCGAGCAGGACCACCGCGTCATCTGCGTCGACAACCTCGAGACGGGCTCGCTCGAGAACATCGAGCACCTCCGCGACGGCGCCTTCAGCTTCGTCCACCAGGACGTCGTCGACGGCATCTGGATCGACGAGCCGGTCGACTTCGTCTACCACCTCGCGAGCCCGGCGAGCCCGATCGACTACCTGCGCCTGCCGCTGCAGACGTTGAAGGTCGGCTCGCACGGCACGCACAACGCGCTCGGCCTCGCGAAGTGGAAGCGGGCCCGCTTCGTCATCACCTCGACGAGCGAGGTCTACGGCGACCCGAAGGAGCACCCGCAGCGGGAGGACTACTGGGGGAACGTGAACCCGATCGGCCCCCGCGGCGTCTACGACGAGGCGAAGCGGTACGCGGAGGCGCTGACGATGGCTTACCACAACCAGCAGGGCGTCGACACGGGCATCGCCCGTGTGTTCAACACCTACGGCCCTCGGATGAGGAAGAACGACGGCCGCGCGTCGGTCACGTTCCTGCACCAGGCGCTGAACGGCAAGCCGCTCACGGTCTTCGGCGACGGCTCGCAGACGCGCTCGCTCTGCTACGTCGACGACCTGATCCGCGGCCTCTACCTGCTCGCGCAGTCGGGCGAGCACCTGCCTGTCAACCTCGGCAACCCCGACCACGAGGTGACGATGCTCGAGCTCGCGGAGCTCTGCATCAAGGTCACCGGCTCGCCGAGCGAGATCGTCTTCGAGGCGCTGCCGATCGACGACCCGCTCGTCCGGCGGCCGGACATCACCCGCGCACGCCAGATCCTCGGTTGGGAGCCGGAGGTCGACCTCGAGGAAGGGCTCCGCCGCTGGCTCAGAGCACTCGGCCGGGAGCCGGTCGAGGTCTGACCTCGACCGGAGGCTGCGGCAGTCCGGCCTCGCGGAGCAGCTCGCGGTAGAGCGCGTCGACGTCGTCGATCAGGCGCTCGACGCGGTAGCGCTCGACGACGCGCTCGCGCCCGGCCGCGCCGAGCCGCCGGCGCAGCCCGGGGTCGGCCGCGAGCTCGGCCAGCCGGTTCGCCATCGCGCCGACGTCTCCGACCGCGACGAGGTAGCCGTCGACGCCGTCGGTGACGACGTCGGGGACGCCGCCGACGCGCGTCGCGACCACCGGCCGCGCGGACGCGAGCGCCTCGATCGCGACCACCGGCGTCCCCTCGTTCGCCGACGGCAGCAGGAGCGCGTCGAAGAACGCGTAGTACGGCGCGACGTCGCGCTGGTAGCCGATGAAGAGCGTCGAGCGGGAGATGCCGAGGTCGTGGGCGATGCGCTCGACGCGGACGCGGTCGGGGCCGTCGCCGACGAGGCAGAGACGTGCCGCGAGCCCGCGGTCGAGCAGCCTGCGGAATGCCTGCAGCACGTCCGGGACGCGCTTGATCGCCGTCATGCGCCCGATCCAGCCGACGACGAAGGTCTCCGGCGGGACGCCGAACAGCCGCCGCAGCTCGTGCCGGCGCTCCTGCTCGCCGCTGATGCGGTCGTCGAGGTCGATGCCGAGGCGAATGACGGTGAACTTCTCCCCCGGCGCGACGCCGAGCGCGACGAGGTCGTCGCGCACCTGCGGGCCGACGGCGACCAGGCGCGTCGTCCCCGCCGCCAGCACTCGCTCGAGCTCGCGGAACAGGTACGAGAGCACCGGGTTGAAGTAGCCGCGCAGCACGTGGCCGTGGAAGGTGTGGACGACGATCGGCGGCCGCGCGTCGCCTGCGAGCGCCGCCGCGAGCCGCCCGACCGCGCCCGCCTTGGCGGTGTGCGTGTGCAGGATCTGCGGCCGCGTCCGCTTGATCAGCCCGACGAGCCGCAGCACCGAGAGCGTGTCGTAGACCGGCGAGATCTCGCGCGACAGCTGCGGCAGCGGATAGACCTCGACGCCGAGCTCCTCGGCGACGAACGACATCGAGCTCTCGCCGCGGGCGAGCGAGCCGGCGACGAGCGTCGTGTCGTAGCCGCGCTGCTCGAGTCCCTTCGTCAGGTAGGCGACATGCAGCGCCGGCCCGCCCATGTTGAGCCTGGCGATCACCCTGACGACGCGGATGCGCCCGCTCACAGCAGCGTCTCCGCCGTTCGCCGCAGGCCCTCCTCGAGCGCGACCGACGGCGCATAGCCCAGCACCTCGCGCGCTGCGCCGACGTCGGCCCACGAGTCGCGGATGTCGCCGGCGCGCGGCGGCGCGTAGCGCTTCTCCGGCGGCCGTCCGACGATCTCGCCGACGAGGTCGGCGAGCCGGTTGACGCTCGCCGGCGAGCCGGCGGCGACGTTGAGGATGCGGCCGCTCGCGCCCTCCGCGTCGGCGGCGCGGATCGTCGCGTCGACGACGTTGCTCACGTAGGTGAAGTCGCGTTGCTGCTCGCCGTCGCCGAAGATCGTCACCGGCTCGCCCCGCGCGATCGCGGTCAGGAAGAGCGGCACGACGGCCGCGTACTGCGAGAACGGGCTCTGCCGCGGGCCGAAGACGTTGAAGTAGCGCAGCACGACCGCCTCGAACGACTCGTAGACACGGCTGAAGCTGACGCAGTAGCGCTCCGCCGCGAGCTTCGCGACGCCGTACGGCGAGATCGGGTCGGGCAGCATCGACTCCGTGCGCGGCAGCTCCCCGCTCGCGCCGTACACCGACGAGCTCGAGGCGAAGACGACCCGCCGCACGTCCTCGTCGCGCGCCGCGAGCAGGACGTTCAATGTCCCTTCGACGTTGACGGCGCTCGACGTCAGCGGGTCCTGCACCGAGCGCGGCACCGAGCCGAGCGCGCCCAGGTGGAAGACGACCTCGGTGCCGCGGATCGCGTTGTGGACGCGCTCGTAGCTCCGCAGCTCGCCCTCGACCAGCTCGACCTCGAGGCCCGCCAGGTTGTCGCGGCTGCCGGTCGAGAAGTTGTCGAGCACGCGCACCTCGTCGCCGTGCTCGAGCAGGCCGCGGACGAGGTTCGAGCCGATGAAGCCCGCCCCGCCGGTGACGAGCACACGTGTCATCGGACGGCCACGATATGGAAGTTGACCGCGAGCGAGCCGGGGATCGGCCCGCGCAGCGACGGCACGCGGCGGTCGAGCGCGGCGGCGAGCGTGTTCATCCCCCAGACGAACGGCCGGCCGGCCCACACCGCGTGCAGGCGCTTCGCGGCGAGCTCGAGGTAGTGCGCCTGCAGGAGGGCGAGCGCCGAGGCCGTGCCCGCGCCGGGCTCGACGTCGACCCGGCTCCAGTCGCCGCTCGCCGCGAACAGCCGCTCGAGGCCGGTGTGCGTCCAGCGCCAGTGGTCGCCCGGGTCCGGGTGGTAGACGTACGTCCCGTGCGTCGCCGCGAGCACGCGGCCGCCCGGGCGCACGACGCGGCGCAGCTCGCCGACCGCCCGCCCCGGATCGTCGACGTGCTCGAGCACCTGGATGCAGAGGACGAGGTCGAAGCTCTCGTCCGCGAGCGGCAGCTGCTCGGCGCGCGCCTGCACGTCCGCGTGCGGGCTCGCGGGGTCGACGCCGACGTACTCCGCCGCCGCGGCGAAGTAGGGGCGGTACGGCTCGTCGCCGCAGCCGACGTCGAGCACGCGCAGCCCGGCGGCGCCCGCTCCCTCGCGCTCGAGCCAGCGCGCGAGCGGCGCCCGCAGGCTCCAGTTGTAGTCGCTCTTGCGCGGCCGCCGCTTGTCGGCGCCGGGCCAGTCCTTCATGCGGCGCCGGCGGCGGACGCGGCCAGCCCGAAGGTGAGCCAGGTGAGGGCGGCGATCGGCACGCCCGCGACGTCGCCGACTGCGTTCCAGGTGGCGGCGGCGACGAGGATCCAGCTCACGACCACGAGCGCGAGGAACGGCGTCGGCGCGAGCGCGCGCACCGCCAGCACGAGCGCGGCGACGAACGTGGCGACGAGCAGTGCCGCGCCGACGACGCCCGTGTCGGCGAGCGCCTGCACCCACAGGTTCTGCACGCCCCAGCGATGCGCCGGCGAGGGGAAGGCGCTCGGCGCCTGGTCGGGGAAGCGGCGCTTCGCGGCTGCGATGTACGGCCCGTACTGGTCGGTCGAGCGGTCGAAGCCGACGCCGAGCCACGGGTGCGCCTCCCACATCTTGAAGCCGATGTACGCGAGCAGCACGTGCTGGGCGCCGGTCTGGATGTTCTGCTCCTCGCTCTTCGTCGGCGAGGCGTGGCCGAGGAAGGAGAGGAAGTTCGTGACGTCGCTCCCGCGCAGCTCGTAGACGCCGGCGCCGACGACGGCGACGATCGCCGCGATCGCCAGCAGCCGCCGCGCGGTCAGCGTGCCGGCGCGCCAGCCGATCGCGGCGGCGACGAGCGCGGCGGCGACGACACCGGCGTACGCGAACACGGACGCCGGCAGGATCGTGCCGACGATCCCGGTCGCGACCGCGACGCGGACGAGCCAGCCGCGCCGGCCGAGCGAGAGCCCGACGACGCCGATCATCAACGTCATGCCGGAGAAGACCGCGAAGTCGTGGATGCCGATGAACGACACCTCCCGCTGGGCGGGGCGCCGGCCGAAGAACTCGTCGACGACGCCGAGAAACTCGAGCATGCCCCAGATGCTCGCGGCGACGTTGACCGCGACGAAGGCGGCCAGGAAGCGCTCGAAGTCGAGCCGCCGCCGCAGGAGCAGCACGACCGACGGCGCGAGCAGGGCGTACTCGACGATCTTCGCCGTGGACGCGAGGTGCTTCGTCGTGTGCACGAGCGGGCGGTAGAAGCACGATACGAGGAGCAACCCGAGCAGCAGCGCCGCGAAGACCCAGAGGACGAGCGGCCGGCGGAGCGGCCGCCAGCCGAAGCGGACGCCGGTGACGAGCGCGGCGACGACGACGAGGCCGGCGGCGATGTCCGACGAGAAGACGTCGAGCGGGCCGATCGACACGTGCACCGGCTGGTACATCCGGTGCAGGACGAGGAGCGGAAGCGCGGCCGCCGGGGCGAGAGGCAAGAGCTCCACGGCGCGCAGTCGGGAGGCCAAGAGGCGCCACTATACTCGTCGCACCGATGCGCTCCCGGGTCCTCCGCCGTCGCACCGCGACGGCATTCGGGGTGTACGGCTCCGCTGTTCTCGGCTTCGTCGCCACCGTCGTCGCCGCGCGCGAGCTCGACAAGCCGGACTTCGCGCGCTTCGGGCTCGTCTTCGCGACCACGGCGCTGCTGCAGGTCTTCGTCGACCTGACGATCGACGAGGTGGTGATCAAGTACGGCAACCGCTACGCGGCGCGCGCGCAGTGGGGGCGGCTGCGGCGGCTCGTGCGCGTCGGCTTCGTCGTCAAGCTCGCCGGCGGCGCCGCCGGAACCGCCGCCGTCGTCGGCGCCGCCTTCCTCGCGCCGTACATCTGGAAGACGGGCGGCGTGCGCGGCGCGCTGCTGATCGCGTCGCTCATCCCGCTGATCCAGCAGCCGGAGGGTATGGCGGGCGCGCTGCTGACGCTGCGCAACCGGTACGACGTGCGCGGCCTCTTCCTGCTCTGGGGGATGGCGCTGCGGCTCGCCGCGATCGCCGTCGCCGCGCCGCACGGGCTGCTGTGGCTGTTCGCGGCGATCGTCGTCGCGCAGCTGCTCTCGTCGGCGTCGGTCGGGGCGGTCGCGCTCGTCGCCTTCCGCCGCTACCCGCGCGCGGCCGTGGAGCCGCTCGGCGAGGATGCCGCGGCGATCCGCGCCTTCACCGTCCAGTCGACGCTCTCGTCCGGGCTGATGTCGCTGCGCTCGTTCCTGCCGACGGTCCTCGTCGGCGCCGTCGCCAAGGCGCCCGAGGTGGCCGGCTTCCGAGCAGCGCAGGCGCCGCAGACGGCCTTCCAGACGCTCTCGGGGCCGGCGCGGCTCGTGCTGCTCGCGGAGCAGACGCGCGACGTCGAGCACGGCCGTGCCGACCGCGCCTTCACGCTGCTGCACCGCTACATCGGCGGGACGGCCGTCCTGGCGCTGCTGGTGACGCCGCCGGCGTGGATCTTCATGCCGACGCTCGTCCGCCTCGTCTACCGGGCGAGGTACCTGCCCGCGGTCGACGCGTTCCGCGTCATGCTCCTCGCCGCCGCGCTGCAGCTCGTGTTCGGCTGGACGAGGACGTTCCCCGTCTCGATCGGGCGCGTCGGCCTCCGCACCGTCGGCCAGGTGGTCGAGGTGGTGGTGCTCGTTCCAGCCGTGCTCGTGCTCGGGGCCGCCTACGGCGCCGCCGGCGCGGCAGGCGGGGTGCTCGCGGGCGCGGCGGCGCTCGCCGCCTTCTGGACGGTCGGCCTGCTGCGACTGCCGCAGCCGCTGCCAGCGTGAACACCCTCGCGGGTCTGTGGTGGCCGGGTCGCCTTCGGGTCGCAAGCCGGACGCGCGGTGCGCGACGAGCGGGTTGCAGGTGAGCCGGTGAAGGTGCTCGTCGTCTCCGGCATCTGGCCGCCGGACGTCGGCGGGCCGGCCTCGCACGCGCCGGAGGCGGCCGAGTTCCTGCTCGCCCGCGACCATCGTGTCGAGGTGGTGACGACCGCCGACGCGCCGCCGGCGCCGGCACCGTACCCGGTGCACTGGATCCGACGCTCGCTTCCGCTCGGAGTGCGGCACGCGGCGACCGTCGCCCTCGTCGTGCGTCGCGCAGCGACGCACGACGTCGTCTACTCGACCGGCATGTTCGGGCGGTCCTCGCTCGGCGCGGCGCTCGCGCGGACGCCGCTCGTCGTCAAGCTGACGGCCGACCCGGCGTTCGAGCGGCTGCGCCGGTGGGGCGGTTTCCGCGGCTCGCTCGAGGAGTTCCAGCGTGACCGAAGCCTGCGCACGCTGCCGCTGCGAACGCTGCGCGATCTCGACTTGCGGCGAGCGGCGCACGTGATCACGCCCTCGTCGTACCTGCGCGAGCTCGTGATCGGCTGGGGCGTGCCGGCCGCGCGCGTGACCGTGCTGCCGAACCCGCTGCCCACCCGCCGTGTCGACGACCTCCGCCCGCGCGACGAGCTGCGGGCGGAGCTTCGGCTCGACGGGCCGACGCTCGTCTTCGCCGGCCGGCTGACGGCGCAGAAGTCGCTCGACGTCGGGATCGAAGCCGCGCGACGGGCGGGGATTCCGCTCGTCGTCGCGGGCGACGGTCCCGACCGCCCGGCGCTCGAGCGGCTCGGCCACGCCCGCTTCCTCGGCGCGCTGCCGCGCGAGCGCGTGCTCGAGCTCCTGCGGGCGGGGGACGCGATGCTGCTCTCCTCGTCGTGGGAGAACTTCCCGCACACCGTCGTCGAGTCGCTCGCGGTCGGGACGCCGGTGCTCGCGACGCGGACCGGCGGCGTCGCGGAGGTCGTCGTCGACGGCGAGAACGGCCTCCTCGTCGAGCCGGGCGACGCCGATGCCCTCGCCGCGGCGATCCGGCGGTTCGTCGACGACGGGCCGCTCGCGGCGCGGCTGCGCGCGAACGCGACCGCGTCCGTCGCCGGCTACTCCGCCGAGAGTGTCTACGGCCGGCTCGAGCGGATCCTCCGAGCGGCGGCGCGATGAGGTCGCGCGTCCTCTTCGTCGGCCGGACGCGCTACCGGTTGCCACTCGCGGGTCCGCTCGCGCGCAAGTGGGATGCGCTTGCGGAGGTCTTCGAGCTGCGCGTCCTCGCGAGCGGCACCGGACGCGACCCGCGCTTCGTGCTCGTTCCGCCCCGCCCGCTCGACGGGCCGCTCTTCTACGCGACGCTGCCGTTTCGCGTCGCCCGCGAGCTGCGGAGCTTCCGTCCGGACGCCGTCGTCGCGCAGAGCCCGTTCGAGGCCGCGCTGGCGGCGCTCGCGCTCCGGGCGACGGGCTCGGGCGCGAAGCTCGTCGTCGAGATCCACGGCGACTGGCACACCGCCACCCGCCTCTACGGCTCGCGCGCCCGGATGCTGCTCGCGCCGCTCGCCGACCGCGTCGCGCTCCGGGCGCTGCGCCGCGCCGACGCGATCCGCGCCGTCTCGCAGTTCACGGCCGCGCTCGTTCGCGACGAGGCCGGACGCGAGGCGGACGCCGTCTTCACCGCGTACACGGACCTCGGCGTCTTCGCCCGCCCGGTCGAGCCGGTGCCGCCGGAGCCGAACCTGCTCTTCGTCGGCGTGCTCGAGCGCTACAAGGACGTCGAGGGCCTCGCCGCCGCCTGGCGCGAGCTCGCGCGGCGGCTGCCGGAGGCGCGCCTGCGCGTGGTCGGCAACGGCCGGCAGGTCGCGGTCGCGGAGGCGCTGCAGCGCGAGGGCGTGCGCTGGGACCGGCGGCTCGAGCAGGCGGAGGTCGCGCGCGCGCTCGACGAGGCGCGGGCGCTCGTCCTGCCGTCGGCGTCGGAGGGGCTGCCGCGGATCGCCGTCGAGGCGTTCCTGCGCGCGCGGCCGGTGGTGGCGACGCGCGCGGGCGGCACGCCCGAGATCGTCGAGCACGAGGTCACCGGCCTGCTCGTCGACCGCGGCGACCCCGGCGCGCTCGCGGACGCGCTCGAGCGCGTGCTCCGCGACCACGAGCTCGCGCAGCGGCTGGGCGACGCGGGGCACGCGGCGGCGACGCGGTTCCTGACCACTCCGGAGGACTTCGCCGCGAGCTTCCGCCGTCTCGTCGACTCCGTGCTCCGGCCGTAGACTGGCGCGCGAGTGACCGTCCAGCAGGGGAAGCAGCTCGTCAAGAACGCCCTCTACCGCTCGATCGGCGAGACGTCGGCCGCGCTCGGCCTCGTCGCCAACGGCGACATCGCGCTGCGCGTCCTGATGTACCACAAGATCAACGACATCCCCGACAACCCGACCACGGTGCCGGTCGCCCGGTTCGACGAGCAGCTCGCGCAGCTCGGCGAGCTCGGCTACCGCGTCGTCGACCTGGGCGCGGTCCTCGACCACTACACGCTCGGGACGCCGCTGCCGTCCGGCGCCGTCCTCATCACCTTCGACGACGGCTACCGCGACATCGTCGAGAACGCGCTCCCGGTCCTCGAGCGACACGGCTACCCGGCGGTGATCTTCGTCCCTGTTGCCTTCATGGGCGACGAGATGCCGCTGCCGCACGAGATGCACCTCGCCGAGCGCGGCGTGCGCAACCGCACGCTCGACTGGGGGCTCGTGCGCGAGCTCGATGCGGCCGGCGTGCGCGTCGAGTCGCACGGGATCGCGCACCGTCCGCTCGCCGAGGTGACGCTCGACGAGGCCGTTCGCGAGATCGCCGTCTCGAAGCTGAAGCTCGAGGAGCAGCTCGGGCGGCCGGTGCGCGCGTACGCGTACGTCAAGGGCTCGGAGGCGCACTTCCACCCGGTGCACGAGAGCCTGCTCAAGCAGGCCGGCTACGACATCGCGTTCACGTCGATCTCGCGCGCGAACGGCCCCGGCGCCGACCCGTTCCGGCTCGGGCGCTACAACGTCGAGCCGTACGCACGGCGGACGTTCGAGCTCGTGCTCGCGGGCGCGTGCGACCTGATCGCGCTCAAGGACACGGTCGCGGGCACGCACGCGCGCCGCCTGTTCAACCAGGCGCTCGGCACGTCGACGCGGTGAAGCTCGCATGAGGGTCGTCGAATGCGACCCCGACCGGCGCCGAGATGTCGCCGACCTGCTCGAGCGCGTGTGGGGAACGCCGACCGACGTCGCCGAGCTCGACTGGTTCTACGGCGGCAATCCGGTCGCGCCCGCGTCGGTGCTGCTCGCGGAGGAGAACGGCCGCGTCGTCGGCGGGGTTGCGATCTCGTTCCTCCGCTTCTCGGTCGGCGGCGAGGCGGTGACGGCGGGGATGCCGGTGCACCTGGCAACCGACGCCGCATTCCGCGGCCGCGGCATCTTCCGCGAGCTCGAGGGCGCGAACGAGGAGCGCGCGCGGCAGCGCGGCGCGCGGCTGCTCTTCGTCGTGCCGACGCCGGCGTCGGCGTCCGTGCTCCGCCGCGGCCTCGGCTGGACGCCGCTGCCGCCGTTGCGCGTCTGGGCACGACCGCCGCTGCCGCTCCGCCGGCGCCTGCGGCAGGTCGACCGCTTCGACCAGCGGGCGACGACTCCGCTGCCGGGCGCCGGAGCTCACGTCGTCCGCGACGCCGCGTGGCTCAACTGGCGCTTCGCCGACTCGCCTCGGCGCTACACGCTCGTCGCGAACGGCGGCTACGCCGTCCTCGGTCGCCGCGGCCGGCTCGGGGTGCTGGCGGCGACCGGCGGCCGGCTCGTGTCCCCGCCCGGGCTGCTCGCCGTCGCCGCGCCGCCGCCTTGGCAACGGGCGCGCTACCTACGGGCGGGGTGGGTGCCGACGCCGCGCGCGTTCGCGCTGCTCGGCAAGTCGCTCGACCCGAGGCTGCGTCTGCCGGCGCGGCCGCACTTCGAGCTGGGCGACCTCGACTTCTTCTAGTGCGGCTCGTCTTCGTCACGCAGCGAATCGACCCGGCGCATCCCGCGCTCGGCGTCACGATCGCAAAGCTGCGCGCGCTCGCGACGCGGTTCGACGACGTCGTCGTGCTGGCGGCCGAGGCGGTCGCCGGGCAGCTGCCGGCGAACTGCCGGGTGCGGCTCTACGGCGCGCGCACGCAGGCAGGGCGCGGCGCTCGCTACGTCGCCGCGCTCGCCGCCGAGCTGTCGCCGCGCCCTGCGGCCGTGCTCGTCCACATGACGCCGCTCCTCGTCGACGTCGGAGGGCCACTGGTGCGCGCGCGGCGCGTACCGCTGCTGCTCTGGTTCACGCACTGGCGCGTGACGCGGCGCCTGCTGCTCGCGGAGCGGCTGGCGACGGCGATCCTGACCGTGAACGAGCGCTCGTTCCCGCTCCGCTCGCCCAAGGTGACGGCGATCGGGCACGGTATCGACATGCAGATGTTCGGCTGCGCGAGCCGCGATCGGTCCGAGCGCCTGCGCGTGCTCGCCCTCGGTCGCACGTCGCCCGCGAAGGGGCTGGAGACGATCGCGCGCGCGGCCGAGCTCGCCGGCGCCGAGCTCGAGGTGCGCGGGCCGTCGCTGACCGCGATCGAGCGTGCCGAGGCGGCGCGGCTCGAGGCGCTCGGCGTGCGGATCGAGCCGCCGCTCCCGCACGGCGACATTCCCGCGCTCTATGCGCGCAAGGACGTGCTCGTCGACAACATGCGCGAGGGCGCGCTCGACAAGGTCGTCTACGAGGCGGCAGCGACCTGCATGCCGGCGCTCGCGTCAAACGAGGGGTTCGCCGACGTGCTCCCGGCGGAGCTTCGCTTCCGCCGCGACGACGCGGAGGAGCTCGCGGCGAAGCTGCGCGGGCTCGCCGACGTCGACCGCAACGCGCTCGGCCGGGAGCTGCGCGCGCGGGTGGAGGCGCGGCATTCGGTCGACCACTGGGCGGACGGCGTCGTCGAGGCGATCGGATGATCGTGCTCCACTCGCAGAAGGTCGCCGGCATCTCCGGCTCCGAGGCGCACCTGCTCTCGCTGCTCCCCGACCTACGCCAGCGCGGCTGGGACATCCGCTTCCTGATGCTGCACGAGCACGAGCCCGGCGCGTGGGAGTTCGCGCGCGTCCTCGAAGGTCGAGGCGTCCCCGTCGACGCGATTCCGATGCGCGCCGACGTCGACCCGCTCACGTTCGCGCGCGTGCTCGCCTACCTCGCGCAGCACCGCCCGACGATCCTGCACACGCACCTCGTCCACGCCGACGCGTACGGGCAGACGGCCGGCACGCTCGCGGGCATCCCGATCCGGCTGTCGACCAAGCACGGGTTCAACGAGTTCCGCGAAGGCCACCTGTTCGCGCTCGGCGACCGCACGATCGGCACGCTGGCGCATCGCCAGATCGCGATCTCCCGCGGGCTCGCCCGCTACCTGGCGGAGACGGAAGGGTTCGCCGAGCCCGACTTCGAGATCGTCCACTACGGCATCGCGCCGAAGCCGGAGCCGAGGCCGTACGACGACCGCGCGCCTCGCTTCCTCTGCGTCGGCCGCCTGATCCCGATCAAGGGCCACGTCGTGCTCCTGCGCGCGTTCCGCCGCGTGCTCGACGAGCGCCCCGACGTCCGGCTCGAGATCGCGGGCCGCGGCGTGCTCGAGCACGGGCTCAAGGACCTCGCGCGCGAGCTCGGGCTCGACCACGCGGTGCGCTTCCTCGGGCACGTGACGCCGATCCAGAGCGCGGTCGAGGGCTCGCTCGCGGTCGTCGTGCCGTCCCTCGGCGAGGGCTTCGGCATGGTCGCGCTCGAGGCGATGGAGCGTGCGCGGCCGGTGATCGCCGCCTCGATCGGCGGGCTCGAGGACCTGGTGCGCGACGGCGAGACGGGCCTGCTCGTCCCGCCCGGCGAGGCGGAGCCGCTGGCAGCCGCGATCCTGGCGCTCGCGAACGAACCCGACCGCGCCGCGGCGATGGGCCGGGCCGGGCGCCGGCGCGCGCTCGAGCGCTTCCCGGAGGACCGCTGCACGGAGCGGACCGAAGAGGTCTACCGGTACTGGCTCGACCTGCGCCGCAACGGCCACCGCGTCAGCACGGCGGCGGCGAGCAGCGCGAGCGCGAAGTCCCACGGCACGCGGTAGCGCGTCGTCCCCTCGAACACCCAGGCGGCGACGGTCTCGTAGAGCGCGAACAGGATCGCCAGCACACCGATCGGCGCGCTGACGAGGAAGAGGCCGACGACCGCGAGCGCGTAGAGCGGGATCACGTAGGCCGGCTCGATCACGTGCTTGGCGGCGTGGAACGCGCCGCCGCTCTGCGGTCCGCCCGTGTCGGCGCTCACGGCCGGGCTCCAGAGGAGCTCGGTCGCCTGCACCATCAGCTTCGCCTTCTCGCCGGGATGGCGCTTCCAGAACTGGAAGACGAGGTGCTCGTAGTACGACTGCTGCGCGCACTCGTGCACGTCGATCTTGCGGCCGCCGTGCAGGTAGAAGTCGCGCGCCTGCGTCGGCGTCACCCAGCCGCGCTCGTGCACCTCCGCTGGGTCGGGGACGGCATCGATCCAGATCCCCTTCGCCAGCAGGCCGTAGACGACTGGGTTGTTCGCCTTCCAGAGAGCGCGCGCGTCGGTCGTGATCGTGAAGCAGCCGACGTCGACCTCGTTCCGGACGACCCACGGCAGCAGCGCGACGGCCGCGAGCACCGGCACGAGCACGACGCCTCGCCACGGCATGCGGCGCCAGAGGAGGTACGCCGCGAGGAGCAGCGGGAGCACGAGGAGCCGCGTGTTCGAGAGGATCGCGACGCCCGAGACGACGCCGAGGCCAGCAGCGAGCCGCCACGACCGCTCGCGACCGGCCCACAGCGCGAGCAGGAAGATCGCGGCACCGAGCGGCTGGTCGAGGATCTCGCGGTTGACGTGGACGTCGTGCCAGATCAGGTACGGCTGCAACGTCGCGACGAGCGCCGCAACGAGGCCGACGGTCCGCGAGAAGAAGTGGCGCCCGATCTCGTAGACGAGGAACGCGGTCGCGACCGCGACCGCGATCTGCACGAAGCCGACCGACCACCAGTGCCGGCCGAAGAGCCAGTAGACGACGATCAGGAACCAGCCGTAGAGCGGCTGCGTGCTCGCGCTCGGGATGCCCGGGACGTAGCCGAACGTCCCGCTCTGCAGGAAGACCTGCGCCAGCGTGTCCGACTTCTCGACGTTGCCGACGAGGATCCCGTGGCGGTCGTAGACGAGCGCGGCGGCGCGGGGGAGCGCGCATGCCGCCGCGATCAGCGCGTACGGCCAGGCGCGCTTCACGCGGCAGCCAGTGCGGGCTGCCGGGCGCCGGCGTAGTTCCGTTGCCAGAGCTCGAGCATGCAGAGGCACCAGAGCCGGTGGCCGTGGTCGGCGCGCCGCTCCCGGTGCTCGCGCAGCAGCCGCTCGAGCTCGCTGCGGCGGAAGAGCCCACGGTCCTCCCCGAGCAGGAGGTCCTCCGCGACCGGGCGCAGCTCCTCGCGGAACCAGCGGTCGAGCGGGACGCCGAAGCCCCCCTTGCCGCGGCGGGCCACTGCCGGCGGCAGGTCGGCCGCGAAGGCCCGCTTCAGCGCGGTCTTGCCGCGCGCGAGCTCGGCCGGCAGCGCGAGCCCGACCTCGACGACGCGGTGGTCGAGGAACGGCGAGCGCAGCTCGAGCGAGACAGCCATCGAGGCGATGTCCGCCTTCGGGAGCAGGTCGCCGGGGAGGTACGACTCGATGTCGACGAGGCGCAGGTCGTCTGCGCTCGGAAGCAGCGTCGCGGTCGCGTGCGCGCGTGCCGCGTCCGTCCAGAGCCGGCGGCGCAGCGCCAGCGGGAACACCTCGACGAGCCGCGCGTACCTCTCCGCAGGCGGCTGCGCGGCGACGTCGAGAAAGCGCCGTGCGCGAAACAACGGCGAACGCGGCTCGCGCCGCGCTTGCCGCCAGCTTCCGAGCGCGCTCGCGAGCGGAGCGGCGACGAGTCGCGGCACGCGCCCGGCGAGCGAGTGGGCCGCGTAGCGCTCGTAGCCGCCGAAGACCTCGTCGCCGCCGTCGCCGACGAGCGCCACCTTCACGTGCCGGCGGGTCGTCTCGCAGAGGAGGAGCGTCGGCAGCGCCGCCTCGTCGCCGAACGGCTCGTCGAACGCGAGCGCGAGCCGCTCGAGCAGCTCCGGGCGGGGGGCGATCTCGACCTCCTCGTGCCGGGTCGCGAACCGCTCGGCGACGGCGCGCGCGTAGGCGCGCTCGTCGTAGCGGGCGTCGGGGAAACCGACCGTGAACGTCCGGACCGGCTCGCTCGAGGCCTGCGCCATCGCGGCGACGACGACCGAGGAGTCGATGCCGCCGGAGAGGAGCGCGCCGAGCGGCACGTCGGCGACGAGCCGCCGCCGCACGGCGGCGCTGACCTCCTCGCGGACGCGCTCGACCGCGGCGGCCGGCGCGTGCTTGCTCGCGGGCTGCGGCGACCAGTAGCGGTGGACGCGAACCGAGCCGCTCTCGGCCACGAGGTAGGAGCCCGGCGGCACCCGCTCGACGGCCCGCAGCCCCGAGCGCGGCACGTACTGGAGCGCGAGGAAGGCGTCGAGCTGCGCGAGGTCGAGCTCGCGCGGCAGGTCGGGCAGCCGGAGCAGCGCCTTCGTCTCCGACGCGAACGCGAGCGTCCCGTCCGGCAGCCACGCGTAGACGAGCGGCTTCTTGCCGAGCCGGTCGCGCGCGAGCAGGAGCCGCTCGGCGCCGCGGTCCCAGAGCGCGATCGCGAACATGCCCTCGAGCCGCTCGACGAAGCCGAGCCCCCACTGCTCGTACGCGTGCGGGATCACGGGCGTGTCGCCGGTGCCGACGAGCTCGTGGCCGTGCGCCGCGAGCTCGCGGCGAAGCTCGCGGAAGTTGTAGAGCTCGCCGTTGAAGACGGCGACGACGTCGCCGCGCTCGTTGCGCACGGGCTGGTCGCCGGTTGCGAGGTCGATGATCGACAGGCGCCGGTACCCGAGCACGCAGCGACCGTGGCACTCGACGGCGCCGTGGTCGGGGCCGCGATGTACGATCGCCGCGTTCATGCGCTCGACCTGTCCGGGGTCCGGCGCGTCCCTGCCGAGGAGTCCGCAAATCCCGCACATGCCCGGCACCCAAGGCTACGCGGTCGTCTCCTGCCACGTCGAACGTCCGCTCGACGACCGCGTCTGGGGGCGGTTCCTCCGCCTCGTCCGTCGCCGTCCCGCCGGCTTCGCGATCACTGCGCTCCTGCGCGCGCCGTTCGCCGGCGAGGATCGCACGCTCTTCCTCGCGCGGGCGCGCGAGGCGGCGGCGCTCGCGCCGCTCGGCCACCACACGCACTGGACGTCGCCGACCGACGCGCGCCCGACCGGGGGCGACCCCGCCGCGCGCGTGCTCGAGGAAGGCCGCTGGCTCCGCGAGCAGGGGCTCGAGCCGCGCTTCTTCTGCGGCGGCAACTGGTTCGTCGACGCGGACGTGCTCGCGGCGGTGGCCGAGCTCGGCTACGCCGACTGCACCGCAACCGCGTGGCAGCCGCGTTTCCGCCCGGCCGCCGTGCTCGACCAGCCTGCGTGGATACGCCTCGGCGACGGCCGGCGCGTGCTCGAGCTGCCGACGACGCACTCGCTCGGTGCGATCGCCCGCCGGCTCGCCGGCGAGCTCCCGCGCGTCGTGCACGTGCACTTCCACGACTTCGAGCTGCTCGACGCGAGGCGCCGCGCGCTGCTCGCGCTCGTGTTGCGCGTGCTCGCGCGGCGACGGCGGCCGGTCGAGCTCGGCGCTCTCGGCGCCG
Source organism: Gaiellaceae bacterium (assembly GCA_035651195.1). GTDB lineage: Bacteria > Actinomycetota > Thermoleophilia > Gaiellales > Gaiellaceae > PALSA-600. Next base: position 14,376 of record DASRGD010000021.1, on the reverse strand, counting down.
AGCGCGAGATCGACTGGGCCGACGTATGCGCGGCCTAGCAGGCGGCGTCGCCGGCGTCGCCTCCGGGTTGGCGGCGCTGCTCGCGGTTGCCGGCTGCGGCGGCGGCGGGCACGGCCCGTTCCGGCTGACGATCGCGCCGATCCGCGAGCAAGGCCTGTCCTACCTGCTCGCCGACGGGACGCGGCACGAGCTGACGACGGTCGAGGCCGCGCACGACGGGACCTACGACGTCGCGACCGACGAGCGCGGACGCAGCGCCACCGTCGTCGTCCGCCGCGGCGCGGGCGGCACGCGCGTCTCCGTCCGGCTGCACCCGGCAACGCGTGTCGTCGCGGTCTACGACTCCTTCGCCGCAGGTGCGAACGACCACTTCCTCGGCGGCGGCGAGCACGGCGACTTCGTCGACCTGCGCGGCCGCGTCGTGCCGATCAAGGTCTCCGAGCGCTGCTCCTCGGCTCCGATCCCGTTCTTCGCGAGCTCGGCCGGCTGGGGCGTCCGGCTCGTCAGCGAGCACGTCGCCGGGCTCGCCTTCCCCGGCTCGTCGGGGGGTGAGGGGTGCACCTTCGACTCCGCGCCCCAGTGCAGCTTCCCGCCGCTCGCCGACCGCGTCGAGGTCTGCGTGCTCGGTCCGCGGCTCGACGAGGAGCTCTACACCGGCTCGTTCCCGCAGCTGCTCGCGGCGTACGAGTCGTCGGCCGGTCTGCCGGCGGTGCCGCCGCGGGCCGAGCTCGAGCTCGTCAAGTGGCGCGACGAGGTGGGCGGCCCGGGCGACGTCCTCGAGGACGTCGCGAAGCTGCGGGCCGCCGGCGTGCCGCTCGGCTGGGTGCTGCTCGACAACCCGTGGGAGACGTGCGTCGGCACGCTCGCGTTCGACCGGCGCCGGATCCCGGACCCCGCCGCGCTCGTCCGGCGGGTGCACCGGCTCGGGGTCAAGTTCATGCTCTGGGTCTCGCCGAAGGACGTCTGCGGGAGCTATCCGCTGCGAGAGCTCGTCGGCGTCCGCGGCCGCTGGGTGCTGCCGCTCTGGCGTCCGCAGGTCGCGCGCGCGTTCGAGACACGGCTGCGGCGCGCGTTCGCGGTCGGTGTCGACGGCGTCAAGGGCGACCGCGGCGACGAGGTGGAGCTGGGCGGGCGCCAGAACGAGTACCCGCTGCTCTTCGCGCGCGCCGTGCTCGCGGCGCTCCCGCACCCGCAGGCGGCGCTCTTCCGGGCGGCGACGGTCGGCTCGCAGCACGTCCTGCCGGGGATCTGGGCGGGCGACGAGGACGGCGACTGGAGCGGGCTGCAGGCCGCGATCCGGCTCGGCGCGACGGCGGCGATGAGCGGCTTCCCGACCTGGGGCTCGGACGTCGGCGGCTACCGCTCGTCCGGCCTGACCGCGGACGTGTTCGCGCGCTGGGCGCAGCTCTCGGCCGTCTCGCCGGTGTTCGAGGTCGGCGGCGCCGGGCCGAACTCGACGCCGTGGCAGCTCGGCGGCGAGGCGATGGCCGCGCTCCGCGCCGCCGCCGTCCTCCACTACGAGCTCTTCCCGTACCTGTACGGCCTGCTCGAGCGCCACCAGCCGGTCCTGCGCCCGCTCGGCTACGCGTTCCCGGCCGACCACGCGTCCTGGCAGGCCGAGTTCGAGCTGATGGTGGGACCCGACCTGCTCGCGGCACCGGTCGTCGGCGCAGGGACGACGCCGCGGGTGTACCTGCCGCCGGGCCGCTGGGTCGATCTCTACTCGGGCCGCACCGTCGAGGGCCCGCTCACTTTCACGCGCGAGACGCCGCTCGCGCAGTTCCCGCTCTACGCGCGCGCCGGCGCCGTCGTGCCGTTCGACTACCGCACCGACCGTCCCTGGTGGGGGCTGAACGAGCTCGCGCACCCCGGCCGCGCCGGCTACCTCGCGAGCGGCGGCTCCGGCGTCGACCTGCACCGGCAGCCGCACGACGTGCAGCTCTTCGTGCCCGCGGCCGCCCGCCCGCGCAGCGTCAGCTTCGGCGGCCGCCCCGTCGCCTGGAGCTGGCAGGCGGGCCCGTTTCCCGGCGTCGTCGTCCGCGTCCACGGCCCGAACGTGCGCGGCGACGTCGTTCTCCGCGGTTGACAACTCGGAGCGCAGCCTGCCCCGGCACCGGTCGGGGTTCGCCCCGGATCAGGACGCGTGCGGGACCCACGCCTCCCGGAGGGCGGCGCCGGCAAGCGGCGCCTAGGATTCCGTGTCGATGGCGACAACGCCGGTGCCGTCGCCGCCGCCGGTCGAGGACGTCCGGGCGGCGCGCCCCTATCTGCTGACGCGGAGCCCGCTGAAGACCGCCGCCCGGCGTCTCGCGAGCATCGCCGTTCTCGTCGTCATCGACCTGGCGGGGCTCGTGATCGGCCTCTACGGGGCGCTCGCGTTCCGCTCGCTCCTCTTCGACCCGAAGCCGATCCTCTGGAACCTGCTCTGGCAGCACGAGACGGACTGGCTGACGTTCCTGGCGCTGCTGCTGCTGCTCGTCTTCTGGCGGAATCGCCTCTACGGCCCGCGCGAGCTGCGCGAAGGCGCGGGCCGGGTCGTCGCGTCGGTCGTGCTCGTCGCGCTGCTCGCGCTCGTGTTCGCGATCGGCACGGGCCAGCACTTCACGACCTTCGGCCTCTACGTCGTGGCGGCGATTCTCGTCGCGACGCTGATCAGCGTGCTCCGCTGGAGCTACGAGTCGGCGAGCGGCGCGCTCCTCCGATCGCTCGGCGTGCGCCGGCGCGCGCTCCTCGTCGGCGAGCCCGACCAGGTCGCGCACCTGCGCAAGGTCCTGGGCGCGAGTCGCGGCGGGATCGACTACGAGTTCACGGGCGCGGTGCCGCTCGGCGCCGCCGTCCCCGACGCGCTCGCGGCGACGACCGTCGACGAGCTGATCGTCGCCGACGCCGGCCTCGACGAGCAGGAGCTGCTCGAGCTCGTCGAGGCCGCCCACCGCCGCGGCGTCAAGGTGCGCGTCGCGCCCCGGACGACCGAGCTGCTCGTCGAGCGGGGCGAATACGTGCCCGGCCAGGCGGTGCCGCTCTTCGAGCTGCGGCCGCCGGCGTTCGCCGGCACGGACTGGGCCGTCAAGCGCGCGTTCGACCTCGCCGTCTCCGCGCTGGTCGTCGTCCTCGGGCTGCCGGTCTGGCTGCTGATCGCCGCGCTGATCAAGCTCGACTCGCGCGGGCCCGTGATCTACACCGACCCGCGGGTCGGGCTCGGCGAGCGGGAGTTCCGGATGCGCAAGTTCAGGACGATGTTCGCCGGCGCCGCGCGCAGCCAGGCAGCGCTCGAAGCCGCGAACGAGGCGACGGGGGCGCTGTTCAAGATCCGCCGCGACCCGCGCGTGACGCGCGTCGGGGGCGTGCTGCGCCGCTTCTCGATCGACGAGATCCCGAACGTGCTCAACGTGCTGCGCGGCGAGATGTCGCTCGTCGGCCCGCGGCCGCTGCCGCTGCGCGACTACGCGAAGCTCGAGCCGTGGCACCGCCGCCGCTCGAACGTGCTCCCGGGCATGACCGGCCTCTGGCAGATCGCCGGCCGCAGCGACCTCTCCTTCGACGACCTCGTCCGGCTCGACTTCTACTACCTGGAGAACTGGTCGCTCTGGCTCGACGTCTCGATCCTGATCAAGACGATCCCGGCCGTGCTCGCAACGCGCGGCGCGTATTGACCAGGGTCGTCTTCGTCACGCAGCAGTTCGATCCCGACGACCCGAATCTCGGCATCGTCGTCTCGCAGGTGGCGGCGCTGGCGCGGCGTGTCGGCGAAGTGGTCGTCGTCGCCGATCGCGTCGTCGCGAGCGCGCTGCCGCCGAACGCGCGGGCGTACTCGTTTCGGGCGCGCACGCAGCTCGGCCGCGGCGCGCGCCTCCTCGCGGCGGTCGCGCGCGAGCTACGCGGGCTCGATGCCGTGATCGCGCACCAGGTGCCGCTGTACGCGATCGTGCTCGCGCCGCTCGTGCGCCCGGCGCGCGTGCCCCTCCTCCTCTGGTGGTCGCACTGGAAGCTCGACCTCGTCGTCCGCACGGCGGAGGCGGTGTCGACGCGCGTCGTGACCGTGGGGCCGACGACCTTCCCGAAGCCCTCGCGTAAGCTCGTCGCGGTCGGCCAGGCGATCGACGTCGACCGCTTCGCGGGCGAGCACGAGCCGCACGACGGGCCGCTGCGCGCGGTCGTGATCGGCCGCTACTCGCCGGCGAAGGGCGTCGACACGATCGTGCGCGCCGTCGCGCTCGCAGCCGGCGTCCGGCTCGACGTCTACGGCCCGGCGCCGAACGGCGAGGCGCGGCGCGAGCGCGCGGAGCTGGAGCGGCTCGTCGGCGAGCTCGGCCTCGCCGACCGCGTCGAGCTGCACGGAGCGCTCCGGCGCGACGAGGTCGCCCGTGTCCTCGCCGGCGCCGACGTGCTCGTCAACAACGCCCCCGGCGGTGCCGACCGCATCGTCTACGAGGCCGCCGCGAGCGGTGTCCCCGTCCTCGCCTCCAACCCGGCCCACGCGGATCTGCTCGAGGCAGACGCGTTCTACCCGCGCGGGGACGCGAGCGCGCTCGCCGCGAAGCTGCGTGCCCTCGCGGTCGCCGACCGCGACGAGATCGGCCGCCGGCTGCGCGAGCGCGTCCGCCGGGACCACTCGGTCGACTCGTGGGCCGACGGCGTCCTGCGTGCCGTCAGCGCGAGACGCGCTCGCGCAGCGTGATCCGCTCGGCGAGCGCGTGCTGCCAGTAGACGATCGCGAGCCGGTTCGCCTCGAGCGCTGCGCGGTCGGCGTTGTCGCGCCGCAGCCCCTGCCGCTCCCGCACGAGCGACGCCAGCACGCGCCGGATCTCGTCCACGGCGGCCGCGTCGTGCACGCCGCTGCGCGGCTCGACGGTCACGAGCGCCAGAAGACGGCGAGCGCGCCGATCGCGAGCGACGCCGCCGACGCGATTGCCGCGATCCCGAAGAGTCGTCTCACTGCACGGTCAGTGTTTCTCGACCTCGGCGAGTCGTGAACTGGCCGGACGGCGGGGCCGTCGTGGAGTCTTCGCCGCCGGTCGCCGTCTCGAAAGGAGAGGATCGAGGAGAAGCGGGGCGAGGACGGCCGAGAGGAGGACGAGCGAGCCGACGGCGCGCGGGATCGGCGTCGTCGAGTTGTGCGTGTCGAGCGAGACGGTCGGCTCCGACCAGACGATCCACATCAGGCCGTTGACGCCGAGCACCATCGTCGCGAGGTAGAGGACCGCGGTCTCACGCACCCGGCCCGCCAGGGTGAGGCCGAGGACCGCCGCCACGAGCGCCACCGGCACGGCGACGAGCCAGAAGTCGTACGTGAACAGCAACCGGAAGACGACGGCGTAGGCCGGTCTGATCCGCGACAAGTTCGACACGAGGTTCTCGCGCCAGCCCGCCGGTAGGTCCGGTTGCAGATGGCGCGACGACCACCAGACGTGCCACGGGATGCTCGTGGCGTACGCGCCGGCGGTCACAGCGAGGATCGGCAGCCAGCGCCGCCGTCCCGGCGCGGTGGCGACGAGTGCGCCCCCGACGAGGCAGACGACGAAGAGCGCCCCCTCTCGCTTCGCCGCGAACGTCGCCGCCAGCAGCACGCCGTAGCCGGCGAGCAGCCACCTCTCCCGCATCGCCACCCAACGCACGAGGAAGAGCGCGGCGAGGACGAAGAAGATGTCGACCGTCCAGTCGGCCTCGCCGAGGTACAGGCGGTAGTCGAGGTTCGGCAGTACTGCGGCGAAGACGACGAAGAGCCAGAGGAGCCACGGGCGCACGAGCGGCCGGAGGAGCGCGGCCATGCTCGTCAGGCAGCCGACGAGCAGGAACCACGACTGCAACGCCAGGTTCGGGACGTCCGCAGAGCCCATGAACCGGAAGTCGATCGCGTCGAGGGTCGGTAGGAGGATCGGGTAGCTCGAGCCATGGAGCGTCCGGAAAAGCTGCTCGTCGAGCCCGCCGAAGTAGTAGATCGCCTGCGCCTTGGGGATCCAGAAGACGAACGAGTCCTCCGTGATGAACGAGTTGACGCGGGCGACCAGGTAGAGCGCGCCGAGGAACGCCGCCGCGAGGGCGAAGAGAGCGAGCGCCGACAGCGTCGCGGCGGACGACAGCCGCGGGAGGTCGCCGAGCGCCCGAGGCAGCGTGCGACGCCGAACCAGACCGAGCTGGACGGCCGGCGCCGCGACGACGGCGCAGAGCACGAGGACCACCCAGACGGTGAGGTGCTGGCCGCCGATCAGCCAGAGCGTCGCGAGCACGGTCACCGCTGCGAGCCCGAGCATCAGCGCGACGCCGAGGTGCTCGAGCACGTCGAGCCAGCTTCGCAGCCCGCGGATGCCCCAGAGCACGCACAGCCCCGTCAGCGCGAAGAGGCCGTTGACGCCGACGACGCCGAGGATGCTGCGGCTCACCGGCGCCTCACCTTCCCGATCAGCTCGCCGCTGTCGTTCTTCCAGATCCACGTCGTCAGTGGCGACCAGGGGTCCGTGTCGCACGCGAAGCAGAGGACGTATTCGGCCTTGCTCGGCGTGACCATCCGCGACGGCAGGAGGAGGAACTGCAGCCAGAACGGCAGGTCGATCAACGTCAGGTACGGAATCCCGTAGCCCTTGGCCGCGATCTCGGGGCTCGGCGGCGGCAGGACCGCGAAGGTCGAGCCGCGGGGCACGTAGGTCAAGGCCGCCTCCTGGAAGTCGGTCGGGATCAGGTAGGTCTCGCCGGTGTGGAGGAGCCTTCGCGCGGGCGAGCGCCACGCGTTCGCGTCGTAGGTGTGCTTCGCCCACTCGAACCGGTGCGGCACCTGGAGCGCGAGGACGACGACGGCGGCGAGAACGCAGAGGATCCCTCCGACGAACCGCACATGAGCGAATTCGACCCGGTGCAGCAGCCGCAACGCGGTCGACTCTAGCCGCAGTGTCACGCGGCCTCGCGGCGGCTCAGACCGAGCCTGCGCGCAGGCCGCCGAAGACCGCGAACGACGGCTTCTTCTGGCCGTTCACGGTCATGAGGCCGGACTGCCAGCCGCCGGGCGAGGGGTTGTCCCTGAGCAGGAACCAGGTGAAGAGGTCGATCCGCGGGTTCGCTCGCGCGAGCTCGTAGGCTTGGCGCAGGTATGCCGCCTGCTCCCTCCAGCTGACGCCGAAGATGGCGTCGGGCGGGTTCGTCTGGTAGCCGTACTCGGTAATCCAGAGCGGCTTGTCGCCGTAGAGGTCGGTCACGGTAGCGATGAGCGTGTCGATGTTGCCGAGCTCGATCGCGCCGCCGCTCGCCTGGCTCGACGCCGGTGTCTCGCTCGGGTTGCCGTAGTACGGGTGGTCGGCCCACGCGTCGAAGGTGCGGAGGCCGAGCTTCTTGACGGCGCGAAGGAACGCGAGCGGCGTGGTCGACGGTCGTGAAGCCGTGGGGTCGTTGTTCCCGCGCGGCGCCGTCGCTCCGCACGCGACCTGCTCCGGCCCGCCCGCGGCGTGGACGCCGGCGTAGACGGCGTTGCAGATGCGCGCGTACGCCGCGGCGGCCGCCATCGTCCACTTCCCGTGCACGCGCGCGAACTGCGGCAGGAGGAAGACGGGGTTGTTCGGCTCGTTCCAAGCGAGCCACAGGTCGACCCGCGGCAGGATGGTGCCGGTGGCGGTGTCGAGGAAGGTGCCGCTGTACCGTTGCGCCGCGGCAGCGGCGAACGCGCGCAACGTGCTCGCCGAAGTAGGCGCGTACTGAGGCGGCTTGCCGCCGTTGGCCCAGGCGGGCGTGCCGACGACGGTCAGGAGCAGCCGGACGCCGGCGTCGTTCGCGCGCTCCACCGCCTGGTCGTAGCGGGCCCAGTCGTATGCGGGGTCGCTCGGGTCGGCCGGGTGCGCGGGACGTTTGTTGGCGACGCCGCCGGGGCCGCCCCAGGTCAACGTCATCCGCACGACTTCGACGTGCAGCGACGCGAGGAGCGGAAAGTTGTTCGTGCTCGGATCGAGCGTCACGGCGTCGTCGAAGAGACCGAGGAGCATCGAGCTCGACGCCGAAGCGGACGCCGGCATGACCAAGACACAAGCGACGGTCGAGAGCACGGCAAGGATTCGCAGCGTCGTCGGCATCGGCGTTCGCATTCCCTGCCGGCTTCCCGGACAGTGCATCGGGATTCACGGCGGGTGATGCGTTTCCTGCCGCGGGGTGTCGCTGCGCTGCTGTTCGCGGCGCTCGCGCTCACGTCGGCGCGTCCGGCGAGCGGCGTCCACGCCGGCCCGATCCTGACGGCGCGCCCAAGGGTCACGGGCGACGCGACGCAGGGCCGGCGCCTCGTCGTCGCACGCGGATCGTGGTCGGGAACGGGGTCGCTGAGCTACGCCTACACCTGGTTCCGCTGCGACCCGATGGGGCGCCGCTGCCGCGTGCTGCGCGGCGACACGACGAGCGTCCACTGGCCGAGCGCGGACGACGTCGGGCATACGCTCAGTGTCGCCGTGCGCGCGACCGACTCGGCCGGGTCGACGCGCGCCTTCGCGAGCCTGGTCGGCCCTGTCGGCGGTCTGCGGCTGCACGTCGACTCGCTTGCGCAGCCGCTCGTCGTGGGCAGCGCGGTCGAGGGCGAGACGGTTCACGTCGGCACCGGGAGCTGGCGGCCGCAGCCGTCGGCGCTCGAGTACCAGTGGGCGCGTTGCAGCGCGGAGCTCCGCGCATGCGCCGCGATCGGCGGTCAGACCGGCACTGCGTACAAGCTCGGCCCCGCCGACCTCGGGCACACCGTGGTCGCCATCGTGCAGGCGCGCTCGGGCGCGAGCTCGCGCGCGGTCTTCAGCTCGGCGACGGGCGTCGTCGTCGCGAGCGGCTCCTCGACCGGACCGACGAGCACGACGCCGCCGGTCGTCGCCGAGGTGCTCCAGCAGGGGAACGTGCTCACCGGCTCGGTCGGCTCCTGGCAAGGCGCCGGGTCGGTCGCGTACGAGTACAGCTGGTATCGCTGCGACGCTGCCGGCGCGAGCTGCGAGGTCATCCACGGTGCAACCGCGGTCACCCATGAGCTCACGGCGCGGGATGTCGGCCACACGCTCGGCTTTGCAGTGCACGCCACCGACGCCGCCGGTACGACGACGCGCTACGCCGCTCTCGTCGGTCCCGTCGCGGCCGCCGGCGCGCCGCTGGTCTCGACCGCGCAACCGACGATCGGCGGCAGTGCCGTGCCGGGGCGGACCCTCCGGGTCTCGAGCGGCGGCTGGAGCCAGGCGCCGTCGGCTGTCGCCTTCCAGTGGGAGCGCTGCAACACGAACGGGCGCCTGTGCGCGCCGATCGGCGGCGCGACGGCGAGCACGTACGTCGTCGCCGCCGCCGACAGCGGCCACAGCCTCGTCGCGGTCGTCCACGCGACGGCCGGCGCTGCGGCCGAAGACGCGCTCAGCGGCGCGACGGCGGTGGTCGCGGCGGCGCCGGACGGGCCGTCGAGCTCGGTGCGGCCGACCGTCGCCGGCACGACCGAGCAGGGCGCGCGGCTGGAGGGAAGCGCCGGCACCTGGACCGGGGCCGGAGCGATCACCTACGCCTACAACTGGTTCCGCTGCGACACGGCCGGCGCCCACTGCCTCTCGATCCACGGCGCGACGAAGCCGACGTACACGGAAGTCGCAGCGGATGTCGGCCACACGCTCGGCTTCGTCGTGCGCGCGACCGACAGCGCCGGCACGACGACGCAGTACGCCGACCTCGTCGGGCCGGTCGCGGCGGCGGGCGCGGCGCTCGCGTCGACCGCGCAGCCTCTGGTTACCGGCACCGCCGGGCCGGGCCGGACGCTCCAGGTCACAACCGGTACCTGGAGCCAACTCCCGAGCGGACTCGCCTACCAGTGGCTGCGCTGCAACCCGAACGGTCACCTCTGCGTGCCGATCGCCGGCGCCACCGCAACCAGCTACGTGGTCGGCGCCGCAGACAGCGGCCATGCGCTACTCGCGACGGTCACCAGCTCGGTCGGCGCCGTCCAGCAGCCGGCGCTCAGTACGCGGACGCCCGTCGTCCCCTGATCGGCGAGGTCAGAGCATGAGCTCGAACCAGGCACGACGCGGTTCGCCGTCGTCGAGCCAGCGCGGCGCCAATGTGGCGGCGAGAGGTAAGGCTACGGCGGGCCGTACAGCCGGTAGGTGTTGGCCGGGACGCCGAGGTCGGCCGGCGCGAGCCCCTTGTCGACGAAGCCCGCCGGCGGCGGGTCGCAGGTGAGACCGGAGCCGCTGACGAAGATCGCCGGGGCCGCATCCGGATACTTCGCAGCCGGTCGGACCTGGAACGCCCCTCCGACGCAGTATCCGACGTTCTCCCGCTGGAGCGCCGTCGTCCCGGTTCGGACGAAGACGGTCGATCCGCTCTGCTCGCGGCGAGCGGCCGCCGCCGTCGCCGCCGACCGCCCGCGAACGAAGACGATCCCGGTCGCCTCGGCGGGGCCCGTCGGCGAGATCGTGTAGACGCACGTACGCGGGCGGCGACTCGGGTTCGGGGGAGCGGGAATCCAGCCGCGCAAGATCGAGTTCGGCGACAACGGCAACTGCACCGGCCGCAAGCCGTCGACGCTGACGCTGACAGCGGGTAACCCTCCTTTCGCGAGCAGCGAGAGCCCGAGACGGCCGGATCGGCAGTCATAGACGGTGACGGTCGCCCTCGTGAGGAGGTCGTGGCCGAAGACCAACCCTTGCGTCCACGTCGATAGGGTCGGGGCACGCCGGGATCTCCAGAGGGTGAGCCCAGGCTCGGCCGCGCTCGGCGCAACCTCCTTGACCTTCGTCGCCTCCGCCATCGTCACCGACGTTCGCGTGAGTACGAACCGCTGTGGCAACGTCACATCCCGCCGCGCTTTCTTCGTCAAGAGCACGCCCGTCGCCCCCGGCCAGACGGGCACGCCTGCGGGTACCGATCCGCTCGCAGTTCCGGGGAGGGTCGCCACGAGCCGCAGGCGCGGGTTCCAGAAGGCCAGGTGCCAGGCGTACGGCCAGAGCGGATCCTCGTCGACGTAGACCACGGGTGCCGCCGCGGCTCCATCGATCCAGTCGAGGGGGGCGGTCCCGAAGAAGGTTCTCCGGTCGGCGAGTGCGCGGCGGTCGACCCGCGCCTGAACGAGCACTGAGGCGCCTGCGAGGGCGACGAGCATGAGCACGACGAGCGCAGGTGCGCCGCGACGAGGTACGAGGATGGTCGCTGCGACCGCAACGGCGACCGCGGCCAGCCAACTGATCCGAAGCGTCTCCGCCGAGGTGAGTTCTCTGAGCGAGAGGAGCGGGCTCGTCATGAACGCGGACGGGATCGCGTAGGTGTTCACGAGCTTCGTCACCGGCAAGAAGAGCGCGGGCGCCGCCGCGAGCAGCGCGGCGATCGTCGTCCATGGCTGTGAGCGCGGCAGGCCTCGCGCCAGCCAGACGGCGAACGCGACGAAGAGCGGCGGCGCGATCGCGATCATCTGCCGCTCGACGAGTTGAGCCGTGACGACCGATGCGAAACCACCGAGCGCGATCAGGAAGATCAAACAAGGCAGGGTCACGGCGAGCAACGCGGACAACGCCGGGTCCGACTCACGACCTAACGCGGCTCGGCCGCTGAGGATCAGAAGCGCGATCAGAGGTACGCCGAGTACGAGCAGGAAGACGTCGCCGGTCAGGCGGACGACCCACGAGAGCCACGCGCCGAGGTCGCCGGTGGAGACGAAGTGGTAGAGGGCCTGTCCAGTGACCGGCGTGTCGCTGTTGCCCAGCGAGGCAAAATGCCCGAACATCCCCGAGCTCGTGGCAGTGAACGCCAGCCAGACGACCGCACTCGAACCGAGGAGAACCAACGACGGCGCGAGCCGGCGCAGGAGTGTCCGGTCACGGCAGAACCACGCCATCACCGGAACCGCCGTCACGAGCGCCGGCACGAGCACGACGGCCGACAGACGGACGAGCACCGCGAGCGCGATACCCGCGAGCGCGAGCGCTTGGTTTCGCCACGACGGGTATTCGAGTGTCCGCGCGATGAGGAAGACTGCGAGCGTCGTCGTCGGCAGGAACGCCCACTCCTTCATCAAGAGCCCCGAATAGGTGAAGGCCGGCATCGCCAGCGTCAGGGCCGGCGCAACAAGACCCCATGCTCCGGCGGAGAGCCGCCTCGCCCACAGGTAGACGGTCGCACCCGTGGCCGCCATCACCAGGGCTCCGAGCACCTTCGCGACGACGAGACCGGCCGAGGTCCCGAACAACGCAAGCGGGAGCCCGGCAAGGAGCGGAAATACGCCGTACACCGGTGCCGAGGCACCGAGCAGAGCCGCGTGCCCGGTGCTCCAGAACGCACGCCCAATCAGACCGTAGGTCATCTCGTCCGGCGCGATCCACGGCGACCGCACGCCCAGGCCCGCAATCGCGCGGCCGACGATCGACGCACCGACGAACGCGCCCGCAATGACCGTTGCCCGGTCAGTCCGGTGGATCCACCTGGCCGGGCGGCCCGACACGGCGTAACCTAACAACAGTCCAAGCTGGATCTTCGCGGCGACCGACGGGATAGGTGGGCGCGGGACCGGGGAGCGGGGCAGCAATCGCTCCACAAAAACCGCGCCACCTACTGCGGCGACACCTGCAAGAAACGCGCCTTCCGCACGCGACACACCGACCGAGATAGTCCGACGCGAACGCGACCCCGCCACCCGCGAGCACCAGCACATCATGCGTTTGTCAACCGGCAACGCATCGCCTGACAAATTGCTTACGTTTGGACTCGTTCTCGAATAGGGCGACCGCCCGGTGGTCGAAACCGGTCCGCCTTCGACGATGCCAACAACGCGTATTCAGCCGGGATACCCGAGACACGCTGCCCCACCTGCAGCTCCGAGCCGACCCGGCATCCGCGCCCGGGGTCGCGTCTCTGAACTGCTGTAACTTCGCCGGCTCCGTAAGGAGGGCGGCGTAGGCTCTTCGTAGTCCACGAAGACAACGAAGGGAGGCCTACGCCGTGAGACGGACACTACTGCCGTCGCTGGAGATTGAGAAGGAGATCGACGCGCTGCTCGCTGGGGAGCGCGTCGACGTGCATCCGCTCGAGCTGGTGAGCGAGCTGGGGCGACTGGGTGTGCGGCTGGTGCTGCAGCGGGCGGTCGAGGAGGAGGTGGAGGCGTGGCTCGGCCGGGCGCGGTACGAGCGCCGCGCGGAGGCGGCGCCGGGGAAGCGCAACGGCTACCGACCGCGGCGGCTGCAGACCGGCGAGGGCGAGGTTGTCGTCGAGGTGCCGCAGGTCCGTGACGCGTGCGCGCCGTTCACGAGCAAGCTGTTCCGCCGCCGCAAGCGCTTCCTCGCCACCGAGCCGCTGCAGGCGCTGGTGATCGGCGCCTTCGTGCGCGGCCTCTCGATGCGCGACGTCGAGTCGCTCTGCGAGGAGGCCGGGCTCGGCCAGGTCTCGAGGGCGACCGCCTCCCGGCTCTGCCGGGAGCTGAAGGAGCGCTTCGCTGCGTTTCGCGAGCGCGACCTCTCCAGCCCGCGCCTGGTCTGCCTCTTCCTCGATGCGATCTTCCTGCCCGTCCGCCCCTCCGGGGCGAAGGAGGGCGTGCTCTGCGCCTGGGGAATCGCCGAAGATGGCCAGCGGGTGCTCTTGGATGTCTGCCTGGGCATGCGTGAGGCGGAGGAGGACTGGCTCGAGCTCGGCCGCTCGCTCAGCCGGCGCGGCCTCCGCTCGCCGCTGCTGGTCGTCGCCGACGGCGCCCCCGGCCTGATCGGCGCGATCGAGCAGCTCTGGCCCGAGGCCGACCGTCAGCGCTGCACGGTGTACCGCTTGCGGAACGTGCTCGCGAAGCTCCCCGAGGCGGAGCGCGAGCGGGTCAAGGCCGCCTACTGGCACGCGCTCGAGGAGGCCAGCTCGCTCGAGGAGGGCGAGCGCCGGCTGCGCACGCTGGTCGGCGAGCTCGCCGACCACGGCTACACGGCCGCGGCCGCCTGCCTCGCCGACGACCTCGAAGCGCTCACCGTCCATCTGCGCTACCCGCTCAAGCACCGCCGCGTCTGGCGCTCCACAAACCTGCTCGAGCGCTCGCTCAGCGAGGTGAAGCGGCGGACGAAGGTGATCGGCCGCTTCCCCGGCGAGACGAGCTGCCTCTCACTCTGCTGGGCGGTGCTCGACCTCGTCATCGCCGGCGCCAACCGCGTCCGCCTCGACGACCTCGACCACCAACAGATCGAACGCATCGCGGCCGAACACCATCGCAGCCACAAAGAAGAGGAGGTGGTCGCCGCCTAGAATCGTCGCCGGAGCCTACGCCGAAACGAAGTTACAGCGTTTCGGGGACGTTGAAGGACCCTGGGAAAGTTGGAGGCTCCGATGCCGGGCGCTGTCCTGGCGGAAGGAGATGCTCCTGCGATGCCAAGACCGAGGAAGTACTCCGACGAGCTGCGTGAGCGCGCGGTCCGTTTCTACTTCGAGTCGAACCGT
>DASRGD010000020.1:0-46503 GCA_035651195.1 Gaiellaceae bacterium | reverse complement strand
GCCTCCGCGGTCTCGCTCGGGTTGACGATGAGGATCTTCACCGAGCACGGCGAGCGCGCGAAGGCGATGGGGGTCTTCGGCTTCGTCGCGGCGGGCGGCGGCAGCATCGGCGTGTTGCTCGGCGGCGTCCTCACGGACTTGATCAGCTGGCACTGGATCTTCCTCGTCAACGTGCCGATCGGCGTGCTTGTGGTCGTGCTCTCGCTGCGGCTGCTGCCCGACACGCCGGGCCACGCGACGGGACGGCTCGACTTCGGCGGCGCGATCACCGTCACCGGCGCGCTGATGCTCGCGGTCTACGCGATCGTCAACGGCAACCAGAATGGCTGGCTCTCGGCTGAGACGCTGGGCATCCTCGCCGGCGCCCTCGTCCTCTTCGCCGCGTTCATCACGCTGGAGACGCGGGTGGCGGCGCCGCTGATGCCGCTGCGCCTGTTCCGCTTTCGGAACCTCTCGGTCGCCGACACGGTCGGCGTCCTCTGGGCGGCGGCGATGTTCGCCTGGTTCTTCCTGGCCGCGCTCTACCTGCAGTTCGTGCTCGGCTACTCGCCGCTACAGGTCGGGCTGTCGTTCCTGCCCGCGAACCTGATCATGGGTGCGTTCGCGCTCGGTCTCTCGGCGAAGCTCGTGATGCGGTTCGGATTCCGGATCCCGGTCGGGGTCGGGCTCGGGATCGCCGCGGTCGGGCTCGCACTGTTCGTGCGCGCTCCGGTCGGCGGCAGCTTCCTCGTCGACGTGCTCCCGAGCATGGTGCTGCTCGGCTTCGGTGGCGGCATGGCGTTCAACCCGGTGCTGCTCGCCGCGATGAGCGACGTCGCTCCGCAGGAGTCGGGGCTCGCGTCCGGCGTCGTCAACACCGCGTTCATGATGGGCGGCGCGCTCGGGCTCGCCGTGCTCGCGAGCGTCGCGGCGGCACGGACGAAGGCGCTCGGCGGCGCCGGCGATCTCGCCGCGCTCGTCGGCGGCTACCACGTCGCCTTCGCGGTCGGCGCCGTCTTCGCGCTCGCCGCGGCGACGCTCGGCGGTGTCTTCCTCCGCGCGACGGTCGCCGGGCAGCACGCGGCTGCGGAGCCTGCCGCCGCGTAGGCGCGACGCGCGGAAGGCGGTCGACGGCTCCGCCCCGCGCCCCGGTAGGCTCGCGGCGACCCCCGAGAGGAGACGCGAGATGGCTACCGCAACACACGAAGCACACCTGCCGGCGGTCGACCGCCACCGGCGCACCGAGGTCGGGCGCGACCTGCAGGCGACGCTGGTCGAGCTCGTCGACCTCTCCGTGCTCGGCAAGCAGCTGCACTGGAGCGTCGTCGGCGCGCTCTTCAAGCCGCTGCACGAGCACCTCGACGAGCTGATCGACTCGTGGCGCGACCTCGCCGACACCGTCGCCGAGCGCAGCGTCGCGCTCGGGCTCTTCCCCGACGGCCAGTCGGGCACCGTCAGCGCGAGCAGCGAGATCCCACCCGTCGAACGCGGCCCACTCGAGACCGAGGTCGTCGTGCGCGAGCTCGTGTCGCGGCTTGCCGCGGTGACGGAGCGCATCCGCGGGCGCATGGACCGGCTGGGCGAGCTCGACCTCGCCTCGCAGGACGTCCTGATCGAGGTCGTCCGCGAGCTCGAGAAGCAGCTCTGGATGCTCCGCGTCCAGCTCGCCGACTAGCCCGGCCGCGACCGTCAGGATCATCGTCGAGCAGCAGAGGTCGCTCGAACCGAAGCGGTAGCCGCCGTCTCTACCACCGCGTGTCGAGCCGGTAGATCGCGCGCGCGTTCTCGCGCAGGACGAGACGCGCGTCGTGCTCGTTCGCGACGACCTCGGCGAGCGCGTCGCGCCACCACCGGGCCGCGAGCAGGTAGAGCTCCGGCGTCCGCGCGGCGTCGGAGGCGTAGAGGAGCTTCGAGATCGGCGCGAGCTCGAGCGCCTCGCGGAGCGCCTCCGCCGGCCGCGCCACGTGCGGAATCGTCAGCGACAGGTCGAAGAACACGTTGCCGTAGACGTGCGCGAGCCAGCCCGCCTCGCGGACGAACGGGTAGCAGTGGAGGAGCACGAAGGTCGTCTCGCGGAAGCGCTCGAGCAGCGGCTTCAGGTAGCTCGGATCCGAGCGCCAGAGGTGCAGATCCCAGTCGCCGAAGCCCGTGTGCACCTGCACCGGCAGCGGGTCGCCAGTCGCCTCGTTCGCCTCGAGCGCCGCGAGCACCTCGTCGGAGAACCGGTTCAGGCCGCCGCGATACGCGGCGATCGTCTTCAGCGCCGCGAAGCCTCGCTCGCGCGCCGTCTTCGTCTCGGCCGCCGCCTGCTCGCCGCGCGTCTCGAGCCGCAGCACCGGCCGCGCCTCGCAGCGCCCGAGCTCGCCGAGCTCCCGCCAGCCCACCGACTTGCCGGGCGGCGGGAAGCCGTCGTCGACGAGCAACACCTCGGTGTTCGTGTCGCGCAGCAGCCACGACGTGTACACGTCCGGCTCGACCTTGCGGCGAAACTCGTAGACGGCGCGCTCGTCGGGCTCGATCTCGAAGAACCGCGCGAGGACGGCGATCGCACGCCGGTAGGTG
This sequence comes from Gaiellaceae bacterium, assembly GCA_035651195.1. Classification (GTDB taxonomy): domain Bacteria; phylum Actinomycetota; class Thermoleophilia; order Gaiellales; family Gaiellaceae; genus PALSA-600. Next base: position 43,962 of record DASRGD010000020.1, on the reverse strand, counting down.
ACGCTCGTCGCGATGTGCGGCCACTGACGCGGGTCGGGGCTCTCGGAGAAGAGGCCGCGAAACTCGTCGAGCGAGCGCGGAGCGGCGCGCAGGATCCCATGCGCGTGATGATCGACGAGCGGGATCTCGTCTAGTACTTCTCGAAGTGTCCCTGCTGCTCGAATGCGGCGTCTCCCGCTGAGTAGGCCGCCCATTCGGAGCGGCGGACGGCGAGGTACGACTCGGCGAGCACGGGCCCGAGCGCGGCGAGCAGGAGGTCGTCCGCCGCGAGCGCGTCGAGCGCTTCGGCCTGCGTCGCCGGGAGCCGCACGATCCCGCGCCGCGCGCGCTCCGCCTCGTCGATCGTCACGGGGTCGACGGCGATCGGCTCCGGCGGCTCGAGTCCCCGCTCGAGGCCGTCGAGCCCCGCCGCGATCAGCCCGCCCAGCGCGAGGTACGGGTTGCAGCTCGCGTCGCAGGCCTTGAGCTCGACGTTCGTCGACGCCTCCTCGGAGCCTCGGAACGTCGACGCGACGCGCACCGGCGCCTCGCGGTTGTCGAAGCCCCAGCAGACGAAGGCCCCCGCCCAGTAGCGCGGCACGATCCGGTGGTACGAGTTGAAGCTCGGCGCCGTCAGTCCGCAGAGCCCCGGCAGGTGCGCGAGTACGCCCGCGACGAACGCGCGCGCTGCGGCCGAGAGGCCGTCGCGGTCGCCGTAGAACGCGTTCCGCTCCCGGTCCCAGAGCGAGAAGTGCACGTGGCCCCCGTTGCCGGCGTTGTCGGGCCACGGCTTCGGCGCCAGCGAGGCGACCAGCCCGCGCCGCGCGGCGACGCCGCGGATCGTCTCGCGCACGAGCAGCTGCTCGTCCGCCGCCCGCAGCGCCGGGGCGTGCGGCGTCGAGATCTCGTGCTGCCCGTGGCCGAGCTCGGCGTAGTACTGCTCGAGCGGGATCTCCTGCGCGTCGAGCGCCGCGGCGAGCTCGTCGACGTAGTCCTGCGCCGCCGTCGCGCCGATCGTCGAGAAGCAGAGCGTCGAGTCGATCGGCACGTACGCGCCGTCGACCCGCGCCGCGAGCGAGAACTCGTTCTCGAACGCGGCGCGCAGCACGAGCCCGCGCTCGCCGAGCCGCGCCTCCATTCGCTTCAGGAAGGTGCGCTGGCAAACGGGCGCCGGCTCGCCGTCGAGGCCGACGTGGTCGGTGAGGACGGCGCCCGCCGCCGGCGCGTACGGGAGCACGCGGAACGTGTCGAGATCCGGCACGAGCCGGACCTCCCCGACCGGCCCCATTCCGGCCACCGGCTGCAGCTGGTCGAGCGCGTTCATCGCCTGCATCGCCACCGTCAGGCCGATCCCGGCCTCCAGCCGCCGCTCGAGGCCGTGCCGGCCGGACGACTTCGCGCGGACGGTGCCGTCGTTGCCGCACCAGAGGAAGCGGACGAGGCGGAGCCCCGCCTCGTCCGCTTGCCTCGCGATCTCCTCCGGCGTCACGCAGGCGTCATCGTCGGCGTCGGCTGCTCGCGCCGGTGCATGAACTCGCTGAACGCGTAGATCACGACCGCGGCCAGCACCGAGATGCCGCAGAGAACGCCGAGCCAGACCCGCCAGTGCATGACCGTGAAGAGGCTCGTCCAGGGGCTGCGGAACACGGTGTAGGCACCGAACGCCGACGCGAGCATACCGATGACGCCCGAGGCGTACAGCACGTACGGGTGCGCCGCCCGCACCTCGGCGAACTTCGCCGGGAACGCACGCTTGACGAGGAAGATGTCGGCGAAGAGCAGCACCATCGACACGCACCAGATCACCGTCACCGCCGCCTGGAAGAGCCAGTACGCCTTCTGGTTGTTGTCGCCGCTGACCCAAGGGTTGAAGACCGCGATCACGAAGAGCGACGAGAGCACGGTCTGCGTGAGGATCGCGTAGACCGGCACCTTCGTCTTCGGGTTCACCGTCCCGAGCTGCGGCGGCATCCGTTGCTCGAGCCCCGACACGAAGAGCAGTCGCGAGAACGAGTAGTTGTAGACGACCGTGTTCGAGACGAAGAACCAGATCAGCACCAGCGCTGCCGCGACTGCGAAGGCGTGCGAGCCCCAGAACCCCTTCTGCACCGCTGCGAGGATGTCCGTCGTCGCGCCGACGCTCTTCGCAGCCGGCAGCGCGAGCATCGTCCCGAGCGTGGCCCACAGGTAGGCGAGCATGACCACGATCGAGCCCCAGAAGAGGTACTTCCTGATCGAGCGCGTGTTCACGATCTCGACACCCATGTTGAGCGGCACCTCGATCCCGAGCAGCGCCAGGATCACGAACCCGAACCACGTCCACTGACCCGAGTGGATGCTCCAGTTGGAGGCGGTGCCCCAGCCGCCCGTCGCGGAATGGCCGGCGCCGATCAGCCAGAGGATGCCCGCGAGTCCGATCACGAAGATCGCGGCGCCGTAGAAGACGACCGCCCAGTTGGCGTACGTCTGCGTCATGCGCAGGTGCAGAAGCGTCGACATCAGCGCCGAGAACCAGAGCACGGCGAGGATGACGAGTCCCTGCTCCCAGGCTTTCGGCAGCCCGCCCTTGTCCACGAACTGCCAGATCGTCACGACGGCGTCGCCCGTCGCGACCATGACGAGGATTCCGGGCCACCAGGCGCAGAAGCCGGCGAAGAAGCCCCAGAACGGGCCGAGCGCCTTCTGCGTCCAGACGTAGAGCGACCCCTCTTGCGGGAACATCTGCCCGAGCTGCGCCGTCACGAGGGCGCCGGGAATGAGGAAGAGCAGGAAGCCGAGGATCCAGTAGGTGAAGGCGGCCTGGTGTGCCTGCTGAATCGCCGAGGCGTTGACGATGAACAGGACGATCGCGACGAAGATGATCGTCATGTCGAACGAGTTCAGGACCCGCGGCAGCATGCCGGGGGCGAGCCGCTCGGAGATCATCGTCCGCTCGTCTGCGTACGAAGCCATGCGAACCCCCTTCGCGAGCGTGAAAAACGTGACGATAGGGCTAGACGCCCGGGTCGCGCAAGATCCTCGCCAGGAGCTCGGCCCGAACCGGTAACGAGCCCACGAGCACGTGCTCGTCCTCGGCGTGCGCACCCCCGCCCTCGGCGCCGAGCCCGTCGAGCACCGGCAGCCCGAGCGCGGCGGCGAGGTTGCCGTCGGAGCCGCCGAGCGACGAGGCCTCGCGCAGGTCGAGGCCCAGCTCGCGCCCGTGCGCGCGGGCGCGCTCGAAGAGGCGCGCGCCGCCGTCGCTCCGCTCGAGCGGCGGCCGCGTCCAGCGCCCTTCGACCGCCACCGCCGTTCCCGGCGTCTCCGGCTCGAGCGCGCGCAAGAAGCCGTCGATCCGGTCGCGCTCCGCGTCTGTCGGAACGCGGACGTCGAGCCACGCGCTCGCCTCGCCCGCGACGACGTTCTCGCGCGTGCCGCCCGCGACGACCCCGACGTTGAGGAGCACGCCGCGACCGACGTCGGTGAGGGCGTGCAGCCGCAGGGTCAGGCGCGCGAGCTCTTCGATCGCGCTCGCACCGCGCTCGCGCTCGGCCGCGTGCGCCGGGCGGCCGGTGACGACGAGGCGGAAGCGGCCGAGGCCGCTGCGCGCCGTCTTCAGGTCGCCGCGCTCGGTCGGCGGCTCGCAGACGAGCGCCGCCGCCGCGCCGGTCGCCGCGCGGGCGATCGACTCGCGGCCGCCCGGGCTGCCGATCTCCTCGTCCGCCGTCAGGAGGACGCGGAGCGCGCGCTCGCCGCGCGCGCGCCGGAGCGCCTCGAACAGCACGACGAGGCCGCCCTTCATGTCGTAGGCGCCCGGCCCGTACGCACGCCCGTCCTCGAGCCGCCACGGCAGCGCCGCGATCGTGCCTCGCGGCCAGACGGTGTCGAGGTGGCCGAGCAGGAGGAGCGGCGCCCCCGCCCCGGCGAAGTCGGCGCGCACACACTCGCCTTCGAGCGCGACGTCGCCGCCGAGGCCGCGCAGCTCCTGCGCCGCCCGGTCGCGGATCGCCGCCGTGTCGCCGGTCGGCGACTCGAGCTCGACGAGCTCGCGCAGGAGCTCGATCACGGCCGTCTCACGGCACGCATTCTCGCAACGCCGGCGGCCCGGGGATGACGGAGACGCGGGCGCCGGCGGCGCCGTTCAGCGGACGCAGGCCCGTGGGGGGCGGGCGCTGGTCACGGGTGAGAAGCCTGCGGCGAGAGCGCGACCTCCCGGCCGGCGCTGCGCTGCAGCGAGAGCGCGAGCCAGGTGAACCAGAACGGGTTGACGACGAAGCCCGACGCGACGGCGGCGGCGCGCAGGCCGGGGCTCGTCGGGTCGAGGACGACGAGCCGGCCGACGTAGACGAAGACCAGCAGCGCCGCGGCGAGCAGGCCGAGGTAGGCGAGGCCACGCGGCAGCGCCCCGCCGCGCAGGATCAGGATCGCGACGACGAGCAGCGCGAGGCCCGTCAACCCGAACGTGCCGAGGCCGCGCGGGTCGACCGAGCTCGGCAGATCGCTCCGGAGCGACGCCGGCGGATTCGCGAGGTTGGCGAGGTCGTAGGCGCCGTGGATCGCGGCGCCGAAGCCGCCGATGAGCGCGAGCACGTACCCCCAGAGGGCGAGACCCGGGTCGGTGAGGCGCAGCCGCTCGTAGACGCCGGTGAACGCGGCCGTCGCGAGCAGGCCGCCGCCGATCAGGAGCAGCGAGTTCGAATACGCGGTGCCGCGGCTCGGGCTGTGGAGGTAGAGCGTGAACGAGATCGAGTAGCCGAAGCCGCAGAGACCCGCGGCGAGCGCGGCGAGCGCGGCGAAGCGGGTGAATGCCACGATGCGATTCTCGCCGCTCAGGACCGCCGCTTCAACGCCGAGCGGAGGCGCCGCTCGAGCAGCGTCACGGTCAGCGAGATCAGACCGGCGAGCGTGACGCGCTGGAGTCGTCGCAGCATCAGCGGCGGCCGAGCGTGGCGAGAAGCAGCGCGAGCGCGAGCACCCCGGTGACGACGGCGAGCGTCGGCGCCACCCAGCCGGCGGCGTGGCTCGCGCTCGCGGTCACCGCCGTCGCCGTCAGCGCCGCCGCGGTCGCGAGCGCGAGCGCCAGTCGCTGCGAGGCCTGCCGGATCGTGCGCTCGAGGTCGCGGTCGTCCTCGACCTCGACCCGTAGGCCCGGGCCCGGCTGCAGCGCGAGCAGCCGCTCCGCCGCCTCGAGGACGCGCGCGGCGCGGACGCGCAGCTTCTCGGCGCGGTAGAAGAGCTCGCGCGGGCTCGCCGCGCCCCGCAGCTGCCCGGTCACGCGGCGCAGGAAGAAGCTGCCGGCGGCGGAGAACGGGTCGAGCGTCGGATCGAGCTCCGCCGCGGCGAGCTGCATCTGCCCGAAGGCCTTGCCGACGAGCGCGAGCGACGCCGGCAGCCGCACGTCGTGGCGGACGCAGATCTCGGTCAGCTGCTGGAGCAGCGGCCCGAGGCGCAGCTCGCGCAGCGAGCGGTGCCGGTAGGCGGCGACGAGCGCGGCGAGATCGGCCTGGAAGCGGGCGGCGTCGAAACCCGCCCGGGGCGAGGAGCGCGAGAGCGAGAGCATGACGTCGGCGAGGAACGGCGTGTCCTCCTGCGCGAACGCGAGCAGCAGGAGCAGCAGCGACTCGCGCAGCTTCGGCTCGACCTCCGCCGTCATGCCCAGGTCGAGGAGGTAGATCTTCCCGTCCGCCCACAGCAGGTTGCCCGGATGCGGGTCGGCGTGGAAGAAGCCGTCGCCGAGCACCTGCTGGTAGAACGACTCGAGCAGCTGCCGCGCCGCCGCTCGCCGCTCCTCGGTCTCGGGCGCGTCGTGGATCGGGATCCCTTGCACCTCCTCCAGCACGAGCAGGCGCGCGGTCGAGAGCTCGTCGTAGACGCGCGGGACGTCGAGCCGATCGAAGCGGTCGAGCGCCGCGCGCATCCGCTCGATGTTGCCCGCCTCGTGCCGGAAGTCGAGCTCCTGCCGCAGCGAGGTCGACAGGTGCTCGATGATCGCCGGCACGTCGACGAGCTGGCGGAAGGCCGGCCGCTCGCCGGCCTTGGCGGCGAGCCGCTCGAGCAGGCCGAGGTCGTCCATGATCTCGCGCGCCGCGGTCGGCCGCTGCACCTTGACGACGACGCGCTCGCCGGTCGCGAGCACGGCGCGGTGCACCTGCGCGATCGTGCCCGCCGCCATCGGGTCCGCCTCGATGCTCGCGAAGACGTCTTCCCACGGCACCCGCAGCTCCTCTTCCATGACTGCGACGACCTCGGCCTCCGTCAGCGGCATGACGTCGTCCTGCAGACGCTCGAGCTCCGAGACGACGGCCGGCGGCAGCAGGTCGGGCCGAGTCGAGAGGATCTGCCCGAGCTTGCCGAACGTCGGCCCGAGCTCTTCGAGCGCGGCGCGGAAGCGGCGGGCACGCGCGGCCGCGTCGCCGTCGCGTGCGCGCAGGTTGCCGAGTCCGAACTTGCCGAGCACGGCCGCGATCTGCGCGGCGCGGCCGAGCAGCTCGCCCTCGCTCGGCTCGGCCTCCTCGCCCGCCGCGCGCGTGCGCGGACGGAGCGCAGCGTTGCCGTTCGCGTTGACGATCACGACCGTGCAGCTCGCGTTGTGCGAGACGCGGTTCGGGACGCTCGCGAGCAGGAACTCCTGCCGCTCGCTCATGCCCGGGTTGCCGACGACGACGACGTCCGCGCGCTCCTCCTCGGCGACGCGGACGATCGCCTCCGCCTCGTCGGAGTCGTAGACGAGCCGCGAGCGGCCGCGGTCGCCGGCGAGCCGCTGCGCGAGCGCGGCGAGCGCCGCGCCGGCGTCGCCGTCGCCGCCGCCGGCGCCGACGAGGTGCTCGGGCGCCACGACCTGGAGCAGGAGCAGCTCGGCGGCGTAGCGGTCGGCGAGCTGTGCCGCCCACCGCACGGTCTCGTCCCCGTCCTCGGAGCGGTCGGTCGCGACCAGGATCCGCTCTACCACGACGCCCACCGCCCTCGTGTCGCCCTCGACGCGCGAGTATACGCCCGTGGGGGGTGAGCGACAGCCGATTCGCTACGAGCAGGAACGCCACTACCCGATGTCGGTGGCGGAGGCGTGGCGGCTCCTCGCCGACACCGACCATCTGAACCGCAGCATCGGGCTGCCCGCCGTCGACTTCTCGCCGCTCGACGGCGCGCAGCTGACGCGGTCGGCTCGCGCGAAGGCGCTCGGGGTCGTGCCGGTGCGCTGGCACGAGTACCCGTTCGACTGGGTGCGCGAGCGGCGCTACGCCGTGCGCCGCGAGTTCCAGTCCGGCCCGATCGAGTGGCTGGTCGGCGGGATCGAGCTCGAGCCGGCGAGCGGCGGCGTCAACGTCAAGGCGTTCGCGCACTTCGCGCCGAAGAACGTCGCCGGGAAGCTCCTCTGGCGGCTGGGGCGCGCGCCCGTCGGCGGGCTGCTCGAGTTCTGCGACGCGTACCTGAGCCGGAAGGCGGCCGGCAAGGTCGACCCCGTGCCGGTGCCGAAGAGGCGACCGCACGTCGACCGGGCGCTGCTCGAGCGGCTGCTCGGAGAGCTCGAGCGCGAGGGCGTCGCCGCCGAGCTCTTGCCGCCGCTCCGCGAGCGCATCCTCGAGGGGAGCGACGACCAGCTCACGAGCATTCGTGCGTTCGCGCTCGCCGACCGGTGGGGCGCCGACCGCCGCGAGGTGCTGCGCCTCTTCGCCAACGCCGCCGACGTCGGCCTGTTCGAGCCGCGCTGGGCGCTCATGTGCCCCAACTGCCGCGTCGCGAAGGCGGAGGTCGACGGGCGCGGCGACCTGCCGCCGCAGTTCCACTGCGACACGTGCGGCATCTCGTACAGCACCGACGTCGACGAGCGCGTCGAGCTCCGCTTCACGGTCGCCCCCGCCGTCCGCGACACGAGCGCGGAGACCTACTGCATCGGCGGGCCGCTCCGCATGCCGCACGTCCTCGCGCAGCAGCTGCTTCGGCCGCACGAGGACCGCCGGCTCGAGCTCGACCTCGGCGAGCCGCTCCTCCTCCGCACGATCGGCGGCCGCCAGCAGCTGAGGCTCGTCCCTGCGCCGGCCGAGCGGCGGGTGCGGGACGTGCGGCTGACGTACGCCGCCGGGCGCTGGGTCGCCCCGCACAGCCTCGTCGACGCCGACGCCGTGCGCGTGCCCGCGGGCGCCGTCGTCCTGCACAACCAGACCGACGGGCCGGTGCTCGCCGTGCTGGAGGACATCGGGTGGACGCGCGACGCGACGACGCCCGCGGACGCGCTCGCCGTCGCCGAGCTCCGGAACCTGCTCGGCGCTGCTCCCGCTCCGGCCGGTCAGGAGCTCGCGGTCCGGCGCGTCGCGCTCCTCGTCGCCGGCGCGCCGCCCGGCGGTCTCGACGCCGTCCGCGAGCGGGCGCTGCGGGCGGGCGGCAGGCTCGTGAAGACGACCCACGACGGCGCCATGCTCGCATTCCCGGAGCTCGACGCCGCCCTCGAGATCGGCCTCGCGCTCGTCCGCGACCACGCGGTCGGCGCCGGCCTGCACCACGGCACCGCGGTCGCGACCGCCGCCGACGGCCGCCTCGACTACGCCGGTCGGACCGCGAACCTCGCCGGTTGGCTGAGGGGCCAGAGCAGGATCGGCGAGCTCGTCGTGCTCGCGGCGACCGCCGACGAGCTCGACCTCGCGGCGCGCGGGGACGTGACGCTCGACCGCTTCGCCGCGCGCCTGCACGACGGCGAGACCGAGCTCGTCCGCGTCAGGCCGGCCTAGCGGTGCGCTGCGCGTAGGGCTCGAGCCCGCGCATCGCGCAGGCGATCGCCCAGTTGTGGTTCCAGCGGAAGAGCGGCCGGAGAAGCGGCGAGAGGTAGCGCAGCAGCGGCCGGTCGGCGTGCACTCGCCAGTCGAAGCGGACGTGCGTGCGACCGTCACCCGGCGTGAGCGTCCAGATGCCCTTGCCGGAGAGATCGCCGACGACGTCCGCCTCGATCCGGTGCGGCCGGTCGAGCGCGACGATCGTCGAGGTCGTCCGCAACGTGTAGGGCAGCCGGCCCTTGAACTGCTGTCGCGCCTCGCAGCCGACGGCCGGCGGCCCATCGGCCTCGGCGGCGATGTACACCGGCGTCCACCATTGCGGGTACGTGCGCGCGTCGGCGAGCGCGTCGAACACCGCCTCGGCCGGCGCGGCGACGTCCCACTCGTCGACGAAGACGTACGGTGCCGCCATCAGACGTGCACGCCTCGCCGCCGCGCGAGCGCCGCGAGCGGGCCGAGCAGCGCCCGCTGGACGGCGAGCGGCGGTCTCGTCGCCTGGCCCTCGCGCTCGAACTCGCGCGCGATCAACGCGAGCTCGAGCAGGCCCGGATTGCCCTTCCGGTTCAACCTGCCCTCGTTTGCGAGGCGGAAGAAGAGCCTGAGGAGGTCCTCGCTGCGCAGGGCGGGCCGCAGCTCGAACAGGGCGTGCACCCGCTCGCCGTCGGCGGCGAACAGGCGGTGCGGCATGCCGGGGGGAACGTCGGCGGTGTCGCCGGCACCGAGCACCCGGCGGCCGGAGGGAAGCTCGAGCCCGAGCTCGCCCGCGATGACGTGGTGCCTCTCGCTCTGGCGCGGGTGCACGTGCTGCCGGACGACGAAGCCCTGCGGGCGGAAGACGAGCTCGTACTCGAGCGCGTCGCCGCCGGTCTCCGCCGCCGTGCGCCGGAAGACGAGCCGCTCGCCCGTCACCGGGTTCTCGAGCACGTCGCCTGTCTGCGCCACGGCGCGACTATCTCACGCCGGCGCGCGCGGCTCCGGACCGACGTCCGCAGCCGCGCGCGGACGGGGCGCTACGACGCGGGCGTCGCGGCGATGATCCCGAAGGTCGCGCCCTGCGGATCGCCGAGCACGGCGAGGCGACCCACCATCGGCACGTCCATCGGCTCGAGCCCGACGGTCGCGCCGAGCTCCTTCGCCCTCGCGACGGTGCCGTCGACGTCCGCGACCGCCACGTACGGGCGCCAGTGCGGCGGCGACCCCTCGAAGCCCATCAGGCCGCCGATCCGCGCCTCGCCCTGCTGGAAGATCCGGTAGCCGCCGTACTCCGGCCCCGGATCGGTCGTCCTCCAGCCGAACACCTCCTCGTAGAACCGCTGCGCCGCGTCGGCGTCGGGAACGATCAGCTCGTCCCACACGAACACGCCTTCGGCCCTCGGGCCCTCGGTCTGCGGCTCGTAGAGGCTGACGTACGCGCCCTGCGGGTCGCGGACGATCGCGATCCGCCCGACCTCGCTCATCTCGAACGGCCCCGCCGCGAGCCTGCCGCCGGCGTTCTGCGCCCGCTCGATCGCGGCCTCGAGCTTCTCGACGCGCACGTGGCCGAGCCAGTGCGGCGGCGGCGCGCCCTCCAGCGCCTTGCCGAAGCCGCCGTGCATCTGACCGCCCGCGGCGATCATCGCGTAGTCGGCCTCTCCCGGCTTGAACACCTCCGTGCCCCAGCCGAAGAGCTCGCCGTAGAACGCCTGCGCCCGCGCCGGGTCGGACGAGACCTGCTCGTGCCAGACGAAGGTCCCGACCGTCGTTGCGACTGCGCTCACTGCTATCGACCTCCTCCTGTCGTTGCGAAGCGGGAGCCTATCGAGCGACCGGCTGCGCCAGCTCGAGCGCGACGGGTGATCCGGGCGCCGGACGCTGCCGCCGCCCGAGCGCAGGCGGAGAGGACGGCTTGGTTGCAAGCTGTGGTTCGTAGTTATAAGCTACGTCACATAGTTTCGGGAGGAGGTATCCATGTACGACGCCGTCATCGTCGGCGCCCGCTGCGCGGGAGCGCCGACCGCGCTGCTGCTCGCCCGCAAGGGCTACCGAGTTCTCCTCGCCGACCGCGCCGACTTCCCGAGCGACACGCTGTCGACGCACTACATCCACCAGCCGGGCGTCGCGAGCCTGAAGCGCTGGGGCCTGCTCGAGCGGCTGGTCGCGACCGGTTGCCCGCCGGCGGGACCGCTGAGGTTCGACGTCGGGCCGTTCGCGCTGACCGGCTCTCCGCCGCCCGCCGACGGGATCGCCGACGCCTACGCCCCGCGCCGCACCGTGCTCGACGCGATGCTCGTCGAGGCGGCCGCCGCCGCGGGCGCGGAGGTCCGCACCCGCTTCCCCGTCGACGCGCTCGTCTTCGAGGGCGACGCGGTGACCGGCATTCGCAGCGGTAACGTGACGGAGCGCGCGCGGGTCGTCGTCGGAGCCGACGGCCGTGGCTCGCTCGTGGCGCGCGCGGTCGACGCGGCCGCGTACGAGGCACGCACCGGTCGCACATGCGCCTACTACAGCTACTGGAGCGGCGTCCCGGGCGACACCGTCGAGCTCCATCCGCGCGACGGCCTGATGGTGATGGGCGGAGCACCGACGACCGACGGGCTCGCGCTCGCGATCGTGTTCTGGCCGCGGACGGCGTTCCACGCCGTCCGAGCGGACGTCGAGCGAAGCTTCACGGCCGCGCTGGCGCTCGCGCCGACGCTCGCGGAGCGGCTCGCCGCGGGCGAGCGGGCGGGCCGCTTCTACGGCACGGGCAGCCTCCCCTTCTACTACCGCAAGCCGTTCGGCGCCGGCTGGGCGCTCGTCGGCGACGCCGGCTACCACAAGGACCCGATCACGGCCGTGGGGATCACCGACGCCTTCCGCGACGCGGAGTTGCTCGCAGAAGCGCTCGACGCGGGCTTCTCCGGCGAGCGGCCGCTCGCCGATGCGCTCGCCGACTACGAACGCGCACGCAAGGAGGCCTCGGGCCCGCTCTACGAGCTGACGTACGAGCTCGCAGCGCTCGCGCCGCCGTCGCCGGAGCAGCAGGCGCTCTTCGAGGCGGTGCGCCGCGACCAGGAGCAGGCGAACCGCTTCTTCGGGACGATTGCCGGCACGGTCCCGGTCGCCGACTTCTTCGCGCCGCGGAACATCGAGCGGATCGTCGGAGCGCCCGTGCCCGCCTGACGCGGGCGCGCCGCCGCGCCTCGGTCTACGCTGACCGCGGTGGGTGCGGCCGTGGACGTCGAGAGCTCGCTCGCAGCGGGCCGGCAGGCGCTGCTGCGCGCGGCCTGGGGCGAGGCGCGCGGACACTTCGAGGCGGCTCTCGAAGCAGGCGAGACGCCGATCGCGCTCGAGGGCGTGGGGGTCGCCGCGCGCTGGCAGATGGACGGGCCGGCGGCGCTCGCGGCGCACGAGCACGCATACCGGCTCGCGCGCGAGTCGGGTGACGACGCCGCCTCGGCGCGGCTCGCGATCGAGCTCTGCTTCGATTGCATGCAGTTCCGCGGCGCCGCGGAGGCGAACGGCTGGCTCGAGCGCGCGGGCCACCTGCTCGCGCGGCTGCCGCCGTCGCCGGAGCACGCGACGCTCGCCTACCTGCGCGCGAACCGCGCGCTGAACGTGGACCACGATCCGGCGACCTCGCAGGCGCTGGCCGCGAAGGCGGTCGCGGCCGCGCGCGAGGCGGCTTCGGTCGAGCTCGAGCTCGTGTCGCTCGCGCTCGAGGGGCTCGCGCTCGTCGCGCTCGGGCGGGTTGCGGAGGGAATGGACCGGCTCGACGCGGCCACGGCGGCGGCGGTCGCCGGCGAGGTCGTCGGCGTGCGCTTCGTCGAGGTGGTGTGCTGCCACCTGATCGACGCCTGCCAGCGCGTGCGCGACCTCGTGCGCGCCGAGGAGTGGTGCCGGCGCGTCGAGGAGATCGCGTCGCGCTACGGCGACACCGAGATGTTCGCCACGTGCAGGACGCAGTACGCCGACCTCCTCGTCTGGCGCGGCGAGTGGCACGAGGCGGAGGCGATGCTGACCGGAGCGTGCCACGACCTCGGAGCGTTACCGCGCAAGGTCACGGACGGTCTCGTGCGGCTCGCCGACCTGCGCCGGCGGCAGGGACGGGCCGACCAGGCGGAGGCGCTGCTCGCGCAGGCCGGGAGCCACCGCCGAGCATTGCTCGTGCGAGCCGCGCTCGCGCTCGACCGCGGCGACGCGGACGCGGCAGCCGCCGAGGCCGAGCGCTTCCTGCGCCGCGTCGGCGCGGCCGACCGCTTCGAGCGCGTGTCGGCGCTCGAGCTGCTCGCCCGCGCGCGCCTCGAGCTCGGCGAGCGCGACGCGGCCGCACGGGCGGTGGAGGAGCTCGAGCGCCTCGCCGCCGACGTCGGCACGCCGCCGCTGCGCGCCGCGGCGCTGCTCGCGCGTGGCCGGCTCGACCCGTCCGTCGAGCAGATCGAGGATGCCGTCGCGCTCTACGTCGAGTGCGGTGCCGCCTACGAGGCCGCCCAGGCGCAGCTCGAGCTCGCGCGCGCGTTGCGCACCCTCGGGCGCGACGACGAGGCCGCTGCCGCCCAGGCGACCGCGCGCGATGCGCTCGCCGCACTCGGCGCGCCCGCGCCCGCGCTGCCGCGCGAGCGGTCGCTGCTGACGGCGCGCGAACGGGAGGTGCTCGGCCTGCTCGCGCAGGGCCTCCCGAACGATGCGATCGCGGCCGAGCTCGTGCTCAGCGTGCGCACCGTCGAGCGGCACGTCGAGAACCTGTACGCGAAGATCGGCGTCTCCGGCCGGACGGCGCGCGCCGCGGCGACGGCGTGGGCCTACGCGCACGGGCTCGGCTGAAAGTTACGTAGTCGCGCGGCACGATCTGGGTACCGCCACGCATGCGCGCGGGCCGCCGCGGCGGCACGCTCTCCGCGACATCGACCAAGGAGGCGACATGGCAGTGGCGGAGATCGACGCGCGGCGCGTTGAAGCGTTCGCCGGCAGCCTGATCGGCACGATCAACGGCGCCTTGCTGACGCTCGCGATCGGGCTCGGGCACCGGACGGGGCTCTACGACGCCCTGGCGCAGCTCGAGCCGTCGACGAGCGAGGAGATCGCCGAGCGGGCGGGGCTCCAGGAGCGGTACGTCCGCGAGTGGCTGGCGGGCCAGCTGGCCGCGGGGATCGTCGAGCACGAGCCCGAGGCGGGGACCTGGTGGCTGCCGCGCGAGCACGCGTTCCTGCTCACGCGCGCCGCCGGCAAGGACAACCTCGCCTTCCTCGCGACCGGGCTACCGCGGTTCGCGGAGCTCGACGACGACGTCTTCCAGTCGTTCGTCGCCGGCGGCGGCGTGCCGTGGTCGCGGATGAACCGCTTGCAGGAGTGGCAGTCGGAGCTCTCGTACGGCCTCTACCACGCGGCGCTGAACGACGTGCTCGCGTTCGTTCCGGGCCTCGTCGAGCGGCTCCGCGCCGGAATCGCCGTCGTCGACGTCGGCTGCGGCCGTGGTCACGCCGCGCTGCGCATCGCCGACGCGTACCCGGCCACGAGGGTCGTCGGCGTCGACCAGTCGCCCGCGGCGATCGCCGACGCGCAGGCCGAGGCGGAGCGACGATGCCTCCGGAACGCGCGCTTCGAGGTGCGCGACGCGGCCGAGGTCGAAGCGGACCGCTACGACCTCGCGCTCGCGCTAGACGTGATCCACGACCTCGCGCGCCCGCGTGAGACGCTGCGCGCGATCCGCCGCGCGCTCCACCGGCGCGGCGTGCTGCTGATGGCCGAGCACGCTCTCTCCAGTCGCCCGCAGGAGAACGTCGGCCATCCCTTCGCGGCCGCGCTCTACACCGTCTCGCTCTACCACTGCATGACGGCGTCGCTCTCCGAGGGCGGGGAGGGGCTCGGCCTCGCGTGGGGCGACGAGCGGATCCGCGCGGCGCTCGCCGACGCCGGCTTCGGCGCCGTCGAGCGGCACGCGCTCGAGGGCGACGTGCTGAACGCGTACTACCTCGCGCACGCGTGACCGCTGCCGGCCCGCGGCTCGCACGTAGCCTGCGCGTGTGAGCACCGGCTGGCCCGCGCTCCCGTACGAGGCCTGGCAGCCGACCCTCGACACGCTGCACGCGCACACACAGGCGCTCGGCAAGCTCGCGGTCGCGCTCGCCGCGCCCGAGCCACAGCTTCAGCATGCGGCGCTGCGGCTCACGGCGCGCGGCTGGGAGACCGGCCTGCTGCCCGCGCCGGACGGAGCGGGCGCGCTCGTGGCGGCGCTCGACCTGCATGCGCACGAGGCGGTCGTCGAGCACTGCGACGGGCGCGCGCGGCGCGTCCCGCTGCGACCGGACCGGGCCGCCGGCGACGTCTTCCGGGCGGTGATCGCGGCGGCGCGGGAGCTCGTGGGCCCGTTCGACGTCGATCCGAGGCCGCAGGAGACGCCGTGGACGACGCCGCTCGACGAGGACGCCGAGCACTCGGCCTACGACGAAGGCCGGGTCGCGGACTACCTCGCCGCCGCGACGCACGCCGCGCTCGTGCTCGCGGAGGTGCGCGCGCCGTTTCGCGGCCGTTCGACCCCGGTCAACGCGTGGTGGGGGTCGTTCGACCTCGCCGTCAACCTCTACTCCGGCAGACCGGCCGACCCGCCGCGCGACGACTTCATCACGCGCAACTCGATGGACACGGAAGAGATCGCGATCGGCTGGTGGCCGGGCGACTCGCGCTATCCGCACGCTGCTTTCTTCGGCTACGCGTTTCCCGCCGCCGACGGCTTCGGCGACGCGGCGCTGCCGCTCGACGGCGTGCGCTGGGACGAGCCGCTCGGCCTCTACCTGCTCGACTGGGACGACGTACGAGAGACCGACGACCCGCACCGGGCCGCGGTCGACTTCGCCCGTGCCGTCGTCCGGCATGCGTGCAGCACGTGCAACTGGGACCGGACGCTCGCCGCGAGCCTAGACGGCGACCCGCCGCCGGTGGTCTACTAGGACGCCGCGTGCCGCCGGGCCGCGAGACGCGCGCGAACCGGACTGCACGGATCGTCGAGCGCGTCCGTGCGATCCCCCCGGGCTTCGTCCGCACCTACGGCGACATCGACCCGCGCGCGCCGCGCCTCGTCGGCCGCGTGCTCGCGACGACGGACGACCTGCCCTGGCATCGCGTCGTGCGCGCCGACGGGTCGCTGACGCAGGGACGGCGGCAGCGCGAGCTGCTGCTGCGCGAGGGCGTGCGCATGCGCGGCGACCGCGTCGACCTCGACGACGCTCGGCTCCCCCGCGAGCTGTGAGCGTCTCGCTGCGCGCGGCGATCGACGAGGTCGCGACGCGCGACCGGCGCTCGCCGCGACCTCGTCGTGCGCGTTCTCGCCCTGGCAACCGGCCCGGCGTTCCGCCAGCGCGACCGCGCAGGCACGCACGGCTACCGTGTCCGCGAGCGATGGAGACGTCGTCGATCGTCCTCTGCCTGCGCATGCTCGCGGCGATCGGCGCGCTCGCGGCCGGCGTCGGCGCCGTCGTCTTCGTCGTCACCCTGCTCCAGGGCCTGCCGCCGGTCGCGACGCCGGCGACGAGCTCGGCGGCCGCGCCCACGCCCGCCGCGACGACCGCGTCGCCGTCGGCGAACGCCGCCTCGTTCCCGACACCGCCGCGCGGCTCGATCGTCCTCGGAAGCGAGGCCGGGCCGAACGCCCTCGGCCTTGCGGTCGTGCCCGGGAAGCGGAGCGTTGGGCTGCAGGCTTCCGTGATCGACCCGAACGGCGCCGGCGTCAAGGGGGTTGCGGTCCGGTTCGACGTGCGCGGCTCGCGCACCGCGACGGTCACCGCAACCGCGTGCGGAGCGGGCTGCTACCGGGCGACGGCGCCCGTCGCGCGGCCGCAGGCGGTGACCGTCGCGGTCGGCGCGCGCCGGGTCGAGTTCGCGATGCCGACGCTATGGCCGTCGCCGCCCGCGACGAAGCTCGTCGAGCAGGCCACCCGCGTCTACAAGAGCCTGCGGACGCTCGTCATCCACGACAGCCTCGGCGACGGACACGTGCGGCTGACGACGATCTACCGCATCGTGGCGCCGGACAGGCTCACGTACTCGATTCGGAACGGCGGCGACGCGGTCATCATCGGCGACGCGCGCTGGGACCGGCCGGCGGGCTCGTCGCGCTGGATCGCATCGGTGCAGACGCCGATCACGCAGCCGACGCCCTACTGGGTGGAGATCGAGGACGCCCACCTGCTCGGGACGGTCACGTTCGCCGGGCGGCCGGCGTGGAAGGTCTCCTTCTTCGATCCCGACACGCCCGGCTGGTACACGCTCGTCATCGACAAAGCGACGCTGCACACGATGGAGATGCTGATGACGGCGCACGCGCACTTCATGCACGACACCTACGGCAGCTTCAACGCGCCGCTGAAGATCGTGCCGCCGACCTGATTGCAGCTTCAACGTGCCAGACCTCGGTCCAGCCCGTCGAGCTCGTTGCTTCTACGGGCCCTTGACGAGGAACGCGACGAGGTCGGCGAGCTGGGTGCCGGTGAAGGTCGCGCCGCCGTTCGGGGGCATCGCGTTCTTCGGGAATCCCGGCGGCACGTACGGCGCGGGCGGATGCGTGATCGCCTCCTCGACGAACTTCGCAATCGGCACGTTCGCCTTCTTCGCGTAGTCGGCGAGCTTGTCGAGGTCCGGCCCGATCCTCCCGGTCGAGCCCGCCGGCGTGAACGTGTGGCACGAGCCGCACGGCGACGAGGCGAAGACGGCCTTCCCCTTCACCGGGTCGCCGGCCGGCGCCGACGGGCTCGGGCCCTGTGCCGCCGGCGGCGCACCGGCCGCCGCGGCCTCGGCGGGCTTCTTCTCCCTGCCGAACACGAGCACCGCCGCCATCATCGCCGCGAAGAAGGCGACGCAGAGGAGGACGTAGGCATTCCGGGCACGCGGGCCGGGGAAATTCGGTCGGTAGTTCGGGATCACCATCGCCGAGACGAGCGAGAAGACGATGAAGGCGGCGCCGACCGCCGCCAGCCCGATCTTGTGCCCCGTCGAGAGCGCGAACAGCATCCGGGCGCGAACCATATCGCGCCATTCGAGCGACCGCGGCGGTTGCCGTCAGTCGGCGGGCGAGGCCTCGCGGAACGGGACCGGCTTCGCCGCCGTACTCTCGCGCCGCCCGAATCCGAGCGCGGGCCGCGGCAGGCGACGCCCCCGCGGACGCGGCGGCTCGACGAGCAGGATGCGGCCGAGATGCTCCTCCTCGCCGAAGAGGAGCGACGCGAGCGCGATCAGGACGGCGGCGACGAGCACGAGCACGAGCACGTCGAACGAGATCGTGTAGTCGGTGCCGAGGTTGCCCGGGTAGAGGCCGCGCAGGAGCGGGTGCCGCATCAGGTCGATGCCGTACGTAAGCGGATCGGCGCGCACAAGCGGCTGCAGGAATCCGGGCAGGAGCGAGGCCGGGTAGAGCGCGCTCGAGAGGAAGAACATCGGGAACATGAGGAAGTTCATGATCCCGGCGAAGTTCTCGATCGAGCGGAGCCGCGACGCGATCACCATGCCGAGGCTGCCGAGCGCGAACGAGGCCAGCGCGATCGCGCCCAGGAGCTCGAGCAGGGCGCCGAGCGATGGCCGCAGGCCGAGGATCCAGATCAGCGGGAAGAGCAGCACCGCCTGGATGACGCCGAGCAGCGCCGAGCTGATCGTCTTCGCGATCACGGCGACGAATCGGGGCAGCGGCGCGACGAGCAGCATCCGGATCGGTCCGAACTCGCGGTCGTGCACGGTCGCGAGCGCGGTCAGCATCGTCGAGAAGAGCACGACCATGCCGTAGAGGCCCGGCAGCAGGAACTGCTTGTACGAGACCGTTCCCTCCGTCGGCACGAGCTTCTCGAAGCCGGCGCCGATCACGATCAGCCAGAGGAGCGGCCGCGCGAACGTCGCCACGAGCCGGCCGCGCTGCCGCTGGAAGCGGGTCAGCTCGCGGACGACGACCGCGACGATCGCGCCGACGATCCCGCTCACGCCGCCTCCCGGCTGCGTCCGGTGAGATCGACGAAGACGTCCTCGAGCGTCGGGCGGGTGACGCCGACCTCCGCCCCCTGCGCCGTCAGCGGCAGCAGCTTCGGCAACACGGTCGCAGCGTCGTCGACGAACACCGACAACCCGTGCTGGGCTCGCTGCGGCTCGAGACCCGTCAGCTCGCGGACCGAGGCGAGGAAGACGTCGGGCCGCTCGGTCCTGACGTCGATCCGGTCGCGGCCGAGGTTGCGCTTCAGCTCGTCGGGCTGCCCGAGCGCGACGATCTGGCCGTGGTCGACGATCGCGACACGGTCGCACGGATCGGCTTCCTCGAGGTAATGGGTCGTGAGGAAGAGCGTCGTCCCGTGCTCGGCGACCAGCTTCTGCAGGAAGGCCCAGATCCGCCGGCGCTGGCCGGGGTCGAGGCCGAGCGTCGGCTCGTCGAGAAAGACGATCGACGGCCGGTGCAGGATCCCGCGGGCGAGGTCGAGCGCGCGCCGCATGCCGCCCGAGAACGAGCGCACCCGCGCGTGCCGGCGCTCGCTCAGCCCGAACAGGCGCAGCGCCTCGTCGATGCGCGCCTTGCTCTCGCGGCGCGACAGGCCGTAGAGGCGGGTGCAGAAGCGAAGGTTCTCCTCCGCAGTCAGGTCGAGGTCGAGCGTCGTCTCCTGGAAGACGACGCCGATCTGGCGGCGAACGGCGAGCGCGTCGTCGACGACGTCGCTGCCCGCGACGCGCGCCTCGCCGCGCGACGGCGAGAGCAGCGTCGTCAGCATGCGGATCGTCGTCGTCTTGCCGGCGCCGTTCGGCCCGAGGAAGCCGAAGAACTCGCCCGGCTGTACCTCGAGGTCGATCGCGTCGACCGCGCGGACGCGGCCGTAGTCCCGGCCGAGCCCCGCGACGGCGATAGCTGGCGCTGCTGCCACTGACTTCGGCGGCCAGTCTAGCCCGCTACCGGAACCGTCCCTTTCTCCGTCCGGTAGATCAGGGCGCCGTCGCCGTTCCGCCCGGGCCGGTTCGCGGCCGCAACGGCGTCGGCGACGATCGCGTGCTGCGGCGAGAACTTGCACACGGGGTCGACGTTCCTCGCGTCGCCCGTGAGCGCGAGTGCCTGGCAGCGGCAGCCGCCGAAGTCCAAGTGGAACCGGTCGAGCGGACACGTCTTGCACACCTCGGGCGCGAAGTTCCGGAACCTGTTGAACGCCTCCGAGTCGAACCAGATCTCGGCGAGCGACTTGTCGCGCACGTTGTCGAACAGCATGCCGGGGATCGAGGGCGCCGCCTGGCACGGGATCATGTCGCCGTTCGGCTGGATCACGAAGGCGTCGCGCGCCCAGCCGCCCATGCACGGCTTCGGCGTGTCCTCGTAGTAGTCCGGCAGCACCCAGAGGATCTCCATCTTCGGCCCGATCCGCTCGCGCGCCGCGTTGACGACGGCCTCGCCGTGCTCGAGCTGCTCGCGCGTCGGCATCAGCGACTCACGGTTGATCGCAGCCCAGCCCTGGTACTGCGAGTTGGCGAGCTCGACGCGGCGGGCGTCGAGGTCCTCCGCCATCTGGATGATCTCCTCGATCCGGTCGAGGTTGTGCCGGTGCAGGACGACGTTGATCGTGAGCGGGAAGCCGAGCTCGCGTGCGAGGCGCGCCGCCTCGATCTTCTTCGAGAACGACTTCGTGCCGGCGATGCGGTCGGAGTTGACCGGGTCGCTGTCCTGGATCGAGATCTGGACGTTGTCGAGGCCGGCCTCCTTGAGCGCCTCCGCGCGCTTGCGCGTGAACGGGGTGCCGGCGGTGATCAGGTTCGAGTAGAGACCGACCTCCTTCGCCACCGCCGTCATCTCCTCGACGTCCTTGCGCACGAGCGGCTCGCCGCCGGTGAGCGCGAGCTGGAGCACGCCGAGGTCGGCGGCCTCGCGCATCACCCGGCACCAGTCAGCGGTCGAGAGCTCGTCCGCGTACTTCGCCTCGCCGATGGTGAGCGGGTTCGAGCAGTACGGGCAGTGCAGCGGGCACTTGTACGAGAGCTCCGCGATCAGGAGCATCGGGTTCGGGATCCGCGTCGACCCGTCGGTTGATCCGTTAGTTGCCGGCATCCTTGACCATTCCTATGTTCGCGAGTGAGATGAGCAGGTTCTCAACGTCGTCGTGGACGTCGGCGCCTCCGAAGCGCGCCGAGAGCTCGTCGGCGATGTCCTCGATCGTGCGCTTGCCGTCGCACAGCTCGAGCACCTGCACCGCCGTCTCGTTGAGGCCGAGCGCGCCTTCCGGATAGAGGATCACGTGGCGTTGCCGGACCTTGTCCCAGTGGAGGCGAAAGCCGTTCGGGAGCACGGGCACGTCGAGGCGCAGCGACTCCATCAGCGCGCGGCTCCGGGCCGCGTGTCGCCGCGATCGATCGCGTCGAGCTGCACCCAGAGCATGTCGAGCTTGAACTGGAGCGCCTCCACCGCCCTCTGCTGCTGCTCGAAGGTGCGGCAGCGGTCGACGACGAGGTCGAGCGCGTACTGCGCGTCGCGCGGCGCGAGCTGCAGGCGGGCGCGGAAGTAGTCGAGCCCGGCCGGGTCGATCCACGGGTAGTGCTTCTCCAGCCCCTCGAGCCGAACCTTGATCGCCGCCGGGCCGAAGAGCTCGGTGAGCGAGGAGGCGACGGCCTCGATCCACGGCTTGTGCCGGCAGAAGTTGAGGTAGGCCTCGCACGCGTAGCGCACCGCGGGCAGCACGAGCCGCTCGCTCGCCATCGTCTCGCGGTCGACGCCGAGCGCCTCCCCCAGGACGAACCACGACTCGATCCCGCCTCGGTTCGTGTCGTCGCCGTCGTGGTCGTAGATGCGCGAGATCCACGCGCGACGCACGTCGCGCTCCGGGCAGTTCATCAGGATCGCCGCGTCCTTGCGCGGGATGATGATCTGGTACATGTATCGATTCGCGACCCAGCGCTGGAGCTCCTCGCGCGTGAGGGCGCCGTTGTTCATCCGCTGGTGGAACGGATGCAGGTTGTGGTAGCGCTCGCCCTGGGCGCGCAGCGCCGCGACGAACTCCTCGCTCGTCCAGGGCGCTTGCTCGCTGCGCGTGTCGAGCGTGCTCGTCACAGGCGGATCTCCATTCCGTCGTACGCAACCTCGACGCCGCTTGCGGCGACGAGCGCGCGCTCCTCCGAGTCGTCCAGCAGGATCGGGTTCGTGTTGTTCACGTGGAGCAGGATCGCCTTCCCCGGCAGCTCCTGCAGGGTCGCCAGGCTGCCGGCGGGACCGGTGAGCGGCACGTGGCCCATCGCATACGCGTCTCGCTCGGCGAGGCCGAGCGAGACGAGCTCGTCGGCGGACCAGAACGTGCCGTCGATCGCGACGTAGTCGCTCGCGCGCAGCCGCTCCGTGATCTCGTCGTCGATCGCCTCGAGCGCGGGCGCGTACGTGAGCACCCCGCCCGTCTCGCCGTCATGGATCGTCAGCCCGCTCGCGGTCACGCCGGTCTCGGCGCCGGCGCCGTCCATGTACAGCGGCGGGTCGCCACCGGCGGAGAACGCCTCGACCTCGAGCACGTCGTCGAGGAGGATCCGCTCGCCCGGGTCGAGCCGCGACCACTCGACGCCGCAGTAGCGGTCGAGCATCGTCAGCACGGGGTAGTGATCGGTGAGGGCGCGTCGCACCGCCTCGCTCGAGTACACGCGCAGCGGCACGCTCGACTCGCGCATCAGGAGCAGGCCGGCGGTGTGGTCGATCTCGGCGTCCGTCAGCACGATCCCCGCGACCGGCGTCACCCGCAGACCGTCGGTGCGCTCGTGCGGGAGCTCGGCGAGCTGCTGGCGCAGGTCCGGCGAGGCGTTGACGAGGTACCAGGGCCCGGCCTCGGCGCGCACGGCGATCGACGACTGCGTGCGCGGGAGCGCCCGGCCGTGTCCGTTGCGCGCAGCCGTGCAGACCCGGCAGTTGCAGTTCCACTGCGGGAAGCCTCCGCCCGCGGCGGAACCGAGGATCCTCACGACCATCCGCTACCTGCGAAAGTGACGACGGGAAGCGCGGCCTCCCGGACGATGAGGCGTCCGAGACGGCCGCGCGACACCGGCTGCTACCTGTGGTACCTGTAGCAGGTGACCTCAGACGAGAGCTCGATGACCTCGAACTCCGGCTTCATCCACTTCATGGAAGCCTCCCCTAGCAGTCAGGATGGAAATGGACTTGCAGCCAGGACTGTAAATCCTCGCCCGGGCCGTGTCAAGTGTTATACGAATCTGGAAGGTTTTCTACAATCTCGGGCCCGGGTGAGGAGCGAGCGCTGATCGTCGAGGTCGAGCAGGGAGAGGCGGGGTCGGTCCAGGCGGCGGTGCTCGCCGTCCCGCTCGCAGAGCCGCCGTCCGCGGCCTTCCGCCGGCTCGACGAGCGCCTCGGCGGCCGCCTCGCAGCGCTCGTCGCGGCCGGCGACGCCAAGGCCGAGGCTGGCAAGTCGCTCCTCCTCCACGTCGCACCCGGCGAGCCGATCGCGGCCGAGCGTGTTCTCCTCGCCGGCGTCGGCACCAGCGACGACGACTCGCTGCGCACAGCCGCGGCGGCGGCCGTCCGCACCGGCGTCGGCGGCACGGTCGCCTGGGCGTTCGACGACTCGCTCCCCGGCGGGCAGGCGCGCGCCGTTGTCGAGGGCGCGCTCCTCGGGGCCCACGACGTCGGCCGCTGGAAGACGAACGGCGGCGGGGCGCGGGTGCAGCGCTTCGTGCTCGCGGGCGCACCGGCGGCGGCGGCGGACGTCGCCGCGCGCGCGGCGATCGTGGCACGCTGGACGAACCGCGCGCGCGAGCTTGTCGACGGGCCGCCGAACGAGGTGACGCCGGTCGGGCTCGCGGCGGCGGCGGGCGACCTGCTGACCCCGCTCGGCGTGACGGTCGAGACGCTCGGCCCGGCCGAGATCGAGCAGCTCGGGCTCGGCGGGCTCGCTGCGGTCGGCGGCGGCAGCGTCAACGAGCCGCGCCTGATCGTGCTCCGCCATGGCGGCGACCGGCCGCCGGAGCTCGGCCTCGTCGGCAAGTCGATCACGTTCGACTCGGGCGGCTACTTCCTCAAGCAGCAGAGCGACATCGTGCGGCAGAAGGCGGATATGGGCGGCGGCGCGGCCGTCCTCGGTGCCGTCGGCGCGATCGCGGAGCTCGGGCTGGAGCTCGGGGTGCTCGCCGTCCTCCCCGCCGCCGAGAACATGATCGGCGGCGGCGCGTTCCGGCCGGGCGACATCCTGCGCACCGCCTCCGGCCTCACCGTCGAGGTGACGAACCCGGATGCGGAGGGCCGGATCGTGATGGCCGACGCGCTCTGGTACGCACGGCGCGAGGGCGCGGCGCGGCTCGTCGACGTCGCGACGCTCACCGGCGCGATGCGCGCCGCGATCGGGGACATGTACATCGGCGTCTTCGCGAACGACGACGACTGGCGCGCGCAGGTCGTCGCGGCGGGGAACGAGAGCGGCGACCACGCGTGGCCGTGGCCGCTGCACGCGCGCTACCGGCGGTTGCTCGACTCGCCGCTCGCCGACCTCCGCAACACCTCGGGCCGCTCGTTCGGCTACCCGATCGTCGCCGCCGCCTTCCTCGAGCGGTTCGTCGGCGACGTCCCCTGGGCGCACCTCGACATCCATTCGGCCGCGTACCTCGACGAGGACCGCGACTACCTCGGCCGCGGCGCGTCCGGCGCCGGCGTGCGCCTCCTCACCGAGCTCGCGACGCGACTCTCCTGACACGGTGTCTGACCCCGCGGCTGCGCGGCCGCGGGCACGGGAGCAGGCCGGTGCCGCGGACCGTCCGAAGCGACCACCGGGAGCCGCGCGGCGCGCTTGACAGAGCCGGAAAACGCGACGTTCGCAGCAGGCAGACGATAGCGCCTGTTCGGCCGCGTCGAGGCGCAGATACCCGCTTTCGGGATGCTTTCGTCACGCTCTCGTGACGGGGTCTGACCCCGGGTTCCGCTCGTGACGGGATCTGGCCCCAGTTCCGGACCCCGGAGTCCGCTGCGGTTCCGACGAGCCTCCGCTGCGCGGCCGGCGCCCGGCCTACGGCGTCAGGCGGACGCTGACGAGGTCGCGCGGCGCCTCGCGCGGCAGCGTCGACGGCCAGTGCGTCAGGTCGACGGCGCCGCCCGGCTTCGCCTCCGGGACCGAGAACAGGTTCACCTTGCCCTCCCAGATGGAAACCGTCTTGCCGGCAAGCTCCTTCGGCAGCGTCAGCGTGAAGCGGCCGGCGGCGTCGGGCCAGGTGGCGGCCGTCGGCCGCACGGAGACGCCGTTCGCGGTGACGCCGGCGAGGACGCCGGTGTAGACGGCGCCGGCATACGACCGGGGCCGCGGCAACGCCATCGCATAGTTCGGCGGCGGCAGGCGGATGTCGAGACGGGCGCTCTGCAGGCGCTGGAAGTAGACGAACTCCTGCGACAGGAACTGGTAGACGAGGTCGCCCTTCGAGACGCGGACGGTGAACGGGACCGGGTTGCCCGGCAGCTCGGCGGAGGCGGTGAACAGCGACGTGTAGCGGCCCTTGGCGTCGCTGATCGAGGAGACCGTCCAGTAGTCGCGGTCCTGCGTGCGCGTGCTCACCTGGGCACCGGCGACGGGCTTGCCGTTCGCGTCGGTGATCGTGCCGGTCAGCTGGTAGGTGAGAAGCGCGACCGACGGTGGCGGACCGCCGGCGGCGTTGACGAGCCGGCCGCTGACGACGGGACGGCCGGCCGAATCGCGCGTCACCTTCACGTCGCGCACGGCGTAGGCGACATTGATCGCTGCGCGGCTCGACAGCAGCTCCGACTGCTGCGCCTTCGTGAGCGCCTGGCCGCGGACGCGGGCGTTCGAGACATCGGTGACGGTGACGACGTGGCGGCCGAGCAACGTCGCGTCGACGAGATAGACGAAGTGCCCCTGCGCATCCGTCGGGTTTGGAACGTCGTAGTTGTCGACGCGAACCCGCACGCCGGCGACGGGCGCGCCGCCGACCTCGACCGTCCCGACCGAGCGGACGAGGTTGTCGGTGTTCGCGTTCCAGGCCTGCAGCGCGTAGGTCGGCGGCGCGACGATCGCAACCCGCGCGGCCGTCCGACCGGCGGCGAGCGCGGCCAGGGCGGCGGCCGCGGCGATGACCCCGACGAGCCCCGTCACAGCGACTCGCCTACCCACCGGCGACGCTCCCACCGAGACCGGGCCGGCCGATGATCGCGAACGACTGCCCGTCCGGCAGCGTCAGCTCGGGCGGCTGATCGGCGCCGACGACCTCGAATCGGATCCACTCGCCGCCGCGGGCCCGCGCCGTATCGGTCGAGGCGATCGCGTACTTGCCGACGGTCGACGCGGTGAACTGGAAGTAGCCGACGCCGCCGGCGGCCACCGGTGCGCGCGTGGCGCCACCGCCGAACACCGGCTTCGTCTCGCCCGGGGCGTTCACGACCGCAAGCCCGTCGGAACAGCTTGCGCCCTGGTTCGAGAAGGTGACGTACACCGTCCAGCCCTTCGGCACGCGAACCGACATACCGCCCTTCGTCGTCGAGTCGAGCGTGTTCGCGCAGCTCGGATCAGCCTGCGAGGCGACGAGCTGGAGCGTGACCGTGTGCGGCTGCGCGCCGCCGTTGAACCAGAGCGGCGGCGTCCGCAGGACGCCCGGACCTGCGCCGGGCGGGCGGATCGGCGGCGCGAGCGACTGCTTCAGGTCGCCCTTGAGCGCGAAGACCTGCAGCTGCGAGGCGGTGCCGCCGTAGGACGACGTTGCGGTGCCGCCGACCGTGACTGCGACGTACTCCTTGTCCCCAACCGCGTAGATCGACGGCCCGGACGCGATCTGGTAGCCGGTCTGGAAGCTCCACAGCGGATTGCCGGTGTACGTGTCGTACGCGCGCAGCACGCCGTCGCCGCCGCCGACGAAGGCGAGCCCCGTCGCGGTCGTCGTCACGCCGCCGCGGCCCGGCTCCGGCGTGATCTGCTTCCACGCGACGCGGCCGAGTGCGGCGTTGATCGCGGTCACGCTCCCGTAGTCGTGCCAGTCCTTCGGGCCGTAGCCGAAGGTGCCCGCGGCGAGGCCGTTGTCGACGTCGCCTTTGATCTTGTACTTGTTGACCGCCGCCGGGTTCGACTTCTCGACCAGCACCGACGCGGTCTCCGCCTGGTTGTTGATCACGTAACCCGTCGTCGGGTCGAACGAGGACGGCGAGTAGTTGAGACCGCCGAGCGAGGACGGGTAGACGAGCACCGGCTTCCCTGGCTTCAGCGCCGGATGCTCGAGTTGGTTCAGCAGCTTGACCCGCTCGTGGATCGGGGCGCCCGTCTTCGCGTCGTACATCCACCAGGTACCTTCCTTCGTCGCGACCGAGACGACGCGGCGCTTGACGCCGCCGATCACGAGGTTGTAGAGAAGCGCCGGCTGCACGGTGCTGTACCCCCACTGGTCACCCGGGATCTGCTGCTGCCACCACTTCAGCCGGCCGGTGAAGAGGTCGAGCGCGATCAGCGAGTCGGTGCGCGGGTCGGGGCCTGGGCGCACCTGCGGGTCGAAGATCGGCGAGGGGTTCGAGGTCGTGACGTAGACCGTGTTCGTCAGCGGATCGATCGTCGCCGGGTTCCAGTTCGTGCCGCCGCCGGTGTAGACGCCGAACCTCCGCCAGCCCTCGCCGTCGGGCGGGATCGTCCAGAACGGGCTCGACCACGCCGCGGTCAGGTCGGGGTGGTAGGCCATCACGAAGCCGCGCACGCCGTAGTCCGAACCCGACGCCCCGATGATGAGGTAGTTGTCGTAACAGATCGGCGCCTGCGTCTCCGAGTAGCTGAACTGGGCGTCCGCGCCCGGGACGCTGTCGGAGATCGCCACCTCCTTGACGAGCTTCCCGGACGAGGCGTCGAGCGAGACGATCTTCATGTCCAGCGTCAGCAGGAAGACCTTGCCGTCGCAGTAGGCGACGCCGCGGTTCGTGTTGACGCCGTAGTTCGCGAACACGCCGGTGTTGTCGGGCTTCCAATGCCAGAGCACCTTGCCCGTGCCGCCGTTGATCGCGAAGACGTAGTCGTACGCCGTCGTCACGTAGATGATCCCGTTGACGACGATCGGGAAGCTCTGCTGCCCCTTCGGGATCAGCGGGTCGTAGTGGCGGAAGTCGATCGTGAAGACCCGGCCGAGCTCGTTCAGGTTCTGCTTCGTGATCTGGGTCAGCGGCGAGTGGCGGATCTCGTCCGGCGTGTTGCCGTACATGCCCCAGTCGGCGGGGCCGAACGAGGTTGCCTCCGGCGGGTTCGGCTGCACCTTGCCGCCGCTCGTCGTGATCAGCGGCGCCGTCGTCGGGATCGCCTCGCCGGTCCCGTGGGTGCTCTTCGAGAGCAGCCCCGTCGCGAGCAGTCCTGCGAGCACGCCTGCCGCAGCCAGGACAGCAACGAGCGCGAGCTGCTTCCTGCGCACAGGACGCCGACCTCCCAAGACGCGAATGATGATAGTCGCTTCGTCGCGAAGGTGTGCTAACTCTGTCAGAATCTGTCGTGCGACCGCCGCGAGCACCGTCGCCCGCGCGTCTACGATCGGGGCATGACGAGAGCAACGATGCAGACGAGCAAGGGCACGATCGACGTCGAGCTCTATCCGGAGGACGCGCCGAAGACGGTCGGGAACTTCGTCGAGCTGGCGCGGAAGGGGTTCTACGACGGCGTCATCTTCCACCGGGTGATCGAGGACTTCATGGTTCAGGGCGGCGACCCGACGGGTCGCGGCACCGGCGGGCCCGGCTACCAGTTCGAGGACGAGTTCAACCGGCACCCGGTCGAGCGCGGCGCGCTCGCGATGGCGAATGCCGGCCCGAACACGAACGGGTCGCAGTTCTTCATCGTCACGGCGGCTGCCTGCCCCTGGCTCGACGGCAAGCACACCGTCTTCGGCCGCGTCACGGGCGGGATGGACGTCGTCGACGCGATCTCGCGCGTGCCGAAAGACAGCCGCGACAAGCCGCTCGACGACGTCCGGATCGAGTCGGTCACCGTCGCCGATTAGCGAGGCGCCCGAACGGGCAA
This sequence comes from Gaiellaceae bacterium, assembly GCA_035651195.1. Taxonomy (GTDB): domain Bacteria; phylum Actinomycetota; class Thermoleophilia; order Gaiellales; family Gaiellaceae; genus PALSA-600. The sequence continues at coordinate 15,326 of DASRGD010000020.1, read as the reverse complement.
CATCGGTCGATGAGCTCGATCGCCACCTACCAGGTCGTCTGCCCGCACTGCGGCAAGCCGTTCGCGAGCACGCTGCTCGACGGCGTCGCAGAGCGCTACCGCGGCTTCAAGTGCCCGCACTGCAAGCTGTTCGTGTCCGCCGCCCGGGCGGTCGAGAGCGAGTCGCCCGCCGCCTGACCGGCGCTAGACGCAATCCCGGAGGCCCTGGGCCTCCGGGAGCGACTCGAGCTTCTTGAGGGTGTTGTTCTCGATCTGGCGGATACGCTCGCGCGTGACGCCGAACGCCTTGCCAACCTCCTCGAGGGTGCACGGCTGCATGCCGTCGAGGCCGAAGCGGAGCTCGATCACGCGCCGCTCGCGCTCGGGCAGCGAGGCGAGCGCGTTCTCGATGTCGGAGCGGCGGAGCGTCAGCGAGGCGGAGTCGAACGGCGACTCCGCCTGGTCGTCCTCGACGAAGTCGCCGAGCTCCGAGTCCTCCTCCTCGCCGATCGGTTTCTCGAGCGAGATCGGGTGCTGCGCCATGCGCAGGATCTCGCGCACCTCCTCGGTCGACATCTCGAGCTCCTCCGCGATCTCGTCCGGGCGCGGCTCGCGGCCGAGGCGCTGGACGAGCTGCCGCTCGATGTGCACGACCTTGTTCAGCTTCTCGACCATGTGCACCGGGATCCGGATCGTGCGCGCCTTGTCGGCGATCGCCCGTGTCACCGCCTGCCGGATCCACCAGGTGGCGTAGGTCGAGAACTTGTAGCCCTTGCGGTAGTCGAACTTCTCGACGGCGCGGATCAGCCCGAGCGAGCCCTCCTGGATCAGGTCGAGGAACGTGAGCCCGCGCCCGAGGTACCCCTTCGCGATCGAGACGACGAGGCGCAGGTTCGCCTCGATCATCTGCGTCTTCGCGCGCATGTCGCCGCGCTCGATCCGCTTGGCGAGGTACACCTCCTGGTCAGCCGTCAGGAGCGGCACCTTGCCGATCTCGCGCAGGTAGAGCCGCAGCGAGTCGAGCGACGGCTCGACCGTCAGGTCGAGCTTGGGTGAGCTCTTCTCTTCCTCGGCGAGCGGCTGCTCGTGCGGCAGCGTGCGGTGCTGCTCGCCCTCGACGAGCTCGATGCCGTGGTCGATCAGGTAGGTGGTGAAGTCCTCGAGCTGTTCCTTGCTGAGCTCGACCTCCTCGAGCCCGGTGACGATCTCGTCGTAGGTGAGGAACCCCTTCTCCTTCCCCGTCTCGACGAGCTTCTGGAGTTCCTCGACGTCGGGGAGGGAGATGTCGACAGTGAGCACCTGAGCTCGAACCTCCGGTCTACGTTGGCTGACGGGGATGACCACTCGCAGGGGCCGGCAGCGTCGCCGACCCGCTCTCTCTCGCAGCGCGGAATATACATCGACGCTGGGGAAAAATGAACGGCGCGTCACGACGATGGCGCGAGCGCGAGAAAGGAGAGGCGGCCCAAGGGCCGCCTCCTTACCCCGCCACAGGAGTGATTGCCGTCAGTCCCGAGCCAGGGAGTCTCGAAGCCTTCGCCGGGCCGGCCGCGCCGCACCGGGCCGTCTCGATCGCGTGGAGAGATTCTGCTCTCTCGGAGGGTGCCTCAGCTATCCCCCATTCGGGGCATGGCCGGCCCATCCGATCAACCTCGTCTAGCCTCTCTCGCCGTGGCCGGTCGCTTCGAAAAACGCCTGCACGAAGGGCCGCCGATCGTCGCCGACGGGGGCATGGGGGCGCTCTTGACCGCGGCGGTGCCGCGGCTCCGCACGCCCGAGGAGGCGAACCTGCGCGCGCCCGACGCCGTCGTCTCGCTCCACGTCAGCTTCATCAACGCCGGCGCGGAGCTGATCGAGACGAACACCTTCGGCGCCAACCGGCGCAAGCTCTCGAGCCACTTCCTCGAAGAGGAGCTCGAGCGGATCAACTCGCTCGGCGTCAAGCTCGCCCGCGACGCGCGCGAGGTCGCGGGGCGTGACGTCTTCGTCGCCGGCGCGATCGGGCCGATCGGCGAGGCGACGGCGTCCCGCCTGCGGCACGAGCTGTTCGCCGAGCAGGCGTCGATCCTCGAGGGCCGCGGCGCCGACCTGTTCATGCTCGAGACGTTCTACGACCTCGACGAGCTCGTCGACGCGATCGCCGCCGTCCGGGGCATCTCGGCGCTGCCGATCGTCGCGCTCCTCACGTTCGACGAGGGCGCCGAGACGCTCGCCGGCGTCACCGCGCGCGAGGCCGCCGACCGACTCGCCGGCCTCGACGTCGCGGCGATCGGCGCGAACCACGGCGCCGGCCTGCTGACCGCCCTCAACGCGCTCGAGCAGATGCGGACCGACGGCATCCCGCTCGCGGCGCTGCCGAACATCGGCCTCGCGAGCCTGGCCGGCGGCCGCGTCATCTACCCGCACGCGACACCCGAGTACTTCGCAGAGTTCGCCGCGCACGCGCGCGACCTCGGCGCGCGGCTGATCGGCGGCTGTTGCGGGACGACGCCGGCGGAGATCGCGGCGATCCGGGCCGCGATCGACGAGGGGCGGCAGGCACGCGCCCCGCTCGAGGTGAGCGAGCGGGAGCTGCACGTCGCGCTCGGCGAGGAGCAGCGGGAGACCGAGCTCGCGCGGGCACTGCGCGAGGGCGAGTTCGTGCTCTCCGTGCAGCTCGACCCGCCGCTCGGCGGCTCGAGCCGGGGCCTGCTCGAGCTCACGCAGACGCTCGAGGCCTCGGGCCGCGTTCGCTTCGTCGACATCAACGACAACGCGACGGCGCGCGCCGGCATGAGCTCGCTGATGGTGTCGGCGGCGATCGAGCGGGCGACCGGCGTCGAGACGATCCCGCACGTGACGACGCGCGACTGGAGCATCCTCGGCCTCGAGTCGATCCTGCTCGGGGCGCACGCAGAAGGCGTTCGCAACGTGCTCGCGATCACCGGCGACCCGCCCGAGGTCGGCGACTACCCCGGCTCGCGCGGCGTCTACGAGATCGACGCGATCGGCCTGACGCGGCTGATCAGCTCGCTCAACCGCGCCGAGGACTACAACGGCCGCCCGATCGACGCACCGACCTCGTTCTTCGTCGGCGTCGCGGTCAACCCGACGGCGGACGACCTCGAGCTGGAGGCCGACCGCTTCCGGCAGAAGGTCGAAGCGGGCGCGAAGTTCGCGATGACGCAGATCGTCTTCGATCTCGACGTGCTCGAGCGCTTCGCCGAGCTCGTCGGCGGCTGGCCGATCCCGGTCCTCGCCGGCATCTTCCCGCTGACGAGCCACCGCCTCGCGCTCCGCTTGCACAACGAGGTGCCGGGGATCGTCGTGCCGCAGCCGCTGCAGGACGCACTCGAGGAAGCGGGCCCGCGCGCAGCCGAGGTCGGGATGGCGCACGCGCGCACGCTCTACGAGCAGGCGCGCGAGCGCTGCGCCGGCGCCTACGTCGTCGCGCCCTTTCGGCGGCCGGCGACGGTTCTCGAGCTGCTCGCCTAGCAGCTCCCGGTCGAGACCGGGCCACGCGCGTCGGCGAGCGCGGCGCGGACGGCGCTCGTCGGCACGCCGAAACCTGCCTGCGCCCCAACCCGCGACGCGAACACGGTCGTCCGTACGACGCCGTGCGAGTCGACGACCGGCCCGCCGGAGTTGCCGTGGCGGACGACGCCGCTGAACACGGTCACCGTGCGCGCCTGTCCGTTCAGGAGCGCGCGCTCGGTCGAGCCGATGCGTCCGGCGCGCGCGTCGAACGGGCCGTTCTCCGGGTAGCCGAGGATCGCGACCGGCTGGCCGGGCTCCGCTGCGGCGAACGGGAGCGCGCGGGCGTCGAGGCGAGGCACGTCGAGGACGGCGACGTCGTGCGCGCGGTCGACGGCGAACGGCCGCGCCGGCCGGCCGTCGACTTCGATCCCGTCCGCGCCCGCGATGACGTGCGCGGCGGTGACGACGAGGTGCGGCTCGGCCACCCACCCCGAGCCCTCGACGCCGAGACCGCACGCAACCGCGGTCACGCGCACGACGCCCGCGCGCGCCGCGCGCACCGCCGGCTCGCTCAGCACGCGCAGGTCGGGCGGCAGGCTCGGCGGCGCCGGGCCGGTCAGCGAGGGCAGCTGGTCGATCCGCGCGAGCGCGCGCAGGAAGTCACCCGGCGGCGCGATCTCGTTCAGCCGGCGCAGGATCTCCGAGCGCTGCACGTCGCGGCGCAGGCTCGTCTGGCCGGGGATCTGCAACGCGACCGCACCGCCGGCCCAGACTAGGACGAGCCCCCAGGCGGCGCCGGCGGCGAGCCCGCCGAGCGTGTCGAGCACGCGCAACGGCGGTACGAGGTGGAGACTGCTGCGCGCGAACGACCCGATCGTCGCGGCGATCGCCTGCACGACCACCGCGCCGACGACCGCGCCCGCGAGCGCGGCAACCGGCAGGTACGGCGAGCCCGTCCCGCCGTGCAGCAGATGCGGGGCGACGCGCGCGCCGGCGAGCGCGCCGCCGACGAGTCCGGCCAGCGAGAGCGCCGTTCCGATCAGCCCGCGCCGCACGCCGCCGGCCGCGGCGAGCACGACGACGGCGACCGCGATCCAGTCGAGGCGGCTCACCCGTCTATCGTGCCGCGGTGGGCACACGAATCCTCCTTTTGCGCGGCGTCAACCTCGCCGCGCGCAACCGCGTCTCGATGCCACAGCTGCGCTCGCTGCTCGAGCAGGCCGGGTTCGCCGACGTCCGCACCTACCTCCAGAGCGGGAACGTCGTGCTCCGCTCGGACAGGGAGCCGGAGCGGGTGGCGCGCGCGTGCGAGCAGCTGCTCGCACGCGCGCTCGGCCTCGATGTCGCCGTCCTCGTGCGGACGCGCGCGCAGCTCGCCGCCGTCGTTCGCCGGAACCCGCTGGGGGCGGTGGCGAACGACCCGAAGCGCTACCAGGTCACGTTCCTCGCGGCGCCGCTGCCGGCGGCGACCGTGCGGAAGCTGGAGGCCGCCCGCACCGAGCCGGAGCAGCTCGTCGTCGTGCGTCACGAGCTGTACGCCTGGCATCCGCACGGCGTCGCGCGCTCGCGGCTCTGGACGATGCTCGCCGGCAAAGGCCTCGGCGTCACGGCCACGTCGCGGAACTGGACAACAGTCGAGGCGCTGCACGAGCTCGCAAGCGCGTGAGCACCGGCCGGCGGCGGCTAGACTGGCAGCCGCGCGGGGGCGTAGTTCAGCTGGTTAGAACGCCGGCCTGTCACGCCGGAGGTCGCGGGTTCGAGTCCCGTCGCTCCCGCTTTCGACACCGCGCTTCTTCTCGCGGCGACGAGCGAGTTCGTCGGCTGTCTGGAAGTAGCGCAGGAAGGCTTCCCGCGGCTTCACCGCGACGATCGTGCCGCCGTCCTGCCAGACGCGATCGAACAGCGTTGCGAGCAGCCGACGGCGCTTCGCCGGGTCGTTTTCGAGCTCCCAGACGCGAGCGAAGTCGGCGAGCAGCTCTTCCGCCTTATCGACCCGCGGGTCAAACGGCGGCGTAGCCCGCGCCAGCTCCTCCTCCAGCGCTTGCCGGCGGAGAACGTACTCGTTCTTGGGGAGATCGCCCATCACGTAGAGGTCGCGAAGGCGATCGAGCTGCCCTACGAGCTCGCGCCTTCGCATCCCATCGTCATTCGACTCGCGGGCGGCGCTCCGAATAGACGCAAGGATCGCGGCGCGCAGATCTTCGTCGGGCCTGAAGTCGGAGATCCAGTCGACGAGTTGTTCCTCGAGCGGCTCAGCTCGTGTGATCGGCTGGTCGCAGCCATCTCCGTGGCGGCGCGTCGAACAGAGGTAGCGCCGTACGGGCGGCCGTGAGCCGCGCGTCCCGTGCATGCGTGCGCCGCAACGCTCGCAATGCAAGAGCTTGCGCAGCAGGTAGTCCTCCGATGGGGGACCGGGCTTGACGACGCGCGCGCGCCAGGTCCGCACTTCCTGCACGCGATCGAACAACTCTTCGGAGACGATCGGCTCGTGCAGACCGCGGACGGAGCGGTCCTTGCTTCGCAGACCGCCGACGTAGCCGCAGTAGGCGCTGTTGAGAAGGATCTCGCGGAGCGTGTCCTTGCTGAACGGCCGGCCCTTCGCCGAGCGCGCTCCTTTAGCGTTCAGCCAAGCTGCGAGCGATCGGTCCGATTCCTGGCCGCCCGCGTAGCGCTCGAACAGCTCGCGCACTAGCGGCGCTCGCTCAAGGTCAGGCACGGCGAGTGCGCTCTCGGGATCGCGGCGGTAACCCCAAGGCAGCGAGCCGACGAGATGTCCCTGCCGGGCTTTCTCGCGCAGGCCGGTCCGCGTCCAGAAGGACAGCGAGACGGAGTAGTACTCGTCGAACATCTCGTGGATCGACTCCGCCAGGAACGCGGACGGATCGCTGTGATCCTCGCCCATCGGTTGCGTGACCGAGAGGACCTTGATCCCCAGCCGCTCGCGCAGCATCTGCTTGTAACGCCGCGCCTCGACCTGGTTCCGCGCGAAACGTGAGGTGTGGTAGACGAGCACGCAGTCGAACCGACGCTCGGCCGCGTCGGACATGAGCCGCTGAAACTCCGGCCGCCCATCGGCGCGCTTCCAACCGGAGTGGAAATCGCAGTACTCGCCGACGAGCGCGAGTCCATTCTCTGACACGAATGTACGTATTGCTTCGCGCTGCGCATCCGGCGAGAAGCCCTGACCCTGCTCCTCGGTCGACTCGCGAACGTAGGCGACCGCGCGCGGCGACGGCTCAGGCGGCACGCCGCTCCTCGGGTTCTTCCTCTGCGACGAGCTCGAGGCCGCGGGTGAGCCACCAGCTCGTGAACCAGCGGACGAACTCGGCGACCTCGGGCTGCAACTGCTCGTCCTCGGCATCGGCTTGACCTCCTAGGACTCGGAGCCTCGGTGGGTCGTCCATGAGACCGTCCTTTCGCCGGCTCGTCAAGTCCGCTTGCGCCGGGCCCGCCAGCCGCGGCGTTCCGGGCTATACACGCCGCGGTTCCTCGTCCTGTTCATCAGCCCGCCCTTTCCTCTGAGCTGCTACCCCACTAAACAAAGGTCCCTAACGCCCGCTTTTGGGCACACGGGTCGAACGTCGCTCGCATGACCACTCCATAGAACCAATGCGCAAAACGACCCCAAAAAGTGACACGCGGAACCGCGACTGTCACAGAACTGTCACTGAACTGTCACTGACCGGCAGCTCGGCGCTCCGGCTCTCTGATGCTCAGCAGACTTCGCAGCAGCCGTCGCCGCGCCAGCTTTCGTGTCCTTCCTTTACCGCGACTGCGGCGATGACCAAGGCAGCTGCCGGGTCCATCCACCAGAGGCCGAACAGCGCGTTCGCGCCGAGGCCAATCAGGAGCGCAATCGATAGGTATGCGCACAGCTGCGTCTGCGACGCCTCCTTGACAGCTGCCGACGAGTTCAACTTGCGGCCGACGCGGCGCTTCCAGGCGGCAAGCAGCGGCATCGTCGGCGCAGTGAAGGCGGCAAGTCCGATCCCGAGCCAGCTGGCGTGAGGCTGATGGCCGCCGGTCAGCGAGCGGATCGACTCGACACCGACATAGGCTGCGAGGACGAAGAAAGAAACGGCGATCAGCTGCTGGGCTCGTCGCTCCGCCGCGTGCGAGCCGAGGCGCGCGCCGGTGAACAGCCACAGGACGATAAGACCCGCGATCGACTCGATCAGCGAGTCGGCGCCGAAGCCGATCAGGGCGATCGAGCCCGCGGCAAGACCGGCGCCTACGGCGATCGCGGCCTCAAGGACGTGGTAGCCGATGCCGCCCCACGCCAGCGCGCGCGCCTGATGCTCGAGCCGTCGCCGCTCGACGAGCGCCTCGCCGACCGGCGCCGCGTGCGCCGGTGTGAGTTGGATCAGCTGGTCGCTCAGCGCGCCGCCTCGATCGCAGCCTGCGAGGCGTTGGTCGCGTCGAGCACGCCGTCGAGCAGCTCAACGCCGACGTCGCTCAGCGAGTAGAAGACGATCTTGCCGTCGCGACGGGAGGCAGCGAGCCCCTCCTGCTTCAGCGCGCGCAGATGATGGGAGACGAGGTTCTGGGGGCGTCCGCTGATCCAGGCTAGGTCGCACACGCACAGCTCCCCGCCGTCACGTAAGGATGCGGCGAGACTGAGGCGGGTCGGATCGGCCAGCGCACGAGCCCGCGAAGCAGCGGCCTCGGCGGCCGCTGCCGGCAACCGCCGCCGGCGCAACTCCTCGGCCTTGGGGACGTCGACGCAGAGGACATCACAACGATCGTCGGTCACACCAACATTCTAACGATCGTTGATTCGTTCTTCCCGGGCTACTGACGCTCACGCGGCGGCGATCGGCTTCCGCGCGGCGATGCGCTCCACGATGCCAAGCTTCGAGCGCTCGAGCCGCTCCACCTCGAACCTCTCGGCGCGCAGGTGGTCGAGCGGCTCACGAAGCAGGTGGTCCGCCTCGAACCGAACGGCCAGCGGGTCGAGCAATCGTTGCGCCAAGCGAACCGGTAAGAGCGGGCTGCGCACATGTTCGAGTAGCAGCACGCGGCCGCCGGGACGTAGCACCCGTCGCATCTCGGCGACGGCAGCTCCGTCGTCGGGAATCGTGCACAGCGACAGCGTGCACACGACGGTGTCGAACGAGTCGTCGCCGAACTCGAGCGTTTGCGCATATCGCCGACGCGCAGATCGACGTCGCGGCCGAGCTCGCGCGCCCGTGCCCGGGCGATCTCGAGCATCGCAGGACTCAGTTCGACGCCAGTAAGCCGCACATCGTGGCGGTAGTGCGGAAGGTTGCGCCCGGTGCCGATCCCGATCTCGAGCACTTCGCCAGTCGCCTGCGCGCAGACCCACTCGCGGGCGCCCGCGAACAGGAGCGGGTCAAAGAAGTTCATCTCGCGGTCGTACTTGCGCGCCTCTTTCTCGTAGAGGCGCAGCACGCGCTCCGTCTCGCGCCCGTCGCCGCTACGCGTGGCCATGCCCGTGCGCGTGCTCGTGGGCCATCGGCGCGTTCATCATCTTCAACATCCGCAGCCCGCCGCCGCGGGTGAAGTAGCGCCAGAGGAGCAGCGCCCCAAGAGCCAGGAAGACGATGTTCAGAATCGTCGTGTAGTTGAGCGTCACGCTCGCCTCGATCACCTTGGCGTTGCGCTCGCTCGGGATCAGACCGAGGCCGTCGAAGACGAACTCCACGATTAGCCCCGCAACGACCATCGTCGCGTAGAAACTGAGAAGCAGGAAGCCCGCCACTCGCCAGCCGTAGTACTTGCGGTAGATGTCGAGGATGGGCAGCACGATCAAGTCGGCGAAGATGAAGGCGAGCACGCCGCCGAAGCTGATGCCGCCATTCCAGAGCACCGCGGCGAGCGGGACGTTGCCGATCGAGCAGACGAAGCTGATGATCGCGACAAGGGGGCCGATGATCGGTCCCCAGAACTTGGCGAGCGCGTGGTGGTTTTCGAGAAAGAGCGACTGCCACCACGAGTCCGGGACCCAGGCCGCGAGCGCCCCGGCGATCAGAAGACCGCCGAAGATGTCGATCCAGATCGCCGCCCAGTCCATCACGAAGTAGTTCGCGGTCGCGGTGAAGCCTTGCGGCGAGGCCAGCCGCCGCCACAGGGGACCGCGCTGGTGCACGGACATGTCCATCTCGGCGTGGCCTTCCATCCGCCCGAGCACCCCTCGATCGGCATTCGCACGCGCCTCATCGACCAGTCCGCGCTTCAGAAAAACGCGGAAGACCAGCGCCATCAGCACGATCATCAGCGGACCGCCGACGAACTCCGCGAGCGTGAACTGCCAGCCCAGCAGCAGCGCCATGATGATCCCGAGCTCGATCACCAGATTGGTCGACGCGAACTCGAACGCCATCGCCGCGGTGAAGTCGGCGCCCTTGCGGAAGAGCGATCGCGCTAGCGCGACGGCGGCGTAGGAGCACGAGGAGGAGGCGGCGCCGAGCCCGCAGGCGAGACTGAGCGAGCGCGGCGAGTCGTCCGGAAGCAGCCGCCGCATCTCCTCCTTCGAGACGAGCGCCTGCACGGCGCCCGAGAGCGCGAACCCGAGGATCAGCGCCCAGAGGATCTCCCAGAACATGCCGAAGGCGAACGAGAGCGCCTGCACGATCTCGCCTCCGATGCTCGCGAGCATCATCGGCTAGGCGCTGCCGCCGCAGCCGTCCTCGAGATTCCAGATTTCGGCGATGCCGCGACCGCCGTAGCCGCGGCGCGCGATCAGGTACTTCGCTTGGCCCTCGAAGGCCGTCCAGCGCCAGCAGTGACAGCAGCAGGGCCCGTGCTCATGCGACAACTTGACCGCGCCGTCGTACGCGGCCTGCTGCGATCGATTCAGCGTGATGCTCTCGGCGTACAAGGTCAGGCGGCGCGCGAGGGTGACGGGCACGTCGTAGGGATCCGTCGGAATTTCCGGCGCCCGCGCGTTCGTGCGAAGCCCGTGCATCTGTCGCACGTACCGCTGGAAGTCCATCGCTGAACAGCAGGAACCCTGCAGGCGACCGTGCACGGCAATCGAGTCGAGCGACTCCGGCCGCAGGCTGCATTTGTTCGAGTGCTGCCGGCTGAGCAGGGTGAAGCGCTGCTTCAGTGCCGCGATCGTGACGGCTGCCTGAGCGCTGACGGGTTGCACCAGCGCGGTGCGGAGGTCGTGGGCGAGATTCGCGGGTGTCAGGTCGACCGGAAGGTGGAGCGTCGATACCCAGACGCCGCTGCGGTTGTAGACGCGAGCGTCTGAGGAGTGCACGTCGGCGTTGCCTGTCTCTGCAGCCGAGACGACGTGGAACGCCTTCCAGATCGGCCGCATCTGCTTCGCCGTCCCGAGCAGGAAGTCGATCCCGAGGGCGTGGCGGCGGCGCAGGAACGCGCGCACGCTCGCCGGCGTGTCCCGCGCCGGGTTGACCGTCAATGCGAGCGCCACCACTTGCCGACGTTCCGAGCCGGAAAGCAGCCGCAGCGCGGCACCGATGTCGCTCGCGAAGATCGGGCACTTGGTCTTGCAATCGGTATCGAGGAAGGCGATCAGCACGACCTTTCCCCGGAGGGCGCTCGTCCGGACGACGTCGCCGCGGTAGTCGCGAAGCGTGAAGGCCGGGAGGCGGATGCCCGCCGGTGGCTCGCTGCCGCGATAGGCCCCCGGCGGTGGACCGCTGGCCGCGGGAGTTGTGCTCGACCCGCTCGTGAGCGCGTGGATGAGCAGGCCTGCCGCTGCGGGTACGACGATGATCGCGGCGATCAGCGCGAGCAGGACAGGCCGCTTCATGGCGCTTCTCCGAGAGCTTGCCTGATCCCGTCCTCGAGCTCGGCCGCCGAGATCTCGCCGATCTTGTGCGCCACGATCCGGCCGCGCGCGTCGAGGAAGTAGCTCTCGGGCAAGCCGGTCAGCCCGTACGCGTCATAGACGCTTGAACCTCCATCGCGAACGGACACGTAGTCGACGTGGAAGCGGCGGAGGAACTTGCGTGCATCGGACGAGAAGTCCTTGACATCCACGCCCAGGAACAGCACGCGGCCTTCGTGCGCCTTCGCCGATTCAACGAGCCGCGGCGCCTCGTGCGCGCAGGGGATGCACCACGACGCCCAGAAGTTGAGCACGACCGGCCGCCCTCGCAACGAGCGCAGCGCCACTTTGCTCGTGACCAGATCCCGCGTCGAGGGCGGCCACGTCTCGGTGTGCGGCCACAGCACGCCGAGACGGAAATCTGGAGCGATCGGGTTCTTATGCTCGCGCACCGCATTGACGAGCCGCCCTCCCTGGCCGGCATTGACGACGCGCCAGACGAGGAGCGCAAGCAGACCGGCCACAAGCGTCAGTGCAGCCAGCCGCAGCACGAGACCGACCAGGGAGCGGTGCTCCGGCGGCGGACTACTCGGCGTCTCCATCAGCATCCCCTCGTCCGTCGGAGCGACCGTGAGAAGCGCCGTGGCCCCGACGCATGAACACCATCATCAGCCCCATGCTCACCGGGCACGCGACCGCGCAGAGCAGGATGATCAGCGTCGCGCTCATCCGACGGCGCTCCAGGTCTTCCCACCGTCCGCCGAGCGGTAGAAGGTGCGGTTGAGGCCGACCGCGTAGGCGAGCTGCGGATCGCTCTTCGACCAAGCCACCGGACCGGCCCCATCGGCTAGATCGAGCACCGAGCGCCAGCTGCGCCCAGCATCGTTCGAGAGAGCGATCCCGGCCCCGGTCGCAAGGAGCCGCTTCGGATCGCTCGGGTTCACGGCGAGCCCCATCACTTGCGCGCGCAGCCGTTGCCTCCAGCTCGCGCCCCCGTCCGAGCTCTCGAGCAGGCCCTGTTGCATGTCACCGGCGAGGGTCCGCCCGTCCGGCAGCACGGCAAGCGCCATCACGTTCCCGCCAACCTCATTCGACGCGAGCGAGAAAGAGCGACCGCCGTCGCGCGAGCGGTACAGACCCTGACCCGCTACCGCTGCATACAGCGTCTTCGGGTTGCGCGGATCGACCGCGAAGCCGTGGATGTCGAGACTCGCCAACCCGGCCGGCCGCACGTCGCTCCAAGTCGCGCCCCCGTCGCTGCTCTTCTTGAACACCTCGTGACCCGCGAGCCAGATCGTCGCGCCGCCGGGACGTGCGAGGTTCATCGCGTCGTCACCGGAGAGCGCGTTGAACTGCCAGTGCCGACCACCATCGGACGAGACGTAGAGCCCGGTGTGCGTCCCGAGCACGAGCTTCCGTGGATTTGTCGGATTGACGAGCAGCGAGTGGTAATCCGGCGTGTCGGGCAGCCCCGCCGAAGCCGTGGATCCGCCGCCACCACCCTGCATCGCAACGAAGGCGACCACCTCCCCGATCACGGCCGCGATGAGTGCCGCAGCGAGCCATAGGAAAGCGCGCTGCCGGTAGAACGGCAGCGCCGCAGCGGCGCGCGTCACAGGCGCTGGTGGCCGCTTCCCGGCCAGCCACTTCTTCTTCTTCTTCGATTTTGTAGCCACTCTTCGCCGTCTCCTTGAGTCGTCGGTCGAGCCAGCGCCGGCCCGAGAGCAGGCGCTAGCAGGGCGCTAGACGCGACTCAGAAGAGAAACCGCTGGAGCTGTGCCGGCGAGGCCCGGCCGAAGCCGCCCACGCGGCGCGTAAGCACAAGCGGCGCCGCGAACAGGCTCATGATGACGAACGACCAGACCTCGATTACCGCGGGCGTCGCCGCGGGTGCCGACACCGCCCGGTCGATCGCCTGTGCGGGGTGATCGCTGAAACAGGCGCACGCGAAGCCGATTAACAGCAGGCAGAGGATCGCGAGCAGGATGAAGACGATCAGCGGTAGACGTCGACGCATTCGAATGAGGCTCGGCGACGTCAGCACAGGCTCCAGGATAGCCCCCTGCCTTTGCCGGAATGGTGGTCGGCCGCAGTGGCGGCCGACCGGCACATCGGCAGCACGGCGTTAGCCGGGCAAGACGAGCACTTCCACCGGGATGTCGGGTTCAAATGCAGCGCCAGACATCGGCTGTACGTGCGGCATTGCGGCCAATCTGGGTCCTCCGGTCCGGACCGGAGCCCATGTCGGCGCCCATGTCGGAGCCCATGTCGGAGCCCAGAACGGCGCCCCCAAACGAAGCGCGTCGCGCCACGTGTGCCCTCGCCGGACGGATGCGGCCAGTTACGCGAGCTCGCGCGGATTAGCGCCTGACGAAGCCACACGTGGGCACGTGCGGCGCAGACTCCGCACACGCGCGCAGAGCCCTGAGACGCGGATCTTGCGGCGCGGCGACCTTACGCTCGTTGTGCACGTTGGCGCCTCGTGTCTATGTCTTCGGCTCCTCGAACGGGACGTACGACGTCCCGCGCGTCGCGTCGAGAAAGCGCCGGATCAGCGACATCGTCACACTCTTCGGGTCGTCCCGCAGCTCAGCCGCGGTGACGCGCGCCGTCCGCTGCGGCGCAGGCCCCGAGTACGCGTTGTCGCCCCACTGATGCAGGCCGTAGGGCATCGAGCCCTCAATCCCGGTCAGCGCCATCCCGACGTCGACGTGCCCGATGTACCCAGCCGCTTCGAAGAATGCACCCATCGCACCGAAGAACGAGGCGAGGTTCCCGGCGAGGATGGTGTCGAACATGACGCGGCAGCCAGCGCCGGGGCTCCCCGCGGTGATGGTGTCGACGACGCGGCCGCAGAAGAAGTGCCCCGTCCCATCGAAATCGAGCTCGAGCTTCGCGGTGTAAACAGGCGCGTCGTCCGCCTCGCGATAAGTGCTCACCGTCCAACCCGCAGCGCCGCGCCGCCATGTATGGATCGCGCCGCGAAAGTCAGGGTCGTAGCTCTGCCCGAACCGATCAGCGCGAACATCGCCCCACGATCGCGCTCCCTCCATCAAGAGCTGGAGTAGCTCGTTCCCATCTGCGGCCACGCGCTCGACCATCGAGTCGTCCGGGACGACCGGCCGCGCGAACGCGAGCAGGTACCCGAGTTCGGGGTTCGCCTCGGGTGCGCGGCCCAGTTCGTCGCGAAGCAGGTCATCACGATCGACCTCCCAGCGCTCGCGGCGGGCGTACAGCGCTGCAACCTCCGCTTCCGAGAGAACGCGATTCCCCTTCGCGCCCCGCCCGTAATAGCGCATGTCTCCGCCCGAGATGACCTGGTGCGGCGCGCGCGGCGACTGCGGCACGATGACAAGCACGTATCCCTTCGACGGGTCCTCCTCAAGCGGCAGCGTCTGGATGCGAACGAACGGCGGCTCCGAGATCGACGTCTCGACAATCTGCGCCACGCGCTCGGGCGCGCCCGCGAGCTCGACCGGGGCGAGGACGGTCAGCCGGCCGTCTTTGTCCTCGCCGAGCCCGTAGAGCAGCGACCCGCCGTCCACCGTCATCGCGTCGACGTCGACAGCGATGTCATGGTTCTTCTTCGGCACTGGCAGAGCGCTCTTCGCGTCGAAGGTATGCGTCTCTTCGAGGTCACCGCGCGCAGCCGCCTCCTCGACCTCGGCGGCTGTCTTCGGAATCCACATCGCGACGGACCACGCTAGCGGGCCTTTGCGATGGGCCAAGAGGCCGCGGGCGCGCGTTACGTCCGGATTTCAATGCGGTGTCGTTCGCGGGTGGAAGCCCCGTCGCTCCCGCTAAAAGTCCTGCAAAACGGCATCTTTTGTCGCCGGGCGAACCGCCGGTCTTTGGCGCATCCCGCGCAGATCCCGCACGTCACTCGGCCGCGGATCCCCGCCCGAAGGCGGTCGTAGCCGGGAATCCCCGCAACGGGGACGGCCGGCCCACCCGACCGGAGGTCGGTCGACCACGGATCTAAGGAGCGGTAACCGTTCAGGTGGTGAAGGGACCTCGGTCCCGGCGGCGAACGTTTCTGTGTGGAGCGGGCCGAGGCGGAGGCGATTGTCGATGGTGATCGCGAGAGGGCTGTCGGTCTGCTGCTTCGGCTCGATGATCTGGTGGCCGC
>DASRGD010000019.1:0-9454 GCA_035651195.1 Gaiellaceae bacterium | reverse complement strand
GGCGAAGTCGCCGATCGCGCTCGGCGTGCGCTCGGGGAGGCGGGAGCGCGGGCCTTGGCGCTGAATGCGTACGAGGCGGCAGAGCGCTTCACGGCGTCCGCGCTCGAGCTCGCGGAGCCGGACAGCGAGGAGTGGGGGCGGCTCGTGCTCCAGCGCGTGCGAGCGATGTGGCGGACGCGGACCGTCTCCGGCCACCAGGTCTTCGAGCGCGCGCAGGCGGAGCTCGAAGCGGCCGGCTACCTCGAGGCGGCGGCCGAGGTGGGGGCGATCGCGAGCTGGTCGACCTGGATCACCGGCGACGTGGCAGGCGCAGAGACGATCCTCCGGCACGCTGCGGGCTTGCTCGAGACCGCGCCTCCCTCACGTGCCGAGGCGACGGTGCTGAGCGCCCTGGCGCGTACGCTCGCGATGGCGGGTGAGTCCACCGAGGCCGAGGCGGCCGCGGACCGCGCGATCGCGATGGCGCAAGACCTGGGTCTCGCCGACGTCGAGGCCGAGGCGCTGAACAACCGCGGCCTCGCGCGCTCGAACGCCGGCGATGCACGAGCATTCCGGGACCTCGAGCGAAGTGTCGAGCTGGGTCGGCTCGCCGGCTCGCCGATCGACGTGGTACGCGGCCTCGGCAACCTCGCGTCGAAGTGGGAAGCGGAGGGCGACCTGCGCCGCGCCGCCGGTCTGGCGGCGGAGGCACTCGCACTCGCCGAGCGCACGGGAATCGAAGGCGCCATCCTGTGGATGCGCGCGGGCGACCTCGAGCTCGCCTATCACGAGGGCCGGTGGGCGGAGTCGCTCGCATCGGCGCTGGCTCGCCGATCGCGAGGGGCGCGAGCCGCACTTCCTGGAGGTGCTCGTGCGTGCGCTGCGCTCGCTCATCCTGGTGTCTCGCGGCGAGACGGCGCTCGCGCTCGTCGACGACGACGTGCAGACGGCGGCCGCCCGGGGCCAGGACCACAGGGTCGCTGCAGCTGTCGGCGCTCGTCCGCGCGCTCGCCGGTGACCACGCAATCGTCGGGCAGCGACTCGAGGAGCTTCTCCGTCACTGGCGCGCGGCTCCGCTCGCGGGCGAGGTTCAGCACTGCCGAGGCCGCGTGTGCCGCGGTGCTGCTGGGGCGTGCGGACGATTTCCTCGCTGCCGCCGACGGGGCGCGCGAGACGCGGCGGTTGGCGGCGTCGCGCGCGCTCGCGCGCGGCGAGTGGGAGGAGGCGGCGCGCCGCTTCGAGGAGATCGGCTCGCTGCCGAACGCGGCGTTCGCGCGCCTCCAGTCGCGGGAGACGCGCCCGCAGGCGCTCGCGTTCTACCGCTCCGTGGGCGCGGCGCTGCCGGAGCTGCTCGCCGCCGCCGGCTGATCAGCTGCGCGCGAGGCGCGCTGCGTACTGCTGCTCGTAGTAGGCGCGGTACTCGCCCGACTTCAATGGCTCCCACCACTCGCGGTGCTCGCGGTACCAGGCGACCGTGTCCTCGAGCCCGCCGGCGTCGAACGAGTGCCTCGGCGACCACCCGAGCGAGCGCAGCTTCGTCGAGTCGATCGCGTAGCGGCGGTCGTGGCCGGGGCGGTCGGCAACGTGGCGGACGAGGTCGGGGCTCGCGCCGGTCAGGTCGAGGATGCGGCGGACGACGTCGACGTTCTCCCGCTCCTGGCCGCTCACGTTGTAGATCTCGCCCGCGCGGCCCTCGCGGAGGACGAGCTCGATCGCGCTGCAGTGGTCGTCGACGTGCAGCCACTCGCGCCGCTGTCGCCCGTCGCCGTACACGGGCAGCGGCTCGCCGTCGAGCGCGTTCGTGACGAAGAGCGGCAGGAACTTCTCGGGGTACTGGTGCGAGCCGTACGTGTTCGCCCCGCGCGTGATCACGGCGTCGACGCCGAACGTGCGCACGTACGCGAGCACCTGCAGATCGCCGCCCGCCTTCGACGCCGAGTAGGGGCTCGACGGCCGCAGCGGCGCCTCCTCGCTGCACGCGGGCGCGTCGAGGGGCACGTCGCCGTAGACCTCGTCGGTCGAGACGTGCACGAGTCGGAGCTCGTGGCGGCGGGCATGCTCGAGCAGCACCTGTGCCCCGAGCACGTCGGTGCGGATGAACTCGGCCGGGCCGAGGATCGAGCGGTCGACGTGCGACTCGGCGGCGAAGTTGACGATCGCCTCGCAGCCGGCGGCAGCGTCGGCGACCGCAACCGGATCGGCGATGTCGCCCTCGCGGAACTCGTGCTCGACGCCGTCGAGGTTCGCCCGGTTGCCGGCGTACGTGAGCTTGTCGAGGACGACCACCTCCTCGCCGGCCGTCGCCAGGCGGCGGACGAAGTGCGAGCCGATGAACCCGGCTCCGCCGGTGACGAGTACGCGCACGGTCACACACCGTAACCTGCGGGCTCACGCCGAAGTCGCCCAGGAGCGAAGGGCAGCGAGGCGCTCGCTGATGACGGCGTTCGCGGCGGCCAAGCTCGCCGCGCTGCCGGTGACCGCGGCGGCGAACTCGGCGCGCTGGAGCGCATAGAGGTCGAGGTCGGTCAGCGCGCGCACCGTCGCCGTTCGCGGTACGTCGCGCAGGAGCGCGATCTCGCCGAACGCGTCTCCCGGCCCGAGGCGGCGCCCGGCGACCTCCGCTTCGCCCCCGGCGATCACGAAGAAGTCGTCGCCATGCTCACCCTTGCGGATCACGTCCGTGCCAGCCGGGACGCGCACGGACCGGAGCGCGAGTGCCAACTGCTCGAGCGACGGCCCCGAGAGCGGCGCGAAGATCGGGATGCCGCGCAGCAGCTCGACCCGGCGTGCCGGCGGCCGTGCGCCGCGGTCGATGGCCGCCAGCCGCGGCGCGAGCAGCGCTGTCAGGGCGGGCAGGAAGGCGCCGGTCGCCACGAGCGCGCCGCGCGGCCCGAGCCCCGCCACGAGCGCCGGCGCGATCACCGCCCCCGCCGCCATCGTCGCCACGAGCAGCGCCTGCACGACGCCGATCACGCGCGCGAGGACGGCGTTGTCGACCGTCCGCTGCAGCAGCGTCAGCGCCGAGACGTCGACGAGGGTGTTCCCGAGCCCGACCGCGCCGAGCATCGCCAGCGCGAGCGGCGTGCTCGGCCAGATCCCGATCAGGAGCAGCGGCACCCCCCACAGCACGACGCCGACGCCGAAGTCGCCGGCGAGCTTGCCGCGGCCCGCGAGCACGAGCGTCACGACAGCGCCGACGACGCCGCCGACGCCGATCGCCGCGTTCAGGTAGCCGACGCCGCCGTTGCCGAGATGCAGCAGCCGCAGCGCGGTCACGACCGTCAGCACGGTCAGCCCGCCGGCGACGATCGTCTGCGCGCCGTAGAGGCCGACGAGCACGCGCAGCCTCGGCTCCGCCGCGATCGTGCGGAAGCCGGCGAGCGCCTCCCGCCGCCAACCCTGCGGCGCGCCTGCGGGCGGCGGCTCCTGCTCCGGACGAAGTCGAGCGACGAGGACCGCCGACCAGAGGAACGTGGCGGCGACGAACAGGAACGTGGCCTCGATCGAGACGACGGCGAGGAGCAGGCCGCCGACCGCCGGGCCCGCGAAGCCGCCGATGCTGTCGATCGAGGTCGAGGACACGTTCGCGGCCGCGAGTTCCTCCGGCGAGCGCGCGAGCAACGGCAGGAGCGCCTTCTCCGCCGGGTGGAAGACGGTCATCAGGATCGTGACGAGGACCCCGAGCGCGTAGACGGCGGCGGGTGGCCCGCCGACGGCGACGAGCGTCGCCGCGCCGCCGAGCGCAGCCGCCCGCAGGAGGTCGCTCGCCAGCATCACGAGCTCGCGCCGTCCGCGATCGGCGAGCACGGCCGCGAACGGCGAGATCACAGCCGCCGGCAGCATGCGGACGACGATCACGAGCCCGACGGTCGTGGCGCCGCCGTGGCGGTAGGCGTAGACGGCGAGCGCCACCGAGAACGCGTACTGGCCGGTCACCGAGCCGGCCCAGGCAAGCTGGACGCGCCGCAGGTTCGGGTTGCGAAAGACGTCGCGCAGCGCCTGCGCCGGCTCCCGCAGGCGTCGGGCGACGGTCCTCACGCGGCGGCGTTAGTCTGGACGCCGACCGAGGGAAGATTTTCGGGGCTCAGCACGTCTAGTGGTGCAGAATGGACTGGACGCGACCAGCAGGAGGACACCCAATGGCGGAAAAGCGGAAGGCGAAGCTCAAGAAGCCGGACGTCGAGGGGCACGCGGCGTCGAAGTCGGTGCCGAAGAAGCCCGACGTCGAGGCGCACGCGGTTCTGAAGCACGTCAACAAGCAAGTTCAGAAATAAGGGGCCGCGGGTCTCGAAGCCCGGGCGCGCGGACGCGGGTGCCCGGGCTTCTTCATGGTCCCGCGAGGAGGAGCTCGACCTCGTGCAGGAGTCGGAGCGCGATCTCGCGGCGTTCGCCGTCGAGGGTCTCGACGACCGCGGCGAGGCGCGCGAGCGCGGCGGCCTCGCCCCCGGCCTCGGCGAGGACGGACCGCGCCAGGCGAGCCGCCCGCAGCAGGTGCAGCCCGATCGCGGCCTGCGAGGCGAAGAGGCTGAGCAGGTCCATCTCCCTGAGCGAGAAGCGCGACCGTTCGGGCCGGTCGAGCACCTGGAGGACGCCGAGCGCCTGCTCGCCGTAGAGGAGCGGCACCGACATGATCCCCTTCGGGAGGTAGCCGAGCTTCTCGGCCGTCTCGCGCGAGAAGCGCGGGTCGCTGCGGACGTCGTCGAGGACGAGCGGCTGGCGCGTCACCAGCACCCAGCCGGCGATCCCCGTCGACGACGGTAGGCGCGTGCCGACGAGCTCCCCGGCGCCGACGCCCGCGACCGCCTCGAACACGAGCTCGTCGGTCTCCTCGTCGAGCAGGAAGATGGACGATGCCTTCGCGCCGAAGATCGCGCGCGCGACCTCGACGATCGACTGCAGCAGGTCGCGGTACGCCTCCTCCGACCCGAGCACGCCCGCGCCGACGGCGGCGCGCAGGTCCTCGCTCATCCGCTCCCCGCCACGTTCGACGCCGTCAGATAGAGGACGCTCTTGAGCTCGAACGGCGTCAGCTCCGGGTGCTTCGAGCGGATGAGGGCGCAGATGCCCGTCAGGTGCGGCGTCGCGAAGCTGTTTCCCGTCGAGACGACAGTCTCGCCGCCGAGCCAGGCGACTTCGACGTCGACGCCGCGGGCGAAGAACTCGACCGGTGGCTCGGGGTTGGCGTAGAAGGTGAACGGGTCCCGCCCCTCGTGGCTCGCGACCGAGATCACCGACGCGAACCGCCACGGGTAGCTCTCGACCGGCAGGTTGTGCGCGGAGGCGACGATCGTCGTGCGCTTGAAGTAGGCGGCGTCCGCAAGCTCGTGCAGCGTCGCGGCGAACCTCCGCTTCGTCGTCGAGAGGCTCATGTTGACGACGTCGAACCCCTGCTCGACCGCCCAGCGGAGGCCGGCGAGGAGCACGTCGCCGGAGCCCGTGTAGCCGGCGCCGAGGACACGAGCGCTCCAGAGCTCGCAGTCCGGCGCCAGCGACCGCACGATTCCCGCGCAGGCGGTGCCGTGCCCGCACAGGTCGCCCTCCTCGTCCTCGGTCACGGTCACCTGGCGGTCCTCGACCCCGATCACGACGGACCCCTGCACCTCGCCGACGTTCGGATGCCCCGCTTCGACGCCGCTGTCGAGGACGCAGACGCGGATGCCGGCCCCGGTCGCGCCGCCCCAGGCCCAGTCGCGCGTGACGCGCTCGGGCCAACCGGCGGCGATCGGCTCGACCGCGTCCGCCGGCAGGCTCCACGCCGGGAGCTCTTCCTCGATCACGGCCGGAGTCTAGGAGCGCCGCGACTCTTCGAGCGTCGGATCTTCTCCGGTGCGGACGCGCGGGAGACCCGCGTCCTGAGGGCGGCGCCGACAAGCGTCGCCTAGGGTTGAGCCGTGATGCCCGATGCAGAGCTCGTCCGACGCTGCCGCGACGGCGACGCGAACGCCTGGGTGGAGCTCGTCGACCGGTTCTCGCGCTACGTCTACGCGATCGTCGTGCAGGGCTTCCGGCTGCAGGGCCACGACGCCGAGGACGTCTTCCAGGACGTCTTCGCGAAGGCGTACGAGAACCTGTCCAGCCTCCGCGACGACGGCGCGGTCCGGCCGTGGCTCGCGCAGCTGACGCGGAATGCGTGCGTCGACCGCATTCGCGCCGCCCCGCGCGAGGACCCGAGCGCGGACGTCGAGCCGCCGGGGGTCGACGACACGCTCGCGCTGCTCGACGAGGCGCTGTCCGTGCGCGAGGCGCTCGACGCGCTCTCCGACGACTGCCGCGAGATGCTCGACCGCTTCTTCACTCGCGACGAGAGCTACCGCACGATCGGCGTCGCGCTCGGCATCCCCTCCGGGACGATCGCCAGCCGCATCTCGCGCTGCCTCGAGTACCTGCGCCGGGAGTTCTTGGGAAGAAACCCGGGAGTGACGGCGTCTGGAGAGGTGCAGTGACCGACGAGACGACGATCGGACGGCTGGTCGAGCTCCTGCGCGCTCTTCCGCCGGCGCCGCAGGGCTGGGTCGAGGCGGCACAGGAGCTGCCGCTCGCCCAGCGCGAGCTCGACGAGATCGTCGCCCGCGCCGAGGCCGACGCCGAGTTCCGCGCCGCCCTCGTCGCGGATCTCGAGACCGCGCTCGCGCAAGCCGGTTTCGAGGTGCGGCCGCGCCTGGCCGCAGCCGTGCGCAGACGGCTCTCGGCCTAGCAACCGGATCCGACATCGGTCAAGCTAGTCCGATGGCCGTCTGCGCCGTTTGCGGTTCTGAGAACCGGGTCGGGGCGCGGTTTTGCGACGCCTGCGGCTCGTCGCTCGCGGCTCCCGCCGACGCGCACGAGCAGCGGAAGACGGTGACCGTCCTCTTCTGCGACGTCGTCGGCTCGACCGCGCTCGGGGAGGCGGCGGATCCGGAGGCGTTGCGGGCGCTGCTGGCGCGGTACTTCGAGCGGATGCGCGCGATCGTCGCGCGGCACGGCGGGACGGTCGAGAAGTTCGTCGGCGACGCGGTGATGGCTGCTGCAGGCGGCGGCGCCCGGGGAGACTTGCTCGGCGCCGAGACGCGCGCGCTCGCGCGCGACGCGATCGTGGTCGAGGCGGTCGAGCCGCTCGAGCTCAGGGGCAAGGCGCAGCCGGTCGTTGCGTTCAGGCTCGTGACCGTCGAGCGCGACGCACCCGGCCTCGCGCGGCACCTGGACGCGCCGATCGTCGGTCGCGTGCACGAGCGGCGGCCGCGGCTGCTCGAGCGCGCGTTCGCGAACGTCGTCCGGCGCCGGACGTGCTCGCTGTTCACGCTGCTCGGCGCCGCCGGCGTCGGCAAGTCGCGCCTCGTGCGCGAGTTCCAGCGCGGGCTCGATGCCCGTATCGTCCGGGGCCGCTGCCTCTCGTACGGCGAAGGCATCACCTACTGGCCCGTCGTCGAGATCCTCAAGCAGCTCGGGGTCGACCCGATCGACCGGGGCCCCGTCACCGCCGTGCTCGGCGAGTACGACCTGCCGACGACGCCCGAGCAGATCGCGCTGGCGGTGAGGCGCCGCCTCGAGGCAGCCGCAGCGGAGCGGCCGCTCGTCGTCGTCTTCGACGACGTGCACTGGGGCGAGCCGACGTTCCTCGACCTGATCGAGCACGTCGCCGACCTCTCGCGCGACGCGCCGATCCTGCTCCTCTGCCTCGCACGGCCGGAGCTGCTCGACAGGCGGCCCGGCTGGGGTGGTGGCAAGCTCAACGCGACCACGGTCCTGCTCGAGCCCCTCGACGCGGTCGAGACCGAGACGTTGATCGAGCGCCTGCTCGACGGCGAGCAGCTCGAGCCGGGGCTGGCGGAGCGGATCCGGCTCGCCGCGGAGGGCAACCCGCTCTTCGTCGAGGAGATGCTGGCGATGGTGCGAGAGTCGGGCGAGCGCGAGGTCGTCGTGCCGCCGACGATCAAGGCCCTGCTCGCGGCGCGGCTCGACCAGCTCGAGCCGTCCGAGCGGTGGGTCCTCGAGCGCGGCTCGATCGAGGGCCAGCTCTTCCACAGCGCCTCCGTCGCAGCGCTCGCGACGCCGCCTGCTCCGGCCGAGCGGCAGCTCGCG
This sequence comes from Gaiellaceae bacterium, assembly GCA_035651195.1. Taxonomy (GTDB): domain Bacteria; phylum Actinomycetota; class Thermoleophilia; order Gaiellales; family Gaiellaceae; genus PALSA-600. Next base: position 1,417 of record DASRGD010000019.1, on the reverse strand, counting down.
GCGCTCGTGCGCAAGGAGCTCGTGCGGCCCGACCGGCCGCAGCTCCCCGCCGGCGACGGCTATCACCTCGAGCAGGCGTACCGCTACCGCGCCGAGCTCGGTCAGGCCGACCCCGTGCTCGCCGAGCGCGCCGCCGAGCTGCTCGCGGCGTCCGGTCGCACCGCCCGCTTTCGCGGCGACCTGCGCGCGGCGGCGGCGTTGCTCGGCCGCGCCGCCGATCTCCACCCGAGCAGGCGGCTGGCGCTGCTGCCGGACCTCGGCGACCTCCTCTTCGAGAGCGGCGAGATCGCGCAGGCGACCGCCGTGCTCGACGAGGCGATCGCGATGGTCGCCGGCCACGCCGGCGAGCAGACCGCGAGCGGCGAGGCGGTGATCGAGCTCGCCGAGCAGGCGGCGGCCGTTCTCGAGCGGCTCGGCGAGCGCGTCCTGCTCGCGCGCGTGCTCGCGATCGCCGCCCGCAACTGCTTCTTCGTCGGTCATGCACAGCGGTCGCTCGAGGAGCTCCGGGAGGCGTGCGAGCTGGCGTTCGAGGTCGGCGACCTCTACGTCGCGCGCGATTGCGTGCTCTGGATGGTCGGCGCGATCGTCTACGGGCCGACGCCGGTCGGCGAGATGAGCCGCTTCGCGTTCCCCGAGGCACTCCGGTTGGGCGTCGAGCCGTGGGGCCAGTTCCACGAGGGCTTCGTCCATGCCGGCTCGGGCCGGTTCGCGGAGGCCCGGGAGCGCTTTCACCGAGGGACCGCGGCTCGCGGCCGAGCCCGGGATCCGCGTCCACGAGGCGGGCTGCTGGATGTTCGTCGGCGAGATGGAGTTGAACCCCGGCGATCTCCCCGCCGCCGAGCGCGAGCTCCGGATCGGGTTCGATCGGCTCGGCGAGCTCGGCGAGACCGGCTTCCGCTCGACGATGGGCACGCTCCTCGGCGAGACGCTCGTGCTGCAGGGACGTGACGACGAGGCGGAGGACGTGCTCGCGATCGTGGACGAGGTCGTGCTCAGGGACGATGTCGATCCTCAGGTTCGGATGCGTTCCGTCCGCGCGCGGATCCTGGCGCGCCGCGGCGAGCTCGACGCGGCCGAGCGGCTCGCGCGTGACGCGGTCGCGCTGGCCGCACGGACCGACTACCTCGTGCTGCACGGAAACGCGCTGCTCGCCCTCGCGGACGTGCTCAGGCGCGCCGGCGCCGAGGACGGGGCCGCGGCGGCGCTGCGCGAGGCGCTCGCGCTCTTCGAGCGCAAGGAGCACGTGCCGCTCACGGAGCGGACGCGCGCCCTCCTCGCGGCGACGCCGGTCGGGTGAGGCTCCCGGCCGCCGGTCCGCTCGCGGCCGTCGTCACCTCGGAGGCGGCCGCTGTCGTCGCCGCGATCGCGCGGCTCTCCGGCGACGAGGCCGGGGCGGCCCAGGCCGAGTCGCTCCGCG
>DASRGD010000018.1:0-10714 GCA_035651195.1 Gaiellaceae bacterium | reverse complement strand
AGGTTCCCGAGCGGGCAGCCGTGATGGCAGAACGGAACGCCGCACTCCATGCAGCGGGCGCCCTGCTCGCGCAGCTCGACGAGCGGCAGCGCGCGCACGAACTCGAGATGGTCGCCGATGCGCTCACCGGGTGCGCGCTCGGGCGCCTTCACGCGCGAGAACTTCTTGAAGCCGCCGACCTCGCCCACTTACGCCGCTTCCTCGGACTCGCGCGTGAACAGGCCGTGGCCGCCGGCCGAGACCGGATGGTCGCGATGCTTCTCGAGCGCGGCACGGTAGTCGTGCGGCATCACCTTCACGAACCTGCGCTGCGCGGTCAGCCACGTGTCGAGCACGCGGTCCGCGACGGTCGAGCCCGTGCGGCGCTCGTGCTCCTCGACGAGCTCGCGCACGACACGCAGGTCGTCGGCGTCGAGGCGCTCGAGCCCGACGAGCTGCCGGTTGCAGCGCTCCGCGAACGTTCCGTCCTCGTCGAGCACGTACGCGATGCCGCCGCTCATGCCGGCCGCGAAGTTCCGTCCCGTCCGGCCGAGCACGACGACGACGCCGCCCGTCATGTACTCGCAGCCGTGGTCGCCGACGCCCTCGACGACGGCGCTCGCGCCCGAGTTGCGGACGGCGAAGCGCTCGCCGACGAGCCCGCGGAAGAACGCCCTGCCCGCGGTCGCGCCGTAGAGGATCGTGTTGCCGGCGACGACGTTCTCCTCCGCGCGGAACGCCGCGTCCTCGGGCGGGCGGACCGCGAGCACCCCGCCGGAGAGGCCCTTGCCGACGTAGTCGTTCGCCTCGCCGACGAGCGTCAGCTCGATCCCGGGCGCGAGCCACGCGCCGAACGACTGGCCCGCCGCGCCGCGCAGCGTGAAGCGGATCGTCCCGGCCGGCAGCCCCGCCGCGCCGTGCGCGCGCGTGACCGCGTGCGAGAGAAGGCCTCCGACCGTGCGGTTGCGGTTCGCGACCGCGACCTCGGCCTCGACGCGCTCTCCGCGCTCGATCGCCGGACGGGCCACGGCGATCAACCGCCGGTCGAGCGCGTCCTCGAGCGCGGGCGGCTGCGGCTCGGTGCGCCGCCGCGGGCCGTCGACCTCGGGCGCGGCGAGGATCGCGGACAGGTCGATCCCGCGCCGCTGCCACTGCTCGAGCGCGTCGTCGACCTCGAGCAGGTCGACGCGCCCGACGAGGTCCTCGAAGCGGGCGACGCCGAGCTGCGCCATCAGGCGGCGTGCCTCCTCGGCGACGAAGAAGAAGAAGTTGACGACGTGCTCGGGCTTGCCTGCGAACTTCGCGCGCAGCTCGGGATCCTGAGTCGCGATCCCGACCGGGCACGTGTTCAGGTGGCAGGCGCGCATCATCACGCAGCCGGATGCGACGAGCGGCGCCGTCGCGAAGCCCAGCTCGTCCGCCCCGAGCAGCGCGGCGATCACGACGTCGCGCCCGGTCTTCAGCTGGCCGTCGGTCTGCACCCAGATGCGCGAGCGAAGGCCGTTGCGCATCAGCGTCTGCTGCGTCTCGGCGAGCCCGATCTCCCACGGGATGCCCGCGTGGAGGATCGAGGAGAGCGGCGCCGCCCCGGTGCCGCCGTCGTGCCCCGAGATGAGCACGTGGTCGGCGCCCGCCTTCGCGACGCCCGCCGCCACGGTGCCGACGCCGACCTCCGCGACGAGCTTCACCGAGATGCGCGCAGCCGGGTTCGCGCAGCGAAGGTCGTAGATCAGCTGCTTCAGGTCCTCGATCGAGTAGATGTCGTGGTGCGGCGGCGGCGAGATCAGGCCGACGCCCGGTGTCGTGAACCGGATCTTCGCGATGTAGGAGTCGACCTTCCGTCCCGGCAGCTCGCCGCCCTCGCCCGGCTTCGCACCCTGCGCCATCTTGATCTGCAGCTGGTCGGCGTTGACGAGGTAGTGGATGTTGACGCCGAAGCGGCCGGACGCGACCTGCTTGATCTTCGAGCGGCGCGAGTCGCCGTTCGCGTCCGGGACGTAGCGCACCGGGTCCTCGCCGCCCTCGCCGGTGTTCGACTTGCCGCCGATCCGGTTCATCGCGATCGCGAGCGTCTCGTGTGCCTCGCGCGAGAGCGAGCCGAGCGACATCGCGCCGGTCGAGAAGCGCTTGACGATCTCCGACGCGGGCTCGACCTCCTCGAGCGGGATGCCGCCGCTCTCCGGGAAGCGGAACTTCATCAACCCGCGCAGCGTCGAGCGCCGCGCCGAGTCCTCGTTGACGAGCCGCGAGTACTCCTCCCACGTCTTCGCGCCGCCGGCACGCACCGCGTGCTGGAGCAGCGCGATCGTCTCCGGGTTCCACTGGTGCCACTCGCCGTCGGCGCGCCACGCGTAGACGCCGCCGAGCGGCAACGGGCTCGCGGTCCGCTCCGGGTACGCGCGCTCGTGCCGGTCGAGCGCCTCCTGCGCGAGCACCGCCGTCCCGATCCCGGCGATTCGCGACGGCGTGCCGGTGAAGTGCCGGTCGACGAGCTCCGGCGCGAGCCCGACCGCCTCGAAGATCTGCGCGCCGCAGTACGACGAGATCGTCGAGATTCCCATCTTCGAGATCGTCTTCAGCAGCGCCTTCGAGATGCCCTTGATCGTGCGCCTGTGCGCCTCTTCCTTCGTCATCCCCTCGGGCAGCCAACCCTCGTCGACGAGCTCGTCCAGCGTCTCGAACATCACGTACGGGTTGATCGCGGCGGCGCCGTAGCCGATCAGCGTCGCGAAGTGGTGCACCTCGCGCGGCTCGCCGGACTCGACGACGAGCCCGGTCTGGAGACGCGTCCCCTCGCGCACGAGGTGGTGGTGCACGGACGAGACGGCGAGGAGCGCCGGGATCGGCACGCGGTCGGCGCCGATGCGGCGGTCGGAGAGGATGAGGATGTTGACGCCGTCGGCGAGCGCCTCGTCGGCTTCGCGCGCGATCCGCTCGAGCGCGCCGTCGAGGCCGGGGACCCCGTCCTCGACCGGCCACGTGATGTCGATCGTGTGCGCCTTGAAGACCGACGAATCGACCTGGCGCAGCGCTTCGAGCTCGTGGTTCTGGAGGATCGGCTGCGGGATCTGCAGCTGGTGCGCGTGCTCCGGCGACTCGTCGAGCAGATTGCGCTCCGAGCCGACGCTCGTGCCGACGCTCATGACGACGTACTCGCGCGTCGAGTCGATCGGCGGGTTCGTGACCTGCGCGAAGAGCTGCTTGAAGTAGGCGTAGAGGAGCGGCCGCTGGTCGGACAGGACGGCGAGCGCCAGGTCGTTCCCCATCGAGCCGATCGGCTGCTCGGCGTTGACCGCGTAGGGGGCGAGGATGACGCGCAGGTCCTCCTGCGTGTAACCGAACGCGAGCTGCTTGGCGCGCAGCGGCTCGACCCGCGGCACGGCCGGCGGCCGCTCGGGCAGGTCGGAGAGGTGGACGACACCCTGCTCGTACCACTCGCGGTAGGGCCGGCGGGCGGCGACGGTGCGCTTCACCTCGTCGTCCTCGACGATCCGGTGCTGCTCGAGGTCGACGAGGAAGATCTTCCCGGGCTGGAGGCGCCCCTTGCGCTTGATGTTCTCCGGCGGCGTGTCGAGCACCCCGATCTCGGAGGCGAGCACGACCCAGCCGTCCTTCGTCTCGACCCAGCGCCCCGGGCGAAGCCCGTTGCGGTCGAGCGTCGCGCCGGCGACGGTGCCGTCGGTGAACGCGATCGCCGCCGGCCCGTCCCACGGCTCCATCAGGCACGAGTGGAAGTCGTAGAAGCCGCGCACGTCGTCGGGGACGTCGTCGCGGCTCGCGTACGAGTCCGGGATCATCATCAGGATGGCGTGCGGCAGGCTCCGCCCGGCGAGCACGAGCAGCTCGAGCACGTTGTCGAAGTTCGCGGTGTCGGAGCCGCCGGGGCGGACGACCGGCAGGATCTTGCCGATGTCGTCGCCGAAGAGCTCGGACGCGAGCTGCGACTCGCGCGCGCGCATCCAGTTGACGTTGCCGCGCAGCGTGTTGATCTCGCCGTTGTGCGCGATCATCCGGTACGGGTGCGCGAGCTCCCAGCTCGGGAACGTGTTCGTCGAGAAGCGCGAGTGGACGAGCGCAAGCGCCGTCTTCGTGCGCGGGTCGCGCAGGTCGGCGTACGTCGGTCGAAGCTGCGGCGCCATCAGCATTCCCTTGTAGACGAGCGTCCGCGAGCTGAAGCTCGGGATCACGAGGTCGGGGCCCGCGGCGAGCTCGGCGACGCGGCGGATCACGTACAGCTTCCGCTCGAAGGCGTCCTGATCCTGCGCCAGGTCGGGGGAGGCGCCGACGACGACCTGCTTGACGAGCGGCGCGACGGCGCACGCGGTCTCGCCGACGTGCGTCAGGTCGAGCTCGAGCTCGCGCCAGGCGACGACCCGCTGCCCCTCGCGCGCGACCGTCTCCGCGAGCAGGCGCTCGAGCTCGGCCGCGCGGCCGGCGTCCTCGCGCGGCAGGAAGAGGACGCCGACGCCGTACTGCCCGCGCGCCGGCAGCGCCTCGCCGTAGAGGTCGCGGAAGAGCTCGTCCGGCAGCTGCAGCAGGATTCCGGCGCCGTCGCCGGTCCGCGGGTCGGCCCCCGTCGCGCCCCGGTGCTCGAGGTTCTCGAGCGCCCGGATCGCCCGCTCGACCGTCTCGTGGCTCGGCACCCCGTCGAGCTTCGCGACCATCGCGACCCCGCACGAGTCGTGCTCGAAATCCGGGTGGTAGAGCCCGATCGGGCCAATGGGACGCTGCCGTTTCAAACCGAAGCCTTTCTTGCCGTAGGAGCCCGCCGGTTCTTCGTTTCAGCTAGCCGGCGGGGCGGGGAAGGAAGTCGCCGACTAGCGCGTAGGCTTCGCGGCAGTCGCGCTCGCGACCATGACGACGGCGAGATTCGTGGTCAGCGTGCGCATGGCTTGAAAACAGGATAGGAACTCGGGCGGAAATCCGCAAGCTCGAGGCCGAAATCGGTGCTTTCGAGCAGGTGCCTGGGCTAGACTGCCCGCGATGGCCGAGCGGCGGATGATGGACGTCCACGACGGCTCGTGCTGTGCCGTCGCCGCCACCTCCGACCTGATCGCATCGAAGTGGACGGCGCTGATCGTCCACGACCTCTCGGAGGGACCGCGCCGGTTCACGCAGCTCGAGCACGCCTGCCACCGGATCAGCCCGCGGACGCTCTCGGAGCGCCTCCACATGCTCGAGCAGGAGGGCATCGTCCAGCGGCAGAGCTACCCGGAGTCGCCGCCGCGGGTCGAGTACGAGCTGACGCCGAAGGGCCAGGACCTGCTGCCGATCATCGAGGCGATGAGCAGGTTCGGCCACTCGTGGCTGATCGACGGCGACCCGCACGCGCATGGCGCGCCCGCTCGCGTCGTCGCGGGCGCCTGAGCGCCGCCGCACGCGCCTGCCCGGGGCTGCCTGCCGCGTGACGACGGCGCGGCTCGTCGACCGAGCCCGGCGGCGCCTGTCGGTTGACAATCCAGGCAGATCCGGGCACACTCAAGCTCCCGATGGCTGCCACGGCGAGCACCGGAACTCCTGCGCAGATGCGCCTGTTCGTCGTTGCCATCACGATTCTCCCCCTCTAGGGGGAGACGCGCACTCACGCGGCCGGTGACGCCGCAGACAACGACCTCAAGGCAGGAGAGGTGCGTCCCGATGACGACGACGAAGGAGCGATGACGTGCGTAGCGACGAGATGGGAGACAGCCGATGAGCCGTAGCTGGAAGCTCGCCTGCCTGGCCGGCGGCGGCGTCGGGCCGGAGCTGATGGCCGAGAGCTGCCGCGTGCTCACGGAGGTCGCGCGCCTGCACGCGCTGCATCTCGACGACGTCCACCTGCCGTTCGGCGGTGAGGCGATGACGCGATTCGGCCACCCGCTGCCCCAGACGACTCGCGAGGCCTATGCCGGCGCGGACGCGATCTTCGTCACCTCGCCCGACGACCCGGCCCTGGACGGCGTGAAGAGCGACCTCGACCTCGTCTCGCGCGTCTCGCGCGTGCACAACCTGCCGCGCGGCGACCTGGTCGTCGTCGAGCCGGTCGGCTACGGGACGGACGAGGTCGCGATCGCGCGCGCGTTCCAGCTCGCTCGCGCGCGCCGCGCGCGGCTCACGTCCGTCGGCTCCACCTCGGAGTGGAGCGAGCTCGTGTCCCGCCAGGCCGAGGCCTGGGACGGCCTCGAGCTGGAGCACCTGACACTCGGCCAGCTCTTGACGCGGTTTCGCGACCATCCGGGGACCGTCGACCTCGTCGTCGCGCCCGGCTACCTCGCCGAGGCGATCGTCGACGTTGCCGCCCACATCGCCGGCAGCCTGCACACGGTCGCCTGCGGCTGGGTGAGCGAGACGGGTCCCGGCGTGTTCGCGCCGCACGTCTGCGAATCCGACGAGGTCGCCGGCTTCGGGGTCGCAGATCCCGTCGGCACGCTGCTCGCCGCGAGCCTGCTGCTCGGCGAAGGGCTCGGCTTGCGTTCCGCCGCCCGCACGCTGGAGCGCGCGGTCGCCGCCGCCGAACAGCAACGAACCTCGGACACGAAAGCGTTCACGGACGCGGTGATCGAGCAGCTGCCCGGCGCGCGCACCGACACCGAGCACTTTCAGGAGGTCAATCGATGAGCCGCATGCTCGGCGCAGACGCGGTCCTGCGCAGCCTCGAGGCCGAGGGCGTCGACGTCATGTTCGGCATCCCCGGCGGGGCGATCCTGCCGACCTACGACGCGATGGCCCGCGGCACCACCGTCCGTCACGTGCTCGCCCGGCACGAGCAGGGCGCAGGGCACATGGCCGAGGGCTACGCGCGCGCCTCCGGCAAGGTCGGCGTCGCGATCGCGACGTCGGGGCCGGGCGCCACGAACCTCGTGACGCCGATCGCCGACGCCTGGATGGACTCGACGCCGCTCGTCTGCATCACCGGCCAGGTGCGGTCGAACCTGATCGGCACCGATGCGTTCCAGGAGACGGACGCGACCGGCATCACGATGCCGATCGTCAAGCACTCCTGGCTCGTGCAGGACGTGCGCGAGCTGCCGCAGGTGCTGAAGAACGCCTTCCACGTCGCCCGCACCGGCCGCCCCGGCCCCGTGCTCGTCGACATCGCCAAGGACGTCCAGGAGGCCGAGCTCGACTTCTCGTATCCCGACGAGCCCGAGCTGCCCGGCTGGAAGCCGCCGACGAAGGTGCACGAGCGGCAGGTGCGCGAGGCGGCGAAGGCGATCGCGGAGGCGCGCCAGCCGATCGTCTACGCGGGCGGCGGCGTGCTGAACGGCGACGCGTGCGCAGAACTGCTCGCGCTCGTCGAGACGGCGGCGCTGCCGGCGGTGGTGACGCTGATGGGGAAAGGCTGCCTGCCGGACTCGCACCCGCTCAACTACGGCGCCCCCGGCATGCACGGGTCGAAGTACGCGAACTGGGCGCTCAACAAGTGCGACCTGATCGTCGCGGTCGGCACGCGCTTCGACGACCGCGTCACCGGCAAGGTGTCGGCGTTCGCGCCCGGGGCGAAGGTGATCCACTTCGACATCGACGCCGCCGAGGTCGGCAAGATCCGAACGGCGGACATCCCGGTCGTCGGGCCGCTCAAGCTCGCGCTCGCGATGCTCACGCGCGAGGTGAAGGCGCTCGAGCAGCGCGACCGCACGGCGTGGCACGCACAGCTGCGCGAGTGGAAGCAGCTCTATCCGTACAAGTACCGTCGCGTCGACGGCGTGCTGAAGCCGCAGACCGTCGTCGAGGCGCTCCGCGACCTCGCCGCCGAGCGGAGCGACGACGTCGTCTGGACGACCGGCGTCGGCCAGCACCAGATGTGGGCGATGCAGTACCTCGTCTGCGACCAGCCGCGCACGTTCATCACCTCGGGCGGGCTCGGGACCATGGGCTACGGCCTGCCGGCCGCGGTCGGCGCCAAGGCGGCGCGGCCGGACGCGACCGTCGTCTGCATCGACGGCGACGGCTGCTTCCAGATGACCTGCCAGGAGCTCGCGACGTCGGCGCTCGAAGGGCTGCCGATCGTCGTCGTGATCGTCAACAACGGCTGGCTCGGGATGGTGCGGCAGTGGCAGGAGCTCTTCTACGCGGAGCGGTTCGCGCAGACGCACCTGACGAAGCAGGTGCCGGACTACGCCGAGCTCGCCGACGCGCTCGGCTGCGCCGGCTTCATGGTCGACAGCGAGGACGAGCTCGAGTCGACGCTGCGCGCGGCGTTCGACGCCGGACGCACGGCCGTCGTCGACGCCCGCGTCGATCCGGACGAGAACTGCTATCCGATGGTGCCGGCCGGCGCCGCCTCCGTCGACGTGATCGAGCTGCCCGACGACGAGTACGAGCACGAGCGGATCACCGGGTGAGGCGATGAGTCACCACACCGTCTCCGTCGAGCTCGAGGACAAGCCGGGGGCGCTCGCGCGCGTCTCGCAGATGTTCTCGCGGCGCGGGTTCAACATCATGAGCCTCGCCGTCGGTCCGACCGAGCGCCGCGGCGTGTCGCGCGTGACGATGCGTGTCGACTGCTCGCAGCACTCGTTCGAGCAGATCGAGAAGCAGATGCACAAGCTCGTCAACGTGCTGCGGGTCGTCGAGCTGACGCCGGAGGAGTCGGTCGAGCGCGAGCTCGCGCTGCTCACCGTCGCGGCGCCGCCCGACAAGCGCGCCGAGCTGATCGCGCTCGGCGAGGTGTTCAACGCGCGCGTCGCCGACATCGGCCGCGACGCGCTCACGTTCGAGGTCGTCGGCCGTCCCGAGGAGCTCGACGCATTCGAGGAGCTCGTCCGGCCGCACGGCCTGCGCGAGCTCGCCCGTACCGGTCGCATCGGTCTACGCCGACCGCGTCCCACGACGCCGAGGCCGCGCGCCGCCACCATCTCGTAGGGGAAAGGAGCCTCGATGGCAGAAGTGATCAAGACCGGAAACGTCGACCTGCTCTCGGGCAAGGTGGCGGTGCTCGGGTACGGCAGCCAGGGTCACGCGCACGCGCTCAACCTCGCCGACTCGGGCGTCGAGGTCGAGGTCGGGCTCCGTGACGGCTCGCCGTCGTGGGCGGCGGCGGAGGACGCGGGGTTGACGGTGCGGACGGTGCCGGAGGTCGTCCGCGGCGCGCAGCTCGTCGCCTTCCTCGTCCCCGACGGGGCGCAGGCCGCGCTCTGGCGCGAGGAGGTGGCGCCGAACGTCGACGCCGGCACAGCGCTTCTCTTCGCGCACGGCTTCGCGATCCACTACGGGCTGATCGAGCCGCCCGTGGGCCACGACGTGATCATGGTCGCGCCGAAGGGGCCGGGGCACATCGTGCGGCGCCTGTTCGAGGACGGGTACGGCACGCCGGCGCTGATCGCGGTCGCGCAGAACGCAAGCGGCCAGGCGCGCGAGCTCGCGCTCGCGTACGCCGCCGGGCTCGGCGCGGGCCGCGCCGGCATCATCGAGACGAACTTCAAGGACGAGACCGAGAGCGATCTCTTCGGCGAGCAGTCGGTCCTCTGCGGCGGCGTCACGCAGCTGATCCAGCTCGGGTTCGAAACGCTGGTCGAGGCGGGCTACGCGCCGGAGCTCGCGTACTACGAGTGCCTGCACGAGCTGAAGTTGATCGTCGACCTGATCTACGAGGGCGGGATCGAGCGGATGCACTTCTCGATCTCGGACACCGCCGAGTACGGCTCACACACCGTCGGGCCGCAGGTCGTCGACGAGCACGTGCGCGAGAACATGCGCGGCGTGCTGGCGCGCATCCAGGACGGCACGTTCGCGCGCGAGTGGATCGCCGAGATGGAGCGCGGCGCGCCGAGCCTCGCCGAAGCGCGGCAGCAGCTGGCGGAGAAGCAGATCGAGCAGGTCGGCAAGCGACTGCGCGCGCTGCAGAACCGCGAGGCGTCGGAGCCGCACGGCCTCGGGGCACCTTCGCAGTAGACCACCTGTCGTCGATGAACGCTCAACCCGCACAACCAGCCGGAGATCTCCAACCAGACCAGACCCGGAGCGTCGACGTTCCCGTTGCTCTCCTGGGCTACGGCACCGTCGGCTCGGCGGTCAACAGGCTGCTGCACGAGTCGGCGGCGGACATCGAGCGCGCGACGGGACACCGGCTGCGCGTCGTCAAGGCGCTCGTGCGGGACGTCGGGAAGGAGCGCCCGTTCCCGGCCGACGCGGGTGTGCTGACGGCGGAGTTCGGCGAGATCCTCGACGACGCGTCGATCGCGGTCGTCGCCGAGGTGATGGGCGGCGTCGCGCCGGCCGGCGACTACGTGCTCGAGTGCCTGCGGCGCGGCAAGCACGTCGTCTCGGCGAACAAGCAGCTCGTCGCCCGGCGCGGCGCAGAGCTCTTCGCCGCGGCGTCGGACGCGGGCGTGCAGCTTCGGTTCGAGGCGAGCGTCTGCGCCGCGATCCCCGTGATCAAGGTGCTGCGGGAGTCGCTGATCGTCACGAACGTGCACCGCGTGCTCGGGATCGTCAACGGGACGACGAACTTCGTCCTCACCGAGATGGAGGCCGGCAAGTCGTACGAGGATGCGTTGCGCGAGGCTCAGGAGAAGGGTTACGCCGAGGCCGACCCGACCGACGACGTCTCCGGGGCGGACGCTGCCGCCAAGATGGCGATCCTCGCGACGGTCGCGTTCAACTCGCGCTACGAGCTCGGCGACGTCGACGTGGTCGGCATCGACGAGATCGATCCACTCGCGATCGCGGCGGCGCGGCAGCTCGACATGGTCATCCGTCTGATCGGCGCGGCGCGCCTCGTCGACGGCAAGGTCGACGTTCGCGTCGGGCCGGC
>DASRGD010000017.1:0-4158 GCA_035651195.1 Gaiellaceae bacterium | reverse complement strand
CGGCCGCAGCAGTGTAGCCGCGTCCGACCGAATAGCGGCGGGTGGGCTCGAACCACCGACCTCCGGGTTATGAGTCCGGCGCTCTGACCAGCTGAGCTACGCCGCCGTGGCTCGGGGAATGGTAGCGCCGGCCCCGTCGATTGCCCCCGCTGTCGATTGAAGCTCGGGTGCTGCGAGGGCGAGCCGCAGACTGGTTGCGATTCCGCTCCGGCTGTGGATGCTGAGAGGCGATGACCCGGCTCGCCGCCGCCGCCGCCACCGTCCTCGCGCTCGCGAGCGCGGTCGGCGACGCCGCGGGCGCCTCGCCGACGATCGCCGGCTGCCCGGTCTTCCCGAGCACGAACCCGTGGAACGAGCGCGTCGACACGCTCCCGGTGGCGAAGGGCTCGTCGGCGCTGATCCGTGCGATCGGGCTCGACCGGCCGCTCCACGCCGACTTCGGCTCCGGCCGCTGGGACGGTGAGCCGATCGGGATCCCGTACAACGTCGTGCCCGCCGCCGAGCCGGCCGTGCGCGTCGCCTTCGAGTACGCCGACGAGAGCGACAGGGGCCCGTATCCGATCCCGGCGCGCCCGAAGATCGAAGGCGGGTCGGACCACCATCTCCTGATCGTCCAGCGCGGCACGTGCCGCCTCTACGAGCTCGGCGGCCTCGAGCGCACCCGCTCCGGCTGGCACGCATGGGCAGGCGCGATCTGGAATCTGCGCTCGAATGCCGTACGGCCGGCGACGTGGACGTCGGCGGACGCGGCCGGGCTGCCGATCCTCCCCGGCCTCGCACGCTACGGCGACCTCGAGCACGCGCTGCGCTTCACCGCCGAGCGGACACGCCGTGCGTACGTGTACCCGGCCCGCCACTCTGCGGGCGACTCGAACGACCCGTCGCTGCCGCCGATGGGGCTGCGCGTGCGGCTGAAGGCGAGCTTCGATACCCGCTCCTTTCCGCCGCAGGCGCGCGCGGTGCTCGAGGCGCTGAAGCGCTACGGCATGATCCTCGCCGACAACGGCTCGCCATGGTTCATCACCGGCGCGCCGGATCCGCGCTGGTCGAACGACGACCTACACAGCCTCGGCCGGGTGACCGGCCGCGACCTCGAGGTCGTCGACACGTCGCGGCTCCGCCCCTGACGGGAACGTGACGACGAACGTCGCGCCGGCGCCGGGCTCGCTGCGCACGGCGACGTCGCCTCCCATCGCGACCGCGAGCTGCTTCACGATCGCGAGCCCGAGCCCGCTCCCGACCTGGCGGTCCTTGCCGTACTTGTCGTAGAGGTAGAAGCGGTCGAACGCGTGCGGCACGTCCTCGGGCGCGAGCCCGCGACCGGTGTCGGAGACGACGAGGGCGCGCGGCTCGACTCGCACGACGACGGAGCCGCCCCCCGGCGTCGCGCGCAGCGCGTTCTCGACGAGGTTCGACGCGATCTGGAGCACCCGGTCGTGATCGGCCTCGACCCACGACTCGCCGCCTTCGAACCGCAGCTCGACGCCGTACTCGTTCGCGGCTGCCTCGTGGCGTGCGACTACCTCCTGCGCCGCGTCCGCGAGCTCGACCGGCTCGCGCCGGACGTGAAACTCGTACCGCCGCATCCGCGCTAGGTCGAGCAGGTCGCGGACGAGCCGCTCGAGCCGCCACGCCTCGACGAGGATCGTCTCGGCCGCCGTCGCCGGGGCAAACGCGCCGTCGGCGAGCCCCTCGGCGTAGCCGCGGATCGCGGTCAGAGGCGTCTTCAGCTCGTGGCTCACCGAGAGCAGGAAGTTCTGCTCCGCTTCGCGCGATGCCGCCAGCTGCGCCGCCATCTCGTTGAACGCGTGGGCGAGCGAGGCGAGCTCGGCCGTGCCCTGCGCGGGCAGCGGCTCCGGCGACGTCCCCTCCGCCAGCGCGCGGCTCGCGTCGGCGGCGCGTCGGATCGGGCGGACGATCGAGCCGGCGAGCAGAAACGAGATCGACGCCGCGAGTACGGTGCCGACGCCGCCGGCAAGCAGCAGATCGCGCAGGAACGCACCCCACGCCGCCGGACGCCGCGCCTGCTCGAGCAGCAGGAGGCCGCGCGGGCCGATTGGTCGGTACGAGTAGATGTAGCGGGTGCCGTCGATCGTCAGCGTCCCATTCGCGGCCCGGTCGGCGCGCACGTAGCGCTTCATCGCGGCGCGCCGGTCGACGATCACGCGCACGTTGTCGGCGAGGTAGTTCTCGGCGATGTAGCTCGGCTGCTGCTGCTCCTCGGCAGCCAGCAGGTCGGCGCGGTGGGCGAGATTGACGCGGGTCGAGCGGTCGGCCGTGCGCCGCGTCAGCGTGGCGCCGATCGCGACCGTGAGCGCGACCGAGACGACGATCGCCGCCAGCACCGCGACGAACAGCCGGCCGCGCAACGTCTTCATTGCGAGACGGCCTTGTAGCCCGCGCCTCGGAGCGTTCGGATCAGGTTCGGCCGGCCGAGCTTGCGGCGGAGCTGCGCGACGTGGACGTCGACGGTGCGCGTGCCGCCCGGATACTCGACGCCCCAAACGCGGTCGAGCAGGTGGTCGCGCGAGAGCAGCGCGCCGGCGTTCGCGGCGAAGTACGAGAGCAGGTCGAACTCCTTCGCCGTCAGCTCGACCGCCTGCCCCGCGATCGTCACGTCGTGCGTCTCGCGGTTGACGACGACGTCGCCGAGCGTCAGGACGCCCTGCGTCGGCTGCGGCTCGACACGACGGAAGATCGCCTTCATGCGCGCGGTCAGCTCGCGCGGCGAGAACGGCTTCGTCAGGTAGTCGTCGGCGCCGACCTCGAGCCCGACGACGCGATCCGGCTCCTCGTCGCGCGCCGTCAGCATCAGGATCGGGACCTGTGAGCGCGAGCGGATCTCGCGGCAGACGTCGAAGCCGTCGATGCCGGGCAACCCGATGTCGAGGACGACCATGCGGATCGGATGCCGGTCGAGCTCGACGAGCGCTTCCTCGCCCGAGCGGACCCAGATGACGCGGTAGCCGTCGCGGGTCAGGTAGCTGCGGACGAGCTCACCCACGGAGGGCTCGTCCTCGACCAGGAGGACGGTGCGCGTCATCGGCCCGAGTCTAAGGCTCCCTCCTGCCGGCACCCGCGGCCGCGGTTCAGCGGCGGCGCACCGTCCGCAGGCGGTTGGCATCCGTGCGCAACGGCGGCGACGACGTCGCCTGCACGCGCCGCGCGGGCCGGCCGTCGACGCCGAGCGTCAGCACCGCGAATCCCGGCTCGAGCTGCGCGAGCGTGCCGGCGCGGCCGTCGATGCGGATCACCGCCGTCGGCGCGACCTGGATCGTGACGACGCTCCGGTCCGGCTCCCGCAGCGTCAGCGAGGAGTCGCCGACGGAGAGCACGCGGCCGCGGTCGTAGATCAGCGTGTGCGGCCGGCCGTTCGGCCCGACGACGTTGATCTGCGCGTGCGACCATCCTCTCGGCAACGGTGGCGGCGAGATCGCGGCCGCCGACGCCCCGCAGCAGGAGGCGGCAGCGGCGAGCACGAGCGATCGGCGCAGGAGCTTCATCGCAAGGACGATGCTTCCCGAGAGCTGTCAGTCGGCAATGAGCCGAACGTAAGCCGCAGGTAAATCCGCTGCAGCGGCCCACGTCGGGAGCTACTTGACGAGCGTCAGCATCTTGAACATCGGCAGGTACATCGCGATCAGGATGATCCCGACCATGACGCCGACGCCGATCATCATCAGCGGCTCGATGATCGACGTGAGCGACGCGATCGACGCGTCGACCTCGTCCTCGTAGAAGTCGGCGATCTTCCCGAGCATCTTCTCGAGCTCTCCGGTCTCCTCGCCGATCCGCACCATCTGGCTCACCATCGGCGGGAAGACCGGGTTCTCGATCAGCGGCTGCGCGATCGACGCGCCCTCGCGGACGCGGCTGCGGACGTCCGTGAGCGCCGTCTCGATCACGTGGTTGCCCGATGTCTGGCCGGTGATGTCGAGCGCCTTGATGATGTCGACGCCGGCGGCGACGAGCGTCGAGAGCGTGCGCGAGAAGCGGGCCATCGAGATCTTGCGCACCGTCTCGCCGATGCGAAGGGGGAAGCGGAGCCGGACGCGGTCCCAGTGCGGCCGGCCCATCGCGCTCTTCTTCCAGCGGAAGAAGCCGAAGATCGTTCCGCCGATCATGGGGAAGACGATGAACCAGTAGTTGCGGAGGATG
>DASRGD010000016.1:0-38302 GCA_035651195.1 Gaiellaceae bacterium | reverse complement strand
CGTGTAGAGGATCTGGATCTCCGCGTTTCCCGGCAGGAAGTTCTCGCGCGGCGTGTGCGCCGGGAAGAAGCCGAGCGACCCCCGCTGGTACCAGGCGGCCGCGCGCGAGAGGTGGTACGTGAGAGCGTCCCAGTTGTTCGGTGCGGTCGTGACCGCGAGCACGACCTCGACGAGCAGGCCGAGCGCGACGGCGGCCGCGAGCACGAGGACGACGGGATGCCGCGTGAGCGAGGCACGCGCCGGCCGAGGCAGGGGCGGCCGCGGTCTGCCCGCGCGCAGCCAGAGCGCCGCCGCGGCGGTCGCGACCGCCGCCTCCCAGGCGAGGTAGCCGGGGGCGGCGATCGCCCGCAGCGGGCTGAGCAGCTCGGCGCCGAGGACGACTTCCGCCGAGGCGACGACGTAGGCGGCGAGGACCGTGCCCGGGAGCGCGAGGCGAAGCGTGAGCGCGGCCGCGAGCGCGCCGATGCAGAGCAGCGCGACCGCGGCGAGAGCGAGCGCAGCCACGGCTCGGCTATCGGCCCGGGCCGAGGCGGGCTTGAACGACGAGCTAGGTCGTCGCGCGCTCGCCGTCGCCGGCGAGCAGCTCCTCGAGCACGCTCGACTCGAACTCGCGCGGGGAGCCGGCGCCGATCGACACGAGGTGACGCGCCGTCAGCACGTGGTAGAGGATCAGCAGCTGCACGAGCGCGAGCGAGTCGGAGCGGTGGAGCTCGGTGCCGATCGTGAACTCGCCGAGCTTCTCCTGCCGCAGGTGCTGGGCGAAGTGCATCTTCTCCCAGATCGTCTCCTCGAGCTGCACGGCGCGCTCCGGCGGGATGCGCCCTGGCACGTAGAGCTCCTGGCAGCCCGGTCGCTCGGTCAGCACGAGGCCGTCGTCGGCGCCGTCGGCGACGACGCCGGAGAGATCGGGGTGCGTCAGCGAGTCACGCAGCGTCAGCTTCGCGTCGAGGTGCTCGTAGTCGGCGCTCGGGTCTGCCGGCTGGAACGAGACGACGAGGTCGGCGTGGTGACGCTGGGGGCGGATGAACTGCTCCGAGTCGGGCTCGCGCCGGTCGAGCTCCGCCAGCACCTGGTCGGTCGTGTACCCGCGCCGCGAGCAGTCGCGCTGCACCTTCCAGTGGCGGCGCAGGTCCTCGGGCGGGTCGAGGTAGACGCGGACGTCGAACATCTCGCGCAGCTCGGGTGTGTAGAAGCCGAGCAAGCCCTCGGCGACGACGAATCGCTTCGGCTCGACGTAGTCCGGCGCTCCGAACGTCCCGTCCGCGTGCCGGTAGACGGGCTTCATGATCGCCTCGTTGTTCTTGAGGTGTTGCAGGTGCTGCGCGAGGATGTCGAGGTAGTTGCAGTCCGGGTGGAGCGGCGTGATGTGCCGCTCGGCGCGCTGCTTGCGGTCGTAGCGGTGGTAGTCGTCGATGCAGAAGTCGGTGATCTGGTCCTGGCCGAGCACGCGGACGATGCCGCGGGTGATCGTCGTCTTGCCGGAGCCGGAGTCTCCGACGATACCGAGCATGATCGGGCGGGGCATGCGCACTCCTCGAGGCCGGGGGAGCAGAGGTTATGCGAAGCTCGCGTAAAGATCAATACATCGTTCGGAGAAAGCGATAAGCAGAAGGCTATAGGCGCGCCGCCAGCGCCGTGTAGGCGGCGCCGGGGTCCGCGGCGCCGAAGACGCTCGAGCCGGCGACGAACAGCTCGGCGCCTGCCGCGCGTGCGCCGTCGATCGTCTCGAGCGAGACGCCGCCGTCGACCTCGAGCACGACCTCGTCCGGCAGCAGCGTCCGCAGCTTCGCGAGCCGGCCGGTCGACGAGGCGATGTAGCGCTGGCCGCCCCAACCGGGGTTGACGCTCATCAGCAGGCAGAGGTCGACGATGTCCGCGACGGGCTCGACCGCCTCGACGGGCGTCCCCGGGTTGATCACGACGCCGGCGTGGCAGCCGAGCTCGCGGATCAGCTTCAGCCCGTAGTGGATGTTCGGCGTCGACTCGGGGTGGATCGTGATCACGTCGGCGCCTGCCTCGGCGAAGGCCGCGACCTGCCGCTCCGGCCGCTCGATCATCAGGTGGACGTCCAGGATCGCGTCGCGGCCGTGCACGAGGTCGCGCAGCGCCGCCACGATCAGCGGCCCGATCGTGATCGGCGGGACGAAATGCCCGTCCATCACGTCGACGTGGATCGCCCGGCTTCCCGCGTCGAGGACCGCCGTCACCTGCTCGCCCAGGCGCGCGAAGTCGGCCGAGAGGATCGACGGGGCGATCTCCGGGCGCGGGATCGGCGGCTTGAGCGGCAGCGTCACTGAGCGAGTCTTCGCGGCATCGACGAGCTGCGAGATGCTACGAGCTGCGAGCCGAGCGAGCCACACCAGACCCGTCGGGGTGGCGGAACGCCCGCTTGCCGGCGTGGCCGTGGGTGAAGTCGAGGAAGAGCTGGACGGCGGGGCGCGGCGGCAC
Source organism: Gaiellaceae bacterium (assembly GCA_035651195.1). Classification (GTDB taxonomy): domain Bacteria; phylum Actinomycetota; class Thermoleophilia; order Gaiellales; family Gaiellaceae; genus PALSA-600. Next base: position 35,854 of record DASRGD010000016.1, on the reverse strand, counting down.
CGTGGTCGAGCGGAGCGTGTACCACTGCCGACGCGGCAGGCCGCCGCGGACGGGGATCTGGGCGAGGGTGCCGTCGGCGAGCTCGTGCTCGACCGCCATCCGCGACTGGAGCGAGATGCCGAGGCCCAGCCGCACCGCCTCCTTGATCGCCCCGTTCGAGCCGAGGGTCAGGGTCTGCGGTCGCAGCTCGTGCTCGGCGAGGAACTCGGTCACGAGCTCGCGTGTGCCCGAACCCGGCTCGCGCTGGAGCCAGACGCGGTCGGCGAGGTCGTCCGGACGCACCGCCCGCCCGGTTGCGAGCGGGTCGGCGGGCGCCGCGATCAGGACGATCTCGTTCGGCAGGAAGGCTCGGCCCTCGATCCGCTCGTCCTCGGGCGGCCGGCCGGCGACGGCGACGTCGACGTCGTGCTCGAGCACGCGGTCGAACAGCGTCGCCCGGTTCGCCACCTCGAGCGCGAGCTTGATCTCCGGGTGCAGCGAGGAGAACGCGCGCAGGAGCGACGGGACGACGTACTCGGCCGCGGTCGCGACCGCGACGATCGAGAGGCTGCGCGTCGACGCGTCCGCCGCCTCCTGCGCGGCGCGCCGGCCCTGCTCGATCAGCCCGAGCACGTCGGCGGCGTAGGGGCGGAACGCCTCGCCGGCGGCGGTGAGGCCGACCCCGCGCCCGACGCGCTCGGTCAGCTCGACGCCGACCTCGCGCGAGAGGGCGGCGACCGCCGCCGAGATCGACGGCTGCGTGACGTAGAGCTTCTCGGCTGCGGCCGAGACCGAGCCCTCGCGCGCGACCGCGAGGAAGCTCGAGAGCTGGTTCAGCGTCACAGGCATAGGCGCAAGCTTATAGAAGCACGTGAACTTTTTGATTGTCAACGATCGACGCGCACCGTACCCTGTGCACGCCGCGCCGCGCGGCAACGGCGTAGCCTTCGCCGCGCCAGCCAGCGATCCCGGAGGAGACAGATGCCACTCGCCACCCTGCGTCAGGTCCTCGACGAAGCCGCCAAGGGCGGCTACGGCGTCGGCGCCTTCAACGTCAACAACATGGAGCAGCTCCAGGGCATCGTCTCGGGCGCGCAGGAGGTGCAGGCGCCGGTGATCGTGCAGGCCTCGCGCGGCGCGATCGCGTACGCCGGGCCGCAGTATCTGCGGAACCTCGTGCTCGCCGCCGTCGAGAGCGCGCCCGAGATCCCGATCGTGCTCCACCTCGACCACGGCGACAAGCCCGAGACGTGTCTCATGGCGATCGAGCTCGGCTTCACGAGCGTGATGATGGACGGGTCGCTGCTCGCCGACGGCAAGACGCCCTCCGACTACGACTACAACGTCGCCGTCACGCGCGAGGTCGCCGAGGCGGCGCACGCGCAGGGCGTCTCGGTCGAGGGCGAGCTCGGCACGCTCGGTGGGATCGAGGACGGCCACGGCTCCGGCCAGGTTCACCTCACCGACCCCGACCAGGCGGTCGATTTCGTCGAGCAGACCGGCGTCGACGCGCTCGCGGTCGCGATCGGCACGAGCCACGGCGCCTACAAGTTCACGCAGAAGCCGACGGGCGAGGTGCTGGCGATGCACCTGATCGAGGAGATCCACCAGAAGCTCCCCGACACGCACATGGTCATGCACGGGTCCTCGTCGGTGCCGCAATCGCTCGTCGACCGCATCAACGCCGCGGGCGGCAAGCTCGAGGCGACCTTCGGCGTGCCGGTCGAGGAGATCCAGCAGGGCATCCGGCACGGCGTCCGGAAGGTGAACGTCGACACCGACGGCCGGCTCGCGATCACCGCTGCGCTGCGCGAGACGCTGAACGCGAGCCCGAAGGAGTTCGACCCGCGCGCGTTCTTCAGGCCAGCGCGCGAGGCGATGAAGCAGGTCGTGATCGAGCGGCTGACGCAGTTCGGCGCCGCCGGCCACGCCGGCGACTACGAGGTGCTGCCGCTCGAGGAGATGGCGAAGCGGTACGCGGGGGAACGGGTTGGCGTCTAGGCCAACACGCTCGTTCGCGGCTGATCGGTCGCTCGAGCAACTCAGCATCAACACGATCCGGACGCTCGTCATCGACGCCGTCCAGACGGCGCAGTCCGGTCATCCGGGCGCGCCGCTCGCGCTCGCGCCTGCCGCCTACGTCCTCTACACGCGCGTGATGAAGCACAATCCCGCCGACCCGGCGTGGCCGGACCGCGACCGATTCGTCCTCTCCGCCGGGCACGCCTCGATGCTCCTCTACGCAGCGCTGCACCTCTCGGGCTACGACCTGCCGCTCGAGGAGATCAAGCGCTTCCGGCAGCTCGGCTCGCACACGCCGGGCCACCCCGAGAGCTTCGAGACCCCGGGCGTCGAGACGACGACGGGCCCGCTCGGCCAGGGGTTCGGCAACGCGGTCGGGATGGCGATGGCCGAGAAGTTCCTGCGCGAGAAGTTCGGCCGCGAGGTCTGTGACCACCACGTCTTCGCGATCTGCTCCGACGGCGACGTGATGGAGGGCGTCGCCTCGGAGGCGGCGTCGCTCGCCGGGCACCTGAGGCTCGGCCGCTGCGTCTTCCTCTACGACGACAACGGGATCACGATCGACGGTCCGACGACGCTCGCCTTCGCGGGCGAGGACGTCGTCGCTCGCTTCGAGGCGTACGGCTGGCACACGCTCGAGGTCGACGACGGCAACGATGTCGATGCGATCGAGGCGGCGCTGCGTGCCGGCATGGCCGAGGAGGAGCGGCCGACGCTGATCCGGCTTCGCACGGTGATCGGCTTCGCGTCGCCGCGCGCGGGCACGCGCAACGCGCACAGCGATCCGATGCCGGAGGAGCAGGTGCGGGCGACGAAGGAGGCGCTCGAGTGGGATCCGGACGCGCAGTTCCTCGTGCCCGAGTCCGTTTCGAGGCATTTCGACCAGCGGGCGCGTGGAGCCGAAGAACAACGGAAGTGGCAGGCGCGGTTCGACGCGTGGGCGGCTGCGAACCCGGAGCTCGCGGCGGAGTGGCGCGATGCGTGGGCGGGGCGGCCGCGCGCGGGTGTCGCCGCCGCGCTCCCGGTCTTCGAACCGGGTGGCTCGATCTCGACCCGCAAGTCGGCGGCCGCGGTGATGCAGGCGTTCGGCCCGTTCGTGCCGACGATGATCGGCGGCTCGGCCGACCTCGTCCACTCGACGTTCACGCAGTTCGACGGCGACGCGTCGTTCTCCCCCGAGCACGCGGGCCGCAACGTCGCCTGGGGCGTACGCGAGCACGGCATGGGCGCCGCCGTGAACGGGCTCGCGCTCCACGGCGGGATCGTCAAGCCGTTCGGGTCGACGTTCTTCGTCTTTACCGACTACATGCGGCCGGCGATCCGGCTCTCGGCGCTGATGAACCTCGGGGTCGTCTGGATCTTCAGTCACGACTCCGTCGCCGTCGGCGAGGACGGTCCGACGCATCAGCCGATCGAGCACCTGGCCGCGATGCGCGCGATCCCGAACTTGACCGTGATCCGCCCGGCCGACGCGAACGAGGCGGCGGCGGCGTGGGGCGCGATCCTCGAGGAGATCGACGGTCCCGTCTGCCTCGTCCTCTCGCGGCAGAACGTGGTCACGCTCGACCGCGCGGCGCTCGCGCCCGCGTCGGGACTGCGGCGCGGCGCGTACACGCTCGCCGACGTCGACTCACCCGATGTCGTGCTCGTGGCGACGGGCGCCGAAGTGGCCACCGCGCTCGGCGCGCGCGACCTGCTCGCCGAGCAGGGCGTCCAGGCGCGCGTGGTCTCGATGCCGAGCTGGGAGCTCTTCGAGGCGCAGCCGGCGGAGTACCGGGAGGACGTGCTGCCCCGCGGGATCCCGAAGATCTCCGTCGAGGCCGCGTCGACGTTCGGCTGGGCGCGCTGGGTCGACGCCTCGATCGGGATCGACCGCTTCGGTGCGTCCGGGAAGGGTGACGAGGTGCTCGCGCACCTCGGCATCGCTCCCGAGGCGGTCGCCGAGCGAGTGCGCGCGCACGTCCCCGAGCTCGCACTCGACTGATCCTCCGCCGCGCGCCCAACCCGCTCTCACACTTCTCCGAGGTGTCTCTGAGGCCGGCGCCCGCGGCGAGTCGTCACGAGAGCGTGAAAACGCCTGCTCAGCGGCTCGCGGTCTCTGATACTTCTCTGAGCCCGGCATGAGGGTCCGCGTCGCGTTCACCCCGGGCGAGCAGGTCGCCGCGCCGCTCGGGATCGTGATCGACGTCCTGCGGGCGACGTCGACGATCTGTCAGGCGTTCGCGGCCGGCTTCGAGCGCATCGTCTGCGTCGGCGAGGTCGAGGAGGCGCGAGCGCGGTCCGGTCCCGGCGTCGCCCTCGCGGGCGAGCGCGGCAACCTCCGGCCCGAGGGCTTCGACTTCGGTAACTCGCCGCGGGAGTTCGCCGAGCACCACGGCGCAGGCACCCTGGTCCTGACGACGACGAACGGCACCCGCCTCCTCCTCGCGGCGGCAGCCCGCTGCGATGCAGTCGTCGTCGCCTCGCTGCTGAACCTCGACGCTGTCACCGAGCGCGTCCTGGCCGGTGGGGCTGACGAGGTAGCGATCCTGTGCGCCGGCGTCGAGGGTGCGTTCGCCGTCGACGACGCGTATGTGGCAGGGGTGATCGCCGCTGCGCTCGCAGGCGAGCCCGACGACGCCGCCGCCGCCGCGATCCGGCTCGCACGAACGTTCGCCTCCGACGAGGACGGGATCGGCGGCGGTGTGTCTGCCGCGAACATCCGCCGGGTCGGGCTCGACCAGGACATCGCCTGGTGCGCCCGCAGGAGCGCGCTCGAGGTCGTGCCGCGCGTCGTCGAGCGCGTGGGGGCGACGGTGGCGCTCGCCGCCGAGCCCCCCATCCGAGGGTAGGAAAGTTGTTACGAGGTTGGTACCCTCCGTCGGCTGCGGCATCGGGAGGCAGCACACTGCGGATGACCGGGATTGGTGTCCAAGAGGCCGCACGGCGGCATCGTCGCGGCCAGGCCGGGCTGGGCGTTCGCACAGCCGGGAAGTTCGTCGAGGTCGGCGGGGAGAAGCTGTACCTCCGCGGCGTCACGTACGGGACCTTCGCGTCCGACGAGCGGGGCGATGAGTTTCACGACCCCGGCCTCGTCGCCGACGACTTCGCGGCGATGGCGGAGGCTGGCATCAACGCCGTGCGCACGTACACCGTGCCGCCGACCTGGCTGCTCGACCTCGCCGAGGACTCGGACCTGCGACTGCTCGTCGGCGTTCCGTGGGAACAGCACGTGACGTTCCTCGACGACCGCGGCCGCGCGCGCTCGATCGAGGCCCGGGTCCGGGAAGGCGTCGCGCGCTGCGCGGGTCATCCGGCTGTGCTCGGCTACGCCGTCGGCAACGAGATTCCGGCGCCGATCGTCCGCTGGCACGGACGGCGACGCGTGGAGAAGTTCGTCGAGCGGCTGTACGAGGCGGCGAAGGACGAAGACCCGGCGGCGCTCGTCACCTACGTCAACTACCCGTCGACCGAGTACCTGCAGCTGCCGTTCCTCGATCTCGTCGCGTTCAACGTCTACCTCGAGTCCCCGCGCAGGTTCGCGGCCTACCTCGCGCGCCTGCAGACGATCGCCGGCGATCGCCCGCTCGTTCTCGCCGAGCTCGGCCTCGACAGTCGCCGGCACGGTCTCGGGGCGCAGGCGTCGGCGCTCGACTGGCAAATCCGGACGGCGTTCGCCGGCGGCTGCGCGGGCGCCTTCGTGTTCGCGTGGACCGACGACTGGTCGCGCGGGGGTCTCGACGTCGACGACTGGGACTTCGGACTGACCGACCGGGTGCGTGCTCCGAAACCGGCTCTCGCCGCGGTCGCCGACGCCTACGCCGAGGTCCCGTTCGCGGCCGACGAGTCGCGCCCACGCTTCACCGTCGCGATCTGCAGCCACAACGGCGCCGCGACGCTGCGCGCGTGCCTCGAGCGCACGCTCGAGCTCGAGTATCCGGACTTCGAGGTGATCGTGGTCGACGACGGCTCGGCCGACGAGACTCCGGCGATCGCGACGTCGCTCGGCGTTCGCGTCGTCAGCACCCCCAACCGCGGTCTCAGCGCCGCGCGCAACACCGCCCTCGAGCTGGCGACGGGCGAGATCGTCGTCTACCTGGACGACGACGCGTGGCCCGACCGCCACTGGCTCGCCTACCTCGCGCAGGCGTTTCGCACGACCACGCACGCGGTCATCGGCGGCCCCAACGTGCCGCCTCCGCCCCGCAACCTCGCGGAGCGCGCGGTGGCTGCCGCCCCCGGCGGACCGATCCACGTGCTGCTCTCGGACGAGATCGCCGAGCACGTGCCGGGCTGCAACCTCGCCGTGCGCCGCGACGCGCTGCGCGAGCTCGGCGGCTTCGACCCGCAGTTCCCTGCCGCAGGCGACGACGTCGACATCTGCTGGCGCGTGCAGGAAGCGGGCTTGACGATCGGGTTCGCGCCTGCGGCGATGGTCTGGCACCACCGGCGGGACTCGATTCGCGGCTACCTCCGTCAGCAACGCGGCTACGGGAAGGCGGAGGCGCTGCTCGAGCGGAAGTGGCCCGAGCGCTACAACGCCCTCGGCCACGCGATCTGGCACGGCCGCGTCTACGGCGGCCCGGGGCCCCGGTTCGGGTTTCGCTGGCGCGTCTACCACGGAGTCTGGGGGTCGGCGCCGTTCCAGCGCCTCTACCAGTCGAGGACGCCGGTCGGGTCGCTGCTCTTCCAACCGGAGTGGATGGTCGTCCTCGGGATCCTGGCGGCGCTCGGCGCCCTCTGGCGGCCGCTCCTGCTCTCGCTGCCGCTCCTCTTCGTGCTCCTCGGCGTCAACGTCGTCCAGGCCTACCGGGCGGCCGAGCTGCGCGGGTCGCGCCGGGCGCGGCTCGTCGCCACGATGCTCACGCTCGTCCAGCCGCTCGTCCGCTACTGGGGTCGCATCGACCACGGCCTGACCCCGTGGCGGCGTCGCGGCCACGGCGGGCTCGCGGCGCCGTTTCCGAGGACGCTCGAGGTCTGGAGCGAGACGTGGCTCGCGGCGGCTGATCGGCTTGCGATCCTCGAGGAGGGCTGCCGCGCCGCGGGGGCTCCGGTCGAGGCCGGCGGCGACTGGGATCGCTGGGACCTGCAGGTGCGCGGCGGCATCCTCGGCTCGGCCCGGCTGAGGATGGCCGTCGAGGAGCACGGCGCCGGCCGCCAGCTCGCGCGCTTCCGCGTCTGGCCGCGTCTCTCCCGCGGCTTCGTCGCCCTGGCCGCCGTCGCGACCGTGCCCGCGGCCGTGCTCGGCGACTGGGACGATCCGCGCGGCGCGGCCCTGCTTGGGGCGCTCGCGCTGGGGCTCGCCGTCCGTGCCGCGTTCGAGCTCGCCGCGGCTTGCGCCGTCCTCCTGCGCGGCATCGGACGGCAGGAGGCGCTCGCCGAGTACGACCTCGTCACCACGCTCGCGCGGCAGGCCGCGAAGCGGGCGCGATTCTAGCGGTCGGCGACATGAGCGACTTCGACCTCTACCGGCGGCTGCTTCGGGAGGCGCGTCAGTTCTGGCCGAACATCGCCGGCATCTTCGTGCTCGGTCTCGCCGCCACACCGATCGCCCTCCTGACACCGTTGCCGCTGAAGATCGCTGTCGACAGCGTCATCGGCTCGAAGCCGGCGCCGCGGCTCTTGGCGTGGGCGGGCGACCGCACGTCGCTCCTCGTCGCGGTGATCGGACTCGCCCTGCTCGTCGCGTTGCTCGACCAGGTGCAGAAGCTCAGCAGCCTCATGCTCGGCACATACACGGGCGAGAAGCTCCAGCTTCGCTTCCGCGCGCGCCTCTTCCGTCACGGCCAGCGGCTGTCGCTCGGCTACCACGACGCCGCCGGGACCGCCGACTCGGTCTATCGCATCCAGTACGACGCCCCGTCGATCCAATGGATCTCCGTGTACGGGATCACGCCGTTCCTGACCGCGGGCTTGACGCTTGTGGGGATGATCGTGATCACGGCGTCGATCGATGTCGAGCTCGCGTTTGTCGCATTGGCGGTCGTGCCGATCCTCTTCGCGCTGACGCTCTTCTCGCGGCGCACGCTCAGGCGTGGCTGGAAGGAGACGAAGAAGCTCGAGAGCACGGCGCTGTCGGTCGTCCAGGAGGTGTTGACGGTGCTCCGCGTCGTGAAGGCGTTCTCGCAGGAGGAGCGCGAGCACGAGCGCTTCCTCGCCGCGTCGGGTGCCGGCATGCGCGCGCGGATCCGGCTGATCGCGATCGAGGGCGCGTATACGCTCGCGGTCGGGATGACGACGGCCGCGGGCACCGCCGCGGTTCTCTTCATCGGCGTGCGCCACGTGCAGTCGGGGCAGCTGACGCTCGGATCGCTGCTGCTGATCCTGGGGTACCTCGCGCAGCTCTACGTGCCGCTGCAGACCGTCAGCTCGAGCATCAACACGCTGCAATCGTCGCTCGCGAGCGCCGAACGGGCCTTCTGGTTGCTCGACCACGACGCGGACGTGCAGGAAAGGCCCAATGCGCGGCCCCTCCGTCGCGCCGCGGGAGCAATCGTCTTCGAGGACGTCTGGTTCGCCTACGACGGCGAAGCCGTCCTGCGCGGCGTGTCGCTCGGCGTCAGGCCGGGCACGAGTGTCGGAATCTCCGGCACGACAGGTGCGGGAAAGACGACGCTCGTGAGCCTGTTGACGCGCTTCTACGACCCGACGCGGGGCGCGATCTTCTTGGACGGTGTCGACCTTCGTGACTACCGGCTGGCCGATCTGCGAAACCAGTACGCGATCGTGCTCCAGGAGCCGGTGCTGTTCTCGACAACGATCCGCGAGAACATCGCCTACGGTCGACCGGACGCCAACGACGACGCGATCGTCGCCGCAGCCCGGGCCGCTGGTGCACACGAGTTCGTCTCGGCGCTGCCCGACGACTACGAGACGGTCGTCGGCGAGCGTGGCATGCGCCTCTCGGGCGGCGAGCGGCAGCGGATCTCGCTCGCGCGCGCGTTCCTCAAGGACGCGCCGGTCCTGATCCTCGACGAGCCGACGAGCTCGGTCGACGCCAGCACCGAGGCGGCAATCGTCCAGGCGATGCAGCGGCTGATGGCAGGGCGGACCACGTTCCTGATCGCGCACCGGCTGAGCACGCTCGAGCACTGCGACGTGCGCCTCGAGGTCGACGACGGGACGGTGCGCGAGCTCGCCGCCGCGGTGGCGTGATGGCGCTCGAGGAGATCCTGAGCGAGGCGCTCGGCTTCCCGGTCGTCGTCTCCCGCGACGAGCCGAACGTCTACTGGAGCACGTTCGAGACTCGGGTAATCGAGTCCGATGCAGGCACGTTCCTCTGCAAGCGGGGCCCGACCCGGTACGAGAGCGGCCACGGACACCGGGGCGGGGTCGCGCGCGAGGCGGAGGTTTATCGATTTCTGCTCTCGCCGCTCGGCGTTGGGCCGCGCTTCTACGGATCGGTCGAGCACGACGGCGAGACGTGGCTCGTGCTCGAATATGTCGCGGACGCCTTTCGCCTGCCGCAGGCGCCGCGCGGGTCGCTGACGGTGGCCGCGCGCTGGGTCGGCGGCTTCCATCACCGGTACGAACGAACGCAGCCCGCGTACTTGCCGGCGCACGACGCCGACTACTACCTCGGGTGGGCGCGTAGGGCTCGCGCGCTCGCTCAGGAACGGCGCGCCGGCGTCCGGGTCGTCGGCAAGCTCGACCGCCTCTGCTCTCGGTTCGAGCTCGCCGTGCCGGCGCTCCTCGAGGCGCAGCCAACGGTCGCGCACGGAGAGTACGTGCCGAAGAACATCCTGATCCGCGGCGGGGAGACGTACCCGGTCGATTGGGAGTCGGCCATGATTGGCCCGGGGGAGGTCGACCTCGCGTCGCTCGTCCACCGTTGGGGAGAGAGGGCGGCGGACGCGGCCGTGCGCGCGTACCGCGCCGCGCGGTGGCCCGAGGGCGTTCCGCCGGAGCACGAAGCCGCCTTCGCGACGGCGCAGCTCTACTGGCTGCTCCGCTGGCTCGGCGACCGGGAGTTCTGGACCTCCGATGCGACGTTCGTCCACCTGCTCGACGAGGTGATGGCCGCATGAGCCGCGTCGTCGTCCTCGGCACGCTCGCAGCCAACCCGTATGCTGGGATGGCGTGGACTCACATGCAGATCGCGACCGGGCTGGCTCGGCTCGGCCACGACGCGTACTACCTCGAGACGACGTCGAACTGGCCGTACGACCCGGTCCGGCAACGGAAGGTCTGCGACTCGGACTACGCCGTGCCGTACCTCGCCCGCGTCGCCGAGAGCTTCGGGCTCGGCGACCGCTGGGCGTACCGGCGCAGCTACTCCGACAAGACGTGGCTCGGGCCCGCCGCCGCGCGCGGCGAGGAGCTGCTGCGCAGCGCCGACGCCGTCCTCAACGTCGCGGGCGCGACGAAGCTCGCTGAGGAAGGGCTCGAGTGCGGCCGGCTTGTCTACGTCGGGACGGACCCCGTCTACGACGAGATCACTTACGCGGCCGGCGACCCGGATACACGCGCGCGCGTCGAGGAGCACGACGACGTCGTCACCTACGGCGAGAACATCGGCACGCCGGCCTCGCCGATTCCCCCGCTGCCGCGCCTGCGCGCGCGCACGCGCCAGCCGGTGACGGTCGACCTGTGGCTCGACGGCGGCCCGCGCCGACCGGAGTACACGACTGTCGGCAACTGGCGGCAGGGCGGCCGAGAGGTCTTCTTCGGCGGCGAGCAGTACTACTGGAGCAAGGACCGCGAGTTCCTCCGCTTCCTCGACCTGCCGCAGCGAGTCCCCGTTCCGCTCGAGCTCGCGACGAACCTCGCCGCACCGGCGTCGATCCGTCACGGCGAGGGCGAGGTGGTGCGCGCGCACTCCGTCGACGACGACGCGCGCGGCCTGCTGCTCGCGAACGGCTGGCGGCTCGTCGACGCTCGCACGTTCACCACCGACCCGTGGCCGTACCGCGACTACGTGCAGGGCTCGCGCGCCGAGTTCACCGTCGCCCGCGACCTCAACGTGCGGCTTCGCAGCGGCTGGTTCAGCGAGCGGAGCGCGTGCTATCTCGCCGCCGGCCGGCCGGTGATCGCGCAGGACACCGGCTTCGGCGAGGTGCTGCCGACGGGCGAAGGGCTGTTCGCGTTCGAGACGATGGACGAGGCGCTCGCCGGGTTCGAGGCGATCGAGTCCGACTACGACCGGCACGCGCGCACGGCCGCCGACATCGCCGCCGAGTACTTCGCCGCCGAGCGCGTTCTCGGCAAGCTGCTCGACGACCTCGGCCTTTGAAGAGGCTGGTCGTCAACGCGGACGACTTCGGTCACAGCGACCCGGTGAACGCTGGAGTGATCGACGCGTACGAGCGCGGGATCGTCACGAGCGCGAGCCTGATGGTGCGTCGGTCTGCGGCCGAGGCGGCCGCCGCGTACGCACGTGCGCATCCGGAGCTCGGCCTCGGCCTGCACGTCGAGCTCGGCGAGTGGGAGCACCGGAACGGGACCTGGGTTGCATCGCACGAGACGGCGGCGGACGACGTCGAGTCCGAGGTAGCAGCCCAGCTCGCCCGCTTCCGCGAGCTCGTCGACCGCGAGCCGACACACCTCGACTCGCACCAGCACGTGCACCGCCGCGACCCGGCGCGGTCCGCCTTCCTCCGGCTCGGGCGTGAGCTCGGCGTGCCCGTGCGGCACTTCGGCGACGCTCGCTACATCGGCGACTTCTACGGCCAGACCGACACCGGCGGGCCGCTCCCGGAGCGCGTCACGCCGGCCGCCCTCGTCGCGATCCTGCGCTCGCTTCCCGAGGGAACGAGCGAGCTCTGCTGCCACCCGGGCAAGGGCGAGATCCCGACGTCCAGCTACGGCGCCGAGCGCGAGCGCGAGCTGCGCGCCCTCTGCGACCCGGCCGTCCGCGCCGCGGTCGACGAGGCTGGGATCGTCCTCGCGACGTTCGAATGAAGGCGCTCCTTGCCGGCTGGTTCAGCTTCGAGCAGATGGGCGCGTCGGCGGGCGACCTGCTCGCGCGCGACGTGGTGCGCGACTGGCTGGACGGCGCCGGCGTCGCGTACGACGTCGCGCTCGCGCCTCCGTTCGCGGGCGGCGTCGACTGGCGCAGCGTCGACGCGGACGACTACACGCACGTCGTCTTCGTCTGCGGTCCCGTCGGCAACGGCGAGCCGCTCGTCGGCCTGCTCGAGCGTTTTCGCGGGCGGCGGCTCGTCGGCGTCGACGTGACGATGCTCGACGACCTCGAGCGGTGGAACCCGTTCGACGTACTGCTCGAGCGCGACAGCTCGCGGACGACGCGACCCGACCTCGCCTTCCTCGCGCCCCCGCGGCGCGTACCGGTCGTCGGCGTCGTCCTCATCGACGCGCAGCCGGAGTACGGCGACGGCGACCTGCACGAACCGGCCGACGCGGCGATCGAGCGCGTGCTCGCCGCGCGCGAGGTCGTGACGATCCGCGTCGACACGCGCCTCGACACGAACGACCAAACGGCTGCCGAGGTCGAGTCGCTGATCGCCCGCACCGACGCCGTCCTCACGACGCGCCTGCACGGGCTCGTGCTCGCGCTGAAGAACGGCGTGCCCGCGGTCGCGATCGACACCGTCGCCGGCGGCGCGAAGGTGAGCCGGCAAGCGGCCGTGCTCGGCTGGCCCGTCCTGCGCGCTGAGACGCTCGACGACGCCGAGCTCGCGGCCGCGCTCGACCGGGCACTGACGGACGACGCGCGCGCCGCCGCCCGCGCGTCTGCGGAAGGCGCCGCGCGCTTGCTCGCGTCCGTGCGCGACGAGTTCCTCTCCGCGCTCACATGAGGATCGTCATCGGCTCGTACGTCGTGCGCTTCCCGCTCGGCGGCTACCTCTCCTGGGTCGGGCAGTGGCTGCACGGCTTCGCGCGGCTCGGCCACGAGGTGACGCTCGTCGAGCGGGCGGGGTGGCGCGACGCCTGCTTCGACCCGCGCACCGGCGCGATGGGCGACGACTGTGCGTACGGGGTCGCGACGGTGACGGCGTTCCTCGAGCGTCTCGGCTTGAGCCGCTTCGGCTTCGAGGATGCCGACGGACGCACCTACGGGCTGACGGCGACCGGTGCGTTCGCCGGCGCCGACCTCTTCGTCGACATGGGCGCGCACGGAAGCTTCGCCGAGGAAGCGGAGCAGGCGGCGGTGCGCATCCTGGTCGACGGCGAGCCCGGCTACACGCAGATGAAGGGAGTCGCGGCGGACTACGACGCGTACTACACCGTCGGTCTCAACGTCGGCACGTCGCGCAGCACGGTGCCGACGGCCGGCGTCGAGTGGAGGCCGATCTTCGACCCGGTCGCGCTCGAGCTCTACGCGCCGCTGCCGCCGGCCGGCGACGCCTACACGACCGTGATGAGCTGGCAGGCGCACGGCCGGCTCGAGCACGACGGCCGCGTCTACGGGCAGAAGGATCTCGAGCTGCCGAAGTTCCTCGACCTGCCGGGGCGTGTTCGACCGCCGCTCGAGCTCGCGATCGCCGGCAAGCACGTTCCTCGCGCGGAGCTCGAGGGCGCGGGCTGGCGACTCCGCGACGCGCATGCGGCGTCGGCGACCTTCGATGCGTGGCGCGACTACATCGCCGGATCGCGCGGCGAGCTCGCCGTCTGCAAGCAGGTCTTCGTCGCGACGTGGAGCGGATGGTTCAGCGACCGGAGCGCGTGCTACCTCGCGAGCGGCCGGCCGGTCATCATGCAGGACACCGGCTTCAGCGAGCATCTCCCGTGCGGCGAAGGCCTGCACGCGTTCTCGACGCTCGACGAGGCGGCGGCGGCGATCGAGGCGGTCGAGGCCGACTATCGCCGAAACGCCCTCGCCGCGCGGCGGATCGCGGAGGAGTACCTGGCGACCGATGTCGTCCTCCCGCGCCTCGTCTCCGAGCTCGGATTCTAGGACGAGCCGCTCGCGAAGGCCGGCCGACCGGCCCATGGCGCCCGCCGAGCCTTTCTGCGCAACGTGTGGTAAGCCTCCGGCCCGTGCGCGCACGACGCCGTCGCTGTACGAGCAGACGACCTCGCCGGTGATCCTGCGTGCGCAGGGTTGCCGCGCGGGCAGGACGCGGCATGAGTCGTCCCCGACTTCGGCAAGCCTGCCTTCGCGCACGGCACGCACGGGACGATCACCTTCTCCGACCGGTTTGCCTCGAACACGGCAATCACCTGGGCGCTCGAGTCCGACGCACGTGGATACACCGAGGCTGCCCAAGCTCGGGATCTGGACGATCCGGCAGGCGTACTACGTCGCCGCCGGGATGCGGTACGCGCGGGCCGGCGTGGTGCGCAGCATTCGAAGCGCTGCCGCTTCGGCTGCTACACGCCGGCGCAGGCGCACCAGGCGCTCGTACGTGAGCTCCCGAAGTCCCCGAAGACGCGTGTCCGGCCGCGGATGCTCGCGTCGGCGACGAAGATCGGCGCGCCGGCGTCGATCCGCGTCAACCGCGCCCGCTGGGCAGACCTGGCGTCCGCCGCGCGGGCGGACGAGTCGGCGGCGGCTACCCGAGCCAGTCGGCGAGGGCGGTGACGCGCCGAGCGGCGAGAAGTCGTCGCAGTCCCGGATCTCGAGGGAGAAACGTCGTGCGTGCCTCGGCGAGCGTGAAGCCCGGGTCGATCCGCGCTCTGCCGAGACGATCGCTCGGCGGCCTCGACAGGCGCCGGCGGCTGAGCGGGCGACGGTCACAGGCCGGCGTGTGCCCGCAGCCACTCGCGGTTCCGCCGCTGGGCCGCCGCCGGTTCGCTGAGCGGCTCGTCGTCGCGCAGGATCCGATCCTGCTCGACGCAGAGCCAGCCGTCGTAGCCGGCGGCGCGCAGCTCGCGCAGGAAGCCGTCGAGGTCGACGTCACCGGTGCCGAGCTCGCAGAAGATCCCGCGGCGCCACGCCTCGACTGCGTCGGCATGGTCGCGCACGACCTCGCGCAGGACCGAGAGCCGCACATCCTTCAGGTGGACGTAGTTGACGCGCGTACCCCAGTCGCGCAGCGCCTCGATCGGGTCGGAGCCGCCGATCAGCAGGTGGCCCGTGTCGACGAGCAGACCGATGTCGGACAGCTCGAGCAGGCGCTCGATTTCCCACGGCGCCTCGACGAACGTGCTCGTGTGCGCGTGGAAGGTCGGCTCGTAGCCGCGTGCGCGCACGAGGTCCTCCGCGCGTCGCAATCCGTCGCCGAACCGTCGCCAGCCTGCCTCGTCGAGACCGAGCGCGCGGTCCTGCTGGCCGCGACCCGGGTTGGCGCGGCGTGCTTCCGAGCCGGCGTCGCCGAGGACGGGCCGCGCCGTGCCACCGGCGGCGTCGAACAGGTCGAGCGTGCGGGCCAGCTCCGCGAGATCGTCGTCGAGCCACGCGGGCTCGCTGAAGCGGAGCTGACACCAGCCGCCGGTCAACACCAGGCCGTGACGGTCGAGCCGCTCGCGCAGCTCGTCGCCGGAGCCGAGGTATCCGGCCGGCCCCAGCTCGATCCCCGCGTAGCCGGCGTCCGCGACCTCGGCGACGAGCTCCTCGGCGTCGGGCACGTTCGGATAGATGCCGACCGTCAGCTCGAAGGCGCCGTACGAGAGCGGCGCGTTCGCGATGCGGATCATGCGGCAACGAGCGGCACGCGCGGGTCCTTGGCGGTGTCGGGCCAGATCGAGCGGATCCACGCGAGCGCCGGATCGTCCGACGCAGCCATCGAGTGGTGGTCACCGGCGAGGGCGTTCAGGTAGTAGAAGTCGTAGCCGGGCGCGGCGGCGAACGCGTGGTACCCGTACGGGACGAGCACGAGATCGCCGTCGCGGACGACCCAGGTCTCGTCGACCTTGCGCGCCGGGCTGTAGAGGCGCTGCAGGCCGAACGCCTCCGGTGCGGGGGCGCGGTAGTAGTAGACCTCCTCGAGCACGACCTCGCTCGGCGGTCGGTCCTCGTCGTGCTTGTGCGGCGGATAGCTCGACCAGTTGCCGGCGGGCGTCAGTACCTCGACGACGAGGATGCGCTCGGCCGGGAATCCGGGCTGGATCATGTTGTTGATCTGTCGGGTCGCGTTCCCGGCGCCGCGGATCTCGACGTCGACCTCGCCGGGGCGCTGCAGCACCGGCGCGAGCCTCCGCTCGGCCGGACAGCTCGCGACGGCGAGCTCGGCGGCACCTTCGAGGGAGTACTCGCAGTCGCGCGGCAGATACAGCGTCCACGGCAGCTCGCGGAAGACGCCGGCGCGCGGGCCGAGCTCGAACCGCTCACCGTCGGCCTCGACCGCGCAGCTCCCCTCGAGCAGGACGAGCGCAGTCTCCTCTTCTCCCGTGGCGCGCGACGCCGCGCCGACCAGGCGCTCGACGTGGAACGACAGGAACCGCCAGCCTGCGGACGCCGGCGTGACCCGCTCCCAGGCGCCGGCTGTGAGGAGCAGGCTCATGCGCGTTGCACTTTCGTGACGGCGGCTGCCGCCGCCGCGCTTCGTCGAGAAGCCACCGCGTCCGGCCGAGATCGGCCTGCTGTGCAAGAAACGTCACACTCTCGTGACGGCGGCTGCGGCCGGACAGGTCCGGAGAGGCCACGACTCATCGTGGAGCGACCTCGACCTTGACCGCACGGCCGGCGCGGAGCTCCTCGACCGCGGCCGGCAGCTCGTCGAGCCCGATCCGGTGCGTGACGAGCGGGGCGAGATCGATGCGGCCCTGTTCCAGGAGGCGGATCGCGTCCGGGAAGACGTTCTGGCCGACGAAGCTGCCGAGGATCGTGAGCTCGCGGCGCGTGATCCGCGCCTGCGCCAGGTCGGTGTGCGCGCGCTCGTCGACGCCGAAGAGCAGGATGCGCCCGCCGGTGCGAACGAGCTCGAGCGCCGCCGCGAGCTGCGAGCCGACCGCGTCGACGACGACGTCCGCCTCGTCGTCCAGCGGCTCGCCCGGCGACAGCACGCGCGCCCCCAGCCGCTCGGCGAGCGCCGCGCGCTCGGGCGACGGCTCGACGGAGACGACGTTGGCGCCCGCGAGCCCGAGCAGCGCGGCGAACATCAACCCGATCGGCCCGGCGCCGAGCACGACCGCCGTCTCGCCGGGAAAGACGCTCGCCTGGCGCGCCCCGTGCACCACCGTCGAGAGCGGCTCGGCGAGCGCCGCGATCTCCGCGGGGAGCTCCTTCGAGATCGGGTGGCACTGCGTTGCCGGGGCGCGCACCTTCGGCGCGAGCCCGCCGTCGATGAAGATGCCGAGCGTCGTGTAGCGGGCACACTGGTTGCGGCGGCCGCTCCGGCACGGCGCGCACACGCCGCAGGACACGTTCGGCTCGACGACGACGCGATCGCCCGGCTGGAGGCCGGCAGCGCTGCCCGCCTCCGCGACGAGGCCGACGAACTCGTGGCCGAGCACGACGCCGACGGTCGCCGGATGCCCGGGCGGGTCGCTGAGGATCTGGAGGTCGGTGCCGCAGATGCCGCAGGCCTCGACGTCGAGCACGACCTCCGTCGGCTGCTCGAGCCGCGGCAACGGCCGCTCTGCGACCTCGAGCCGGCCGACGCCGGCGAAGACCCCGGCCGGCATCGTCGCGCTCACGACAGCACCTCCGTCAGGGGGACCGTCCGCTGCTCGGCGAGCGAGAGCCTCGCAGCGACCGCGAGCGCGACTGCCTGCTGGCCGTCGACCCCGTCCGCGAGCGGCGGCGCCTCACCGGCGACGGCGGCGGCGAAGATCTCCAGCTCGCGCGCGTAGGCGTCGCCGTAGCGGTCGAGGAAGAACTCCGGCAGCGGCGGCCGATGGAACCCCGATGCATCCGCCAACTGCACCGTCGACGCGAGCTCGTTCTCCGCGGCGAGCATGCCGAGCCGGCCGTGCACCTCGACGCGCTGGTCGTAGCCGTAGCTGGCGCGACGGCAGTTGTCGATCACTCCGAGGGCGCCGCTCGCGAACGTGAGCGTCGTGATCGCCGTGTCGACGTCGCCGAGCTCCGCGAGCTCGGGGTCGACGAGCGCGCCCCCCGTAGCGCTGACGGAGACAACGTCCCCGAGCAGGAAGCGGGCGAGGTCGAAGTCGTGGATCGCCATGTCGACGAACAGCCCGCCCGAATCGAGGACGTACTCCTTCGGCTGCGGGTGCGGGTCGCGAGACGTGATCTTCAGGAGCCACGGCGTCTCGAGCTCCCCGGCAACGAGCCGCTCGCGCAGGCCCGCGAAGTTGCGGTCGGCTCGCCGGTTGAAGCCGACCTGGAGCACCGTCCCCGCCTCGTCGACCGCCGCGAGCACGCGCTCGATCTCCGGCAGCGTGCGGCCGAGCGGCTTCTCGCAGAAGACGTGCTTGCCGGCGCCGGCGGCGACGGCGATCTGCTCGGCATGGTGGTCGGCGGGCGAGCAGACGAGTACCGCCTCGACATCCGGCCGCGCGACGAGCTCGCGCCAGTCGGGCAAGAGCGGGATCCCGAGCTCGCGTGCCGCCGCCCCGGCGCTCTCGGCCGGATCGCTCGCGGCCACGAGCTCGAGCCTGTGGACGCGCTCGCCGATGTTCGTCGCGTGCAGGCGGCCCATGCGGCCGAGTCCGACGATCCCGATCCGCGTCGCCCTCACCGCGGCACCTGCTCGGTCACGAGCAGCCGCGACGCGAACGCCACCGCCTCGCGGACTCCGTCCTCGGCGGAGACGAGCGGATCCTCGTTCTCGATGCTGAGCACGTCGTCGTAGCCGACGGCACGAAGCGCCTCGACGAACGAGCGCCAGAACGGCTCGCCGTGGCCCCGACCGACCGTGCGGAAGATCCAGGCGCGCCGGAGGGGATCGGCGAACGGCCGCGAGTCGAGCACGCCGGCGAGCGCGAGCTCGTCGCTCCGGAACTCGACGTCCTTCAGGTGCACGTGTTGGACGGCGTCGCCGAGCGCCTCGACCACGCGCACCGGATCGATCTCCATCCAGAAGAGGTGACTCGGGTCGACGTTCGCGCCGACGAGCGGCCCCACCTCGGCTCGCAGCCGCTCGAGCGTCGGCACGTTGTAGACGAGCTGCAGCGGATGCAGCTCGAGCGCGACTCGGGTGACGCCGTTCGCCGCCGCCTCGTCGGCGAGCCGCCGCCACAGCTCGAGCGCACGCTGCCACTGCTCCTCGCGCACCGTCACGGCCTCCGGCGGCCACGGGTACGTCAGCCAGTTGATCGTCGCGGAGGACGGCGAGTCGCCGGGGCAGCCGGACATCGTCACGACCTTGTCGACGCCGAGCTCGCCGGCGAGCCGGAAGGTCGAGCGGATGATCCCGACCTGCTCGCCGCCGAGGCGCGGGTGCAGCGGCCAGGCCGAGCAGTTGAGCGCCGCGAGGCGGAGACCGTGCGCGTCGAGCTTCGCCGTCAGCGCGTCGCGTCGCGTCCGCGCGCCGAGCAGCTCGTCCAGGCGCAGGTGCGGGGCGCTCGACTGGCCGCCGGCGGCGAGCTCGACCGCCTGCGCGCCGAGCTCGACCGCGAGGTCGAGCGCGGCGTCGAGCGAGAGCGCAGCGACGGAGTCGGTGTAGAGGCAGAGCTCCATCGTCAGCGTACGGCTGCCGCGTACAGCGACCCGCGCGCGGGCGACCACTCCGGCAGCGCGAGCTCGCGCAGCCCGAGGACGCCGCTTCGGAAGACGGGATCGCCGCGGTCGAGCGGCAGGGCGACGAGCTCGCCGCGCGCCGCCGACTCGTAGGCGGCGACCGTTGCCTCGAGCGTGCGCAGGCCGTCGGCGCCCGGCGACGCCGGCGGGCGGCCGTCGAGCACCGCCTCGGCGAAGTCTGCGACGACGTGGTCGAACGAGTCGTGGAGGGTGCGCGAGAGCCCGAGCGGCCCGCGGTCGTCCCTCCCGGTGAGCGCGATGCGGGTCCCGGCGCCGGTCTCGACGAGCACGTGCTCGAGCGGCGCCCACGGAGCGGTGCCGCCGGCCGTGTAGCGCACGGAGACGCGACCCTCGGTGCCGCACACCTCGATCCCGCCGGGCCCGTAGCCCCAGGCGATGTTGACGAGCGCCGCTCCCGCCTCGGCCTCGAAGCGGCAGAGCGCGAGGTCCTCGACGCTCGCATCGCGGTCGCGCGACGCGACGAACGCCGAGACGCGCGCGAACGGTTGCCCGAGCAGCGCCTCGGCGACGTAGACGCCGTGCAGCATGTCGATCAGCACGCCGCCGCCGGCGCGCGCGGCGTCGTGGCGCCAGTTGGCGTCGTAGGCAGGAGAGCCGGGCACGTCGATGACGCCGAGGAAGTTGACGATCACGGTGCGGACGGCGCCGATCTCGCGGATCGCGGCCAGCGCAGCACGGATCTCCGGCAGCCAGAGGAAGTTCTGCACGACCGCGAGCGTCGTGCCGCGCCGCGCGGCTGAGTCGACCGCCGCGGCCGCGTCTGCAGGGACGGAAGCGAGCGGCTTCTCGCAGAGGACGTGCTTTCCGGCTTCGATCGCGGCGACCAGGAGGTCGCGCCGGAGGTGCTGCGGCGTGCAGACGTCGAGCGCGTCGACGTCGTCGCGTGCGATCAGCTCCCACGGATCGCCGTGGACCGCGCCTGCCGGCAGCCCCGCCTTCTCGCGCGCCGCCTCGAGCGCCGTCCCGGCCGGGTCGGCGAGCGCGACGAGTCGCGCCCGCGCGCATGCGAGCCACGCTGGCAGGTGCAGTTGCGCGCCGACGTTCCCGCAGCCGACGATCGCGACTCGGAGGCGCTCGGGCACTACCCCAGCCGCTGTGCCTGCTGCGCCTGCTGCGGCGCGGCCCGGAGCGCCGTCCTCAGCTCGTCGAATTCGGTCCCGCCCGCCATCAGCGCGGTCAGCTCCACCTCGGTGACGTCGGCGCGGCCGAACTCGCCGAGGCTGCGGCCGAGGTTGAGGACGAGAAAGCGGTCGCCGACGAGGTACGCGTGCCGCGGGTTGTGCGTGATCAGCACGATGCCGAGCCCGCGGTCGCGTGCCTCGGCGACGTTGCGGAGCACGATTCCCGACTGCTTGACGCCGAGCGCCGCGGTCGGCTCGTCGAGGATGATGATCCGCGCGCCGAAGTGGATCGCGCGCGCGATCGCGACCGCCTGCCGCTCGCCGCCCGACATCGTCCCGACGAGCTGATCGGCGTCCTTCAGGTTGATGCCGAGCAGCCGCAGCTCCTCGAGGCAGATCTTCTTCGCCTTCGCGACGTCGAGGCGCCGGAGCGGCGGCATCCCCCTCGTCGGCTCGCGGCCGAGGAAGAAGTTCCGCCACACGCTCATCAGCGGCAGCAGCGCCAGATCCTGGTAGAGCGTCGCGATCCCGGCGTCGAGCGCCGCGCGCGGGTTCTCGAACACGACGGGCGCGCCGTCGAGCAGCAGCTCGCCTGCGTCGTGCCGGTGGAAGCCGGCGAGGATCTTGATGAACGTCGACTTGCCGGCGCCGTTGTCGCCGAGCACGCACGTCACCTCGCCGGCGCGCACCGAGGTCGAGATGTCGCTCAGCGCCGCGATCCGGCCGTAGCTCTTGGAGACGTTCTTCGCCTCGATGATCGGGATGCTGGCGCTCACGAGCGAGCCTGCATCGCGAAGAGCCGGACGAAGTGGTTGAGCAGCGCGGCTGTGAGCAGGAGCACGCCGAGGAACAGGTACAGCCAGTCGCTGTTCCAGTTCAGGTAGACGATTCCCTGCTGGGCCATGCCGTAGATGAGCGCGCCGGCCGCGGCGCCGATCACCGAGCCGTGCCCGCCGGTGAGCAGGCAGCCGCCGATGACGGCGGCGACGATGAACGTCAGCTCGTTGCCGACGCCCTGCGTCGCCTGGACGGCGGCGAGCCGCATCGCCTCGATCGTGCCGACGAGCCAGCCGGAGAACGCGGTGCCGACGAAGAGCAGGATCTTCGTCCGCCGCACGGGCACGCCGACGCTGCGCGCGGCCAGCGGCGCGCCGCCGGCGCTGAAGATCCAGTTGCCGAACCTCGTGCGCGCGAGGAGCCAAGCCGCGGCCGCCGTCACGGCGAGCCACCAGACGATCGAGATCGGGAAGCTGCCGCTGCCGATGTCGATCGTGCTCGCGAAGACGGCGTGCGCGCTCGAGTAGCCGGACACCTGGTCGATCCCGCCGGCGTAGACCTGGTGCGCGACGAGCTTCGTGACGCCCAGGTTCAGCCCCTGGAGCGAGAGGAAGGTGCCGAGCGTGACGATGAAGCTCGGCAGCGAGGTCTTGACGACGATGAGGCCGTTGAGCAGGCCGATGCAGACGGCGAAGACGAGCGCCAGCAGCAGGCAGAACCAGATGTTCAGCCCTGTCTGCGTTCCGATCAGCCCCGCGACGAGCCCGGACGACGCGGTCATCACGCCCGCGGACAGGTCGAACTCGCCGCCGATCATGAGCAGCGCCACGAACACGCTGCTGATGCCGAAGAGCGATGCCGGGTCGAGCCAGTTCGAGATCCCGCCGAGCGAGCGGAACGGCGCGGACTGCGCGGCGAAGAAGACGAGCACGACGAGCGCGCCGATCAGCGCCGCGCTCCCCGGATGGGCGAAGACGCGAACCCCGCCCCACCGTTCGAGCGGACGGGCGATCGAGACGTTGGTGGCCATGACCCTCACTCCTCCTTCGTCGCGGGACGCCCCCGGGGGCCGGTCGCCCGGCGCCCCGAGGGCCGCTTCCGACAGCTTCTCAGCGCGTTCCTGCGGCGGCAAGCTTGACGACCTTGGCGGCCGTCGCCGCGGTGATCAGGTTCGGGCCCGTGAGGACGGGCTTGCCCCCGCCGACGATGTTCAGGTTCTTGTTGTAGAGGTAGAGGAATTGGATCGGCAGGTAGCCCTGCAGGTACGGCTGCTGGTCGACGCAGAAGAGCAGCTTTCCGGCCGTGACGTCCTTGAGCGCGCTCGCGCTCAGGTCGAACGTGCCCAGCTTCGCCTTCGAGTTCGCGGCCTTGATCGCGGTCTCCGCCACCTGCGCGACGGCGAAGCCGAGCGTGACGACGGCGTCGATCGACTTGTCGGCCGCGAGCTTCGACTTGATCGACGACTCGTCGGCGGCGAGGTCGTTGGTCGGGACGTTGATGTTCGTCACGGTGCCCTTGAACGTCGCTTTGACGCCGGCGCAACGCTGCTCGAGGTTCACCGCGCCCGCGTAGTGGATGACGCACAGGACGTGCTTCAGGCCGCCGACCTTGTTCAGCGCGTTGCCGACGGCCTGGCCGGCGATTCCCTCGTCCTGCCCGACGTAGCCGATCTCGCCGTTCGCCGGGAAGTCGGTCAGGCCGGAGTTGAGGCCGTAGACAGGGATCCCGGCCGCCGCCGCCTTCTTGACCGCTGCCTCGACGGACGGGTTGTCGTACGCGATTGCGAGGCCGTTCACGTGCTGGTTGACCGCAGCCTGGATGTACTGGATCTCGGTCTGCGGGTTCGCGCTCGACTGGTACGTGGCGGTGACGCCGAGTGTCTTGGCGGCGGCGTTCTCGCCGTTCTTCACGACGGCGAAGAACGGGTCGCTCGGGTCGCCGTGCGTGATCATCGCGAACTTCAGCGCCGCCGCACCCCGCGTGGAGTGCGAGCCCGACGCGATGCCGCTCGCCGTGACGGCGAGCACGCCTGCCGCGAGAGTCGTGGCGACCAGCGCCACGCGTTTCCAGTTTCTCATTCATTCGCTCCTCTGTCCGGGGTTGTCGTGGTCTCGCTGCCTTGGTCGTGCCTCATCGAAGGCTCGCCGTCTCCTCCAGCCGGGAGCGAGCCTGACGTGCGAAGAGATCGAGCTCGACTCGCCGCCCTTCGCGCGCAGACAGGACGATCGCGTCGGCGACGACGGCTGCGCGGCGGCCGTCCTCGAAGCTCGCCTGCCGGGCCGGTACCGGCCGCCCGTCGAGGGCGGCGGTGAGGAAGTCGCGCCACTGATGGACGAGCGCATGCTCCCAGCCGAGCACGTGCCCGGGCGGCCACCAGCGGTCGATGAACGGGTGATCGGGATTCGTGACGAGCACGTCGCGGAAGCCGCCGAGCCGCTCGCGCTCGTCGCCCGCCAGGTACACGTGCAGACGGTTCGGGTCCTCGAGGTCCCACCACAGCGAGCCGTCGGAGCCGTTCAGCTCGATCCGCTCGCGCCCCTTCCACCCGAGCGCGACGCGCGAGGCCTCGAGTGTCGCGGTCGCGCCGTCCCGCAGCTCGAGCACCGCCGCGAACTGGTCGTCGGTGTCGGAGACGAAGCGGGCCGTCTGCGCCTGCAGCGCCTCCGGCTCGCCGGCGAGGTAGAGCAGCATGTCGGCGAGGTGGATGTAGTCGAGGACGGCGCTGGCGCCGCCGTGCGTCGTCCGCGACTGCGCCGATCCGGCCTTGAAGTCCTGCAGGTAGAGGCCGCGGAAGTGACGCAGCGGACCGAGCCGTCCCGCCTCGACGAGCTCCCTCGCGAGCGTCACTGCCGGGATGTAGCGATAGTTGAACCCGACTGCCGCGGTGACCCCGGCAGCCGCCGCGAGCGCCGCGAGCTCGTCCGACTCGACCGCGTCGAGGCCGAGCGGCTTCTCGCACAACGTCGCCTTGCCGGCGCGGATCGCCGCCGCGACCGCCTCGGCGTGCGCCTCGACAGGCGTCGCGACCGCGACGACGTCGACGTCGTCTGCCTCCGCCACCTCCTCCCACCGGCTCGCCGAGCGGGAGAAGCCGAGCTCGGCCGCGAACGAGACGGTGCGTGCGGCGTTGCGACCCGCCACGGCCCGGAGCTCGATCCGCCGGGGCAGCGGCGCGATGTGGTCGAGCGTCAGCAGCGCGTGGGCGTGGGCGCGGGCGATCCACCCGTAGCCCAGCAAGCCGATTCGGACCCGGTCCTGCGTCTGCTCCCTCCCGGCCGACGAGTGACAACGATTGCAAAGTCCGCCGCCGTCGTCAATCCTTCACGGATCGAGGTTCGCCGACACCCGACGCTCGCCGACGTGGCAGCCGCCGCGGGTGTCTCGGCGTCGACTGCCTCGCGGGCGCTGCGCGAGAGCCCGCTCGTCGGCGAGAGCACGCGCCTGCGCGTCTTCGAGGCGGCGCGCGCGCTCGGCTTCGAGCCGAATCGCATCGCTCGCTCGCTGCGCACGCGTTCGTCGTCGTCGGTCGGCGTCGTCGTGCCGGATGTCGCGACCGTCTTCTGGGCCGCGGCGCTGAAGGGAGCTCAGGACGTGCTCGAGCGTGCGGGCTACGTCGTGCTCGTGATGAGCAGCGAGCGCGAGCCGAAGCGCGAGCGCGCGGCGCTGCGGACGCTGATCGCGCACCGGGTCGACGGGATCCTGCTCGCGACGACCGGCGGCTACGAGCCGCCGCCGTCCGTGCCGGTCGTCTTCTTCGACCGGCTCGACCCGGCGGCGAGCGGACGCGTCGCGCCGGCGAACGTCGAAGGCATGACGCTTCTGTTCGAGCACCTGCGCGGTCACGGCCACACGCGGATCGCCTTCGTCGGCGGTCACCCCGGCTCGACGAGCGCCGACGAGCGGCTCGCGGCGTTCGAGGGCGCTGTCGCCCGCGCCGGCTTCCCGCCACGCTCCGACTACCTCCGTCACGGCGACGAGGCGTGGTCGGAGGCGAGCGCGGAGCGCGCCGCCGCGGCGCTCGCCGCGCTGCACGAGCGGCCGACGGCGATCATCGCCGCGAGCGACGCCCTCGCCGTCGGCGTCCTGCGCGCGTTGCGTGCGGCGGGCCTGCGCGTGCCCGAGGATGTCGCGCTCGTCTCGTTCGACGACCCGGTCTTCGCCGACCTGCTCGATCCGCCGCTGACCGCGCTCTCGCGTCACGACCGCGAGATCGGCGAGCTGGCGGCGAGCATGCTGCTGCGCCTGCTCGCCGGCGAGCGGGAGCCGGCCGAGGTCCGCGTGCCGCTGGAGCTGATCGTGCGTCGCTCGTGCGGCTGCGATGGGCGAGGATAGACGCGTCGATGCAGATGTACGTCGCAGGGGAGTGGCGCACGGGCGAGGGCGAGGACGCCGTCAGGAACCCGTACTCCGGCGAGGTCGTCGACACCGTCCCGCACGCTTCGGCCGCCGACGCCGACGCGGCGCTGCGCGCTTCGGTCGACGGCGCCGAGACGATGCGAAGGCTGTCGGCGTACGAGCGGCAGGCGCTGCTCGAGCGTGCGGCGACGCTCACCGCCGCCGCGGTCGAGGAGCTCGCGCACACGATCAGCGCCGAGGAGGGGAAGCCGCTCGCCGAGGCACGGGGCGAGGCGGGGCGGATCCCCGACCTGATCAGGCTCGCCGCCGCCGAAGGCGCGCGCGTCCACGGCGAGACCGTCCCGGTCGACGCGGCGCCGAACGCCGCCGACAAGCTCGCGTTCACGCTGCGCCAGCCGTGCGGCGTCGTCGTCGCGGTGACGCCGTTCAACTACCCGGCGCTGCTCGTCGGCCACAAGCTCTACCCGGCGCTCGCCGCCGGCAACGCAGTCGTCCTCAAGCCGGCGGGGCGGACACCGCTGACGGCGCTGAAGCTGACGCAGCTCCTGCTCGAGGCGGGCGCGCCGCCGAACGCGGTCCAGTGCATCACCGGCTCCGGCGCCGAGCTCGGGGCGGCGCTCTGCGCCGACGAGCGCGTGCGGAAGATCAGCTTCACCGGCTCGAGCGCGGTCGGTCGCCGCATCGCCGCCGTCGCCGGCGTCAAGAAGCTCTCGCTCGAGCTGGGCGCGAGCTGTCCCGTCATCGTTCTCGCCGACGCCGACCTCGAGCAGACGGCGGCGGCGACGGCGAGCGGCGGCTACGTGAACGCCGGCCAGGTCTGCATCTCGGTGCAGCGCGTGGTCGTCGAGCGACCGGTGTACGCCGACTTCCTCGACGCGCTCGTGCCGCGGGTCGAGGCGATCGAGGTCGGCGATCCCTTCGCCGACGGCACGCAGCTCTCGGCGCTGATCAGCGAGGGCGAGGCGGAGCGGGTCGAGGCGACGATCGCCGCCGCGGTCGGCGCCGGTGCGCGTCTGCTCACGGGCGGCGGCCGCGCCGGCGCCGTCGTCGAGCCGACCGTCGTCGCCGACGTCGATCCGCGCGACGCGCTCTCGCGCGAGGAGCTGTTCGGCCCCGCCGTCGCGGTCACGCCGGCGGCCGACGTCGACGAGGCGATCGCGCTCGCGAACGACGGCCCGTACGGGCTCGGCGCCGGCATCTTCACCTCGAGCCTGACGAGCGCGCTGCGGTTCGCGCGCGCCGTCGACTGCGGCTCGATCCAGATCAACTGGACGCCGCTCTGGCGCGCCGACCTGATGCCGTACGGCGGTCTGAAGGCGAGCGGCGTCGGCAAGGAGGGCCCGAGGTACGCGATCGAGGAGATGACCGAGCTGAAGACCGTCGTCATCCACGGCGTCGGATGAGCGAGCGGCTGACGACGGCGCAGGCGCTCGTCCGCTACCTGCAGGCGCAGCTCTCGGAGCGCGACGGCGAGGTGCGGCGGCTGATCCCTGGCGTATTCGGGATCTTCGGTCACGGCAACGTGCACGGCGTCGGGCAGGCGCTCGACGAGCTCGGCGGCGAGCTGACGTTCTTCCAGGGCCATAACGAGCAGTCGATGGTGCACGCGGCGGCCGCGTTCGCGAAGGCGACGCGCCGCCGGGCGACGCTCGCGTGCACGTCGTCGATCGGGCCCGGCGCGACGAACATGATCACCGGCGCCGCCGGCGCGACGATCAACCGGCTGCCGGTGCTGCTGCTGCCGGGCGACACGTACGCGACACGCCACCAGGGGCCGGTGCTGCAGCAGCTCGAGCATCCGGGTGCGGGCGACATCAGCGTCAACGACTGCTTCCGGCCGGTAGCGCGCTTCTTCGACCGGATCGTCCGCCCGGAGCAGCTGCTGACGGCGCTGCCGGAGGCGATGCGCGTGCTGACGTCGCCGGTCGAGACGGGCGCGGTCGTGCTGGCGCTGCCGCAGGATGTGCAGTCGCACGCGTTCGACTACCCGAGCTCGTTCTTCGCCGAGCGCGTCTGGCGGATCGAGCGGCCGCCGCCCGCGGCGCGTCGGATCGACGAGGCGGCCGAGCTCCTGCGGGCGGCGGTGCGGCCGCTCGTCGTCGCGGGCGGCGGCGTCCGCTACTCGGAGGCGGAAGCGGAGCTCACGGCGCTGGCCGAGCGGATCGGCGTTCCGATCGCGGAGACGTTCGCCGGCAAGGGCGCGGTTGCCGACGACGCGTGGTTCGGCCTCGGCGGGCTCGGGCTCGAAGGCAATGCCGCCGCGAACCAGATCGCAGCGCGCGCCGACGTCGTCCTCTGCGTCGGCACGCGCCTGACCGACTTCGCGACCGGCTCGCAGTCGCTCTTCGGCGCCGGCACCCGCTTCGTCGCGGTCAACGTCGCCGACCACGACGCGCGCAAGCAGGGCGCGCTGCCGATCGTCGCCGACGCGCGCGAGGCGTTGCGCGCGCTCGCGGCGGCGCTCGAGCCGTGTGCGCGCGCCGACTGGCGCGCCGACGTCGAGCGCGCGAAGGACGCGTGGCGCGAGACGCGCAGCAGCCTCGCCGACAGCGTCGCCGGCGAGCGGATGAGCCAGGCGCAGCTGATCCTGACGCTGAACGAGTTCGTGCGGCGCGGCGACACCGTCGTCGCCGCGGCCGGGACGCCGCCGGGCGACCTGCTCAAGCTCTGGGACGCGAGCGGCGGCCGCGAGTGCCACATCGAGTTCGGCTACTCGTGCATGGGCTACGAGATTCCGGGCGCAGTCGGCGTGCGTCTCGCGCAGCCGGATGGCGAGGTGTACGCGTACGTCGGCGACGGCACGTACGTGCTCAACCCGGGCGATCTCGTCACGGCGCTGCAGCACGGGCTCAAGATCACCGTCGTCGTCTCCGAGAACCACGGCTTCCAGAGCATCCGGCGGCTGCAGATGGGGCGCGTCGGTCGGCCGTTCGGCAACGAGTTCCGCCTGCGCGACGGCGACGGGCGGCTCGACGGTGAGTACCTCCGGCTCGACCTCGCGCGCAGCGCCGAAGGCCTCGGCGCGCGTGCCTGGCGTGCGACGACGCCGGACGAGCTCCGGCGCGCGCTCGAGGATGCGCGCGCCGAGCGGCGGCCGTGCGCGATCGTCTGCGAGACCGAGCCGCACCGCTACCTGCCCGACGGCGGCGTCTGGTGGGACGTCGCGCCGGCCGAGGTGTCCGGCGTCGCCGAGGTGCAGAAGCTCCGCGCGGAGTACGAGCGCGAGCGCGCGGCCCGGCAGCGGTTCCACTACTGATGACCTTTCGCGAGCGTCTCCTCGCCCGCGAGCTCCTCGTCGGGTGCTTTCTCAATACCGGCTCGACCGTCGCGGCGGAGATCTGCGCGCAGGCGGGGCTCGACTGGGTGCTGGTCGACCTCGAGCACGGGTCGGCGACCGAGGCCGACCTGCTCTCGCTCCTGCACGCGACGGCGGCGACGACGACGCTCGTGCGCGTCGAGGCAAACGAGCGGCCGCGCTTCGCGAAGGTGCTCGACCTCGGCGCGGCGGGCGTGGTCGTGCCGCGCATCGGCGGCGTCGAGGATGCCGCGCGTGCGGTCTCGCATCTTCGTTACGGGCCGGCCGGGGTGCGCGGCGTCGCGCTCCTGCACCGCGCCGGCGGGTACGGGGCGCGCGGCCGTGAGCACGTCGAGGGCTTCCAGCCGGTCGGCGTCGTCCAGATCGAGAGCGCGGAGGCAGTCGCGGAGGCGGGCGAGATCGCGGCGCTCGACGGCGTCGACTGCCTCTTCGTCGGGCCGAACGACCTCTCGTACGCGCTCGGGATCTGGCAGCGGTGGGAGGACGAGCGCTACGCCGCGGCGCTGGAGGCCGTGTCCGCGGCGGCGGCGCGGCACGGCAAGGCGGCCGGGATCCTCGCCCGCGGCGTCGACGACGCAGCGCGGTACCGGCAGCTCGGCTACACGATGATCGGCGTCGGCTCCGACACGTCGTACGTCGTCGCCGGCGCGCGCGCGGCGCTCGGCGTGCGGCGGTGATCGTCGCCACGGGCGCCGTTCCGCCGCTCGCCGAGGAGCTGCTCGGCGAGATCGTCGTCGCGGCGCCGGGCGAGCTGGCGCCGCTGCTGCCGCAGGCGGAGGTGCTGCTCGTCCGCGGCGGCGCGGTGATAACCGCCGAGACGATCGCCGCGGCCCCGCGCCTGCGCGTGATCGGCCGCAGCGGCGTCGGCTTCTCCGAGGTCGACGTCACGGCCGCGACGCGGCGCGGTATCCCGGTCGTGCTCGCGCCCGGCGGCGCGCTCGCCGTCGCCGAAGGCGCGCTCGCGCTCCTGCTCGCGCTCGTCAAGCGGCTGCCGGAGCTCGACCGGCTCGTCAAGGAGGGGCGCTGGGCCGAGCGCGACACCGAGGTGGGCGACCTCGACGGCCTGACGCTCGGCATCCTCGGCTACGGCCGCATCGGCCGCCGGCTGGCCGAGCTCGTCGCGCCGCTCGGCGTCGGCACGCAGTTCACCGATCCGTACGTCGGCGGCGGCGTCGCGCTCGCCGAGCTGTTCGCGACGAGCGACGCGGTCTCGATCCACGCGCCCCTGACGGACGAGACGCGCGGCGCCGTCGACGCTCGATTGCTCGCACGGGCGAAGCCCGGGCTGCTGCTCCTGAACCTCGCGCGGGGCGCGATCGTCAGCTCGCTCGACGACCTGCTCGCCGCGCTCGTGTCGGGCCGGCTCGGCGGTGTCGGCCTCGACGTCTTCGAGCCGGAGCCGCCGGACCCCGCGCACCCGCTCTTCGCGCACCCGCGCGTCGTCTGCAGCCCGCACGCGCTCTGGCGCACGCCGCGCGCGATCGAGGCGACGTTCCGAGAGCTGGCCGAGGGCGTCCTCGCCGCGCTGCGCGGCGAGCGGCCGGCATCGGTCGCGAACCCGGAGCTCTACACCTGAGTCCAGGCGCCGGATTCGGCCGAGCGCACCATCGCGTCGATCACCCGCGCCGCAGCCAGCATCTCGCGCACGCCCGGCTCGCGTTGCACGCCGTCCGCGACCGACTGCAGGAAGAGGCGGGCCTCGATCACCTTCAGGTCGTCGTAGCCCATCGGGATGCCGCTGCCCGGCTGGAAGCGTGCGAACTCCGGATGCGCGGGGCCCATGACGACGCGCGCGTCGCCGCGGTCGCCCGTCGGGAGCAGCGAGTGGACGCGTAGCTCGTTCAGCCGCTCGAAGTCCCACCCGACCGCGCCCTCGGTGCCGTTCACCTCGAATGCGTACCGCGCCTCGGCGCCGACGAGCACGCGGCTGAGCTCGATCGTCCCCTTGACGCCGCGCTCGAACTCGACGAGCGCCGCCGCCCAGTCCTCGTTCTCGACGTCGCCGAGCTCGGCCCCGTCCTCGACGACCGAGAAGTGCGTGCCCTCCCCCATCGTGGCGAGCGGGCGGCGCGGGATCAGCAGCGCCGTCGTCGCCGTCACGCGCACGATCGGGCCGAGCAGGAGCTGGGCGAGGTCGATCGCGTGCGAGCCGAGGTCGGCGAGGATGCCGAGGCCCGCCTGCTCGCGCGAGAAGCGCCACGAGAGCGCGCCGCGCGGGCTCGCCGAGTAGCTCGCGACGAACTGCGAGCGGAAGTGGGTGAGCTCGCCGAGCGTGCCGGACGCGACGAGCGCCCGCGCGTGCTGCACCGCCGGTGCATGGCGGTAGTTCAGCCCGACGATCGTGACGACGCCGGCGTCCTCCGCGGCCGCGGCGATCTCGGCCGTCTCGTGCGGGAAGCGGCCGAGCGGCTTCTCGGCCCAGAACGGCTTGCCTGCGGCCGCGGCGGCGAGCGCCATGTCGCGGTGGAGGAAATTCGGCGCGACGATGCTGAGGGCATCGACCTCGGGGTCGGCGACGACGTCGCGCCAGTCGGTCGTCCAGCGCTCGTAGCCGAGCTGCTCGACCGCGCCGCGCGCACGCGACTCGACCTCGTCGGCCGCGACGACGAGCCGTGCGACGCCGTCGCAGTCGGGGTAGTGCGCCGGCACGCGCAGGTAGGAGCTCGAGTGGAGCCTGCCCATCCAGCCGACCCCGAGCAGACCGATGCCGATCTCACGCGTCATCGTCGTCGCTCACCGACGCGACCGCGACCGGCCGTCCATCCGCGCGCGAGCGGTCGCAGGCGACGGCGACGCGGAGCGCGTGCAACGCCGCCTCGCCGGGACACGGGTTCTCGCGCTCGCCGCGGACGAACTCGAGCCACGCGCGCAGCTCCGCGTCGAACGCGGCGGCGAACCGCTCGAGGAAGGCCGTGTGCGGGTCGGCCGCCGGCGCCGGCGCGGACGGGCCGACCGGGCGCAGCGGCGTCCGCGCGTCGAGGCCGACCGCGATCGAGTCCTCGGATCCGAGCAGCTCGGCGCGGGAGTCGTAGCCGCGCGGGTCGTGGCGCGAGCCGCTGATGACGACGGGCAGCCCGTCGTCCATCGTCAGGACGACCGCCGCCGTGTCGACGTCGCCGTGCTTCGCGAACCGCTCCCAGCGGCGCACCGTCCCGATCGCGTAGACCTGCTCGACCTCGCGTCCGGTCAGCCAGCGCGCCGCGTCGAAGTCGTGGATGTGCATGTCGCGGAAGATTCCGCCGCTGCCCGGGATGAAGTGCTCAGGCGACGGCTCGTGGTCGAACGCGATCAGCCGCACGCTGTAGAGCGTCCCGAGCGCGCCTGCGTCGACGAGCCGCCGGGCCTCGGCGAAGCCGGGATCGAAGCGGCGCTCGAACGCGACCTGGAGCCGATCGCCCGCGACGTCGAGCGCAGCGCGCGTCTCGCGGAGGGTGAGCGCGATCGGCTTCTCGCACAGCATCGGCAGCCCGCGCTCGGCGCAGGCGCGGATCTGCGCCGCGTGGTCCGTCGTCGCCGACGCGATCACGACCGCGTCCGGCCGGGCGTCGAGCGCCGCGTCGACGGTGCCGGCGCGGAGGCTGCCGACGAGCACCTCCTCGACGTCGGGGTGAGCGCGCAGCCAGGCGGCGCGGAAGGTGCCCATCCGCCCGGTGCCGAGGACCGCGATTCTCACGCGCGCCGATCCTAGAGGTGTAGCCTGCGTCGCAGTCCGCGATGGCGACGTCGACGAAGCCGCGCACCCGCTTCAAGAGCCCTCTGCACGAGATGGCGCTGACGACCGCGACGGACTTCTGGAACGACTCCTGCTCGCTCGACGAGCTCGCGTACGCGATCGAGAACGGCGCCGTCGGCGCGACGTCGAACCCGACGATCGTCGGCGAGGTCCTGACGAGGGAGCTCGACCGTCGCCGGCCGCGCATTGCCGACATCGCCGCCGAGCACCCGACGTGGGGAGAGGACGAGGTGACGTGGCGCGTGGTCGAGGAGCTGGCCGTCGAGGCGGCAGACATGCTCCGGCCGGTGTTCGAGCGCGAGGGCGGGCTGAAGGGGCGGATCTCGATCCAGACCGACCCGCGCCTGTACCGGAACGCCGGCGCGCTCGTCGAGCAGGCGCTCCACTTCGCGCAGCTCGCGCCGAACGTGCAGGTGAAGATCGCCGCCACGCGCGCGGGGATCGCGGCGATCGAAGAGGTGACCGCGGCCGGCGTCAACGTCAACGCGACCGTCTCCTTCACGGTGCCGCAGGCGCTCGCGGTTGCGGAGGCGGTCGAGCGGGGGCTGCGCCGGCGCGAGCAGGCGGGCGAGGACGTGGCGGCGATGCGACCGGTCGCGACGATGATGATCGGCCGGCTCGACGACTGGCTGCAGGCGCTCGCCGACCGCGACCGGGTCCTGCTCACGCCCGGCGTCGCGAACTGGGCCGGGATCGCCTGCCTCAAGCACGCGTACCCGATCTTCCGCGAACGCGGCTACCGCACGCGACTGCTCGCCGCCGCGTACCGGCACGTGCTGCACTGGACGGAGCTCGTCGGCGGCGACGTCGTCCTCACGATCCCGGCGAAGTGGCAGCGGCTCTTCAACGCCGCCGGGATCGAGGTGCGCGAGCGCTTCGAGGAGCCCGTTCCGGCGGAGATCGTCGAGGAGCTCTACGCGAAGCTCCCCGACTTCCGGCGCGCGTACGAGCCCGACGGCCTCGCCGTCGACGAGTTCGACACCTTCGGCGCGACCGTCCGCACGCTGCGCACCTTCATCGGCTCGTACCACGACCTCGCGGCGACGATCCGCGACGTGATGCTGCCGAACCCAGACTTGCGCTAGACCGCGTCGTCGGGTGGCCGTCACGCGAGCGCCGCACGCAGGCGCTCGCCGAGGAGCGCGAGCCGTTCGACGGGCTCGTTGCTGAACACGAGTCGAAGGTGCTTCTTCGCGACCGGCCCGCCCCACGCGTCCGTCATCGGGGTCGCCGCGACCTTGTGCTCGAGGAGCCTCCGAGAGAGCTCCGGCGCATCGACGCCGCACGCCTCGGCGTCGAGGAGGGCGGACCAGCCGCCGTGCGCCGGCACGAGCGGCAGGCCCGCGCACTGACGGACGAGCTCGTCGTGACGGCGCTCCCATTCCGCGACCGCGGCACGGACGTCGTCGTCTCCGAGCCGGAGCGCGGCCGCCGCGCCGACCTGCGCGAAGCCGCTCGCGACGATCGCGTTGTAGATGTGCACCATCGCGAGCGCGGGGGTGAGGTCGGCCCGCGACACCGTCCAACCCACACGCCAGGCGATCATCCGCTGCTCGAGCGAGACCGCGCCGGCGGTGACGGTCAGGTCGCGCATCCCCTCGAGCGCTGACGGGACGACGATTGGCCGGCCGCCGAAGACGACTGCCTCCCAGAGCATCCAGTAGAGGAGGGTGATCCCGCGGTTGCGGCAGATGCCGGTGATCGCCGTCCACTCGTCGTCGCTCGCCACCCAGCCCGAGGGGATGGCCGGGTTCATCAGCAGGAGCAGACGCGTCCGGGCCGAGACGGCTCGTTGCAGCGCGTCGAGATCCAGTCGCCAACCGGCCGCGTCGCCGCGAAGCGGCACGAGCTTCGGCGCGGCGCCGACGAGCCGCACGCGCTGCAGCATCCCGGCGTACGTCGGGTCGGTCAGGATGACCTCGTCGCCGGGATCGGCGAGGGCGAGCAACGCGTTCAGCAAAGCCGAGCCGTCTCCGTCGGTGATCACGACCTCCGAGTACGGGTCGTATCGCGGCCCGCCGCGGCGCGCGATCAAGTCGGCGACCGCCTCCTTCATCTCGTCGAGGCCGGAGAAGGGCAGGTACGAGTTCGCCTCGTCCCGACCGATCGCCGACCGCGTCGCCTCGAGCGCGTCGGGGTGCGGCGGGATGTCGGTGTCGTAGTTCTCGAGCCGGAGGACGTCCGGGTCCACGCCCGCCGCCGCCGCGACTCGGTCGATCCCGAAGCCGGGGATGCCCGCCAGTCGTCGCCCCACGTGCCGATCTTCGTCCCCGCGCTCGTGCGCGTGCAAGCGTCGGGGCGTGACACAGATGCTCGAACCAGGAAGGCGGGGCAGCTCGTCGACGAGATCTCGCGGTCGGGACGGCGGGGGGACGCTCTTCACGGTCCGCCGAGCCGCCCGCCCGTTAGACTACGTTCCGTAGTTCTAGGCTGGTGATCCCGACGTGCTCAAGAACGAGCTCACCCTCTTCTCGTACGAGATCCTCGGCCTCGTCGGCCGCGGCGGCGCCGGCGCGCACGACCTGCTGCGCATGGCCCGGCGGGGGCGCATCCTCGACTGGGCCGGCGAGAGCCAGTACTACGTCGAGCCGAAGCGGCTCGCCGAGCTCGGCTATCTCGCGGCGCGAAAGGAGCGGGGGAAGACGCGCGACCGCACCGTCTACACGCTCACCGACAAGGGCCTCGAGGCGCTGCGCGCGTGGGCAGAGACGCCGGTGCGGTTCACGCCGACCAAGAGCGAGCTGCTCGTGCGCCTGCTGATCGCCGACCTCGTGGGCGAGGAGGCGACGCGGCGCGGGATCGGCGCGCTGCGCGACGACATCGCCGACCTGCTCGACCGGCTCGCCGAGAGCGAGGCGAGCGCCGCGAGCCTCCCGCACCGGCGCAAGTACCTCCTGCTCGTCGCCGGCTTCCTCCGCCGCGTGCTCGACCTCCACCGCGAATTCGTCGACGAGCTCGAACGCGAGCTCGCCCCGACGCGGCGCCGGCGCTCGCGGCTCCCCGGCTGAGGCGGATCCTCACGCGCCGTCACCGCCGCGCGTTCGGCTCCGAGCGCGAGGGCGCGA